>NZ_JBIKIL010000179.1:0-5362 GCF_044361645.1 Limnohabitans sp. | reverse complement strand
ATGTCCATGGGCATGATGATGCTCTCGCCCATGATGATTTCGATGCCCTTCAAACTCATGTTGTTCGTGCTGGTTGACGGCTGGAGCCTGATCATGGGCTCACTGGCTGGCAGCTTTGCCATGCCCTGAAAGAGAGACTGCAATGGACACCGCCATGGTCATCGATTTGGGTCGGCAATCGCTGTGGACCATCGCCCTGGTGAGCGCACCTTTGTTGCTGGTGGCCTTGGGCGTGGGCCTGGTCATCGGCATCATCCAAGCGGCCACCTCCATCAACGAGATGACGCTCAGCTTTATTCCCAAGTTGATCGTCATGGCCTTGGCCTTGATGCTGTTTGGCAGCTGGATGCTGACCACCTTGGTCGACTTCACGCGCGGCATTTTTGAGCGCATCCCCACGCTCTTTATTTGACAGCACAGCAGGCGCGCAAATGAACTTACTTGCCGACGACATCGTGCAAAGGTTTTACACCTTTTTGTGGCCCATGCTGCGCATCTCGGCCCTGATGATCACTGCGCCTATTTTCTCGCTCACCGCCTTCAACACCCGCATGCGCATCTTGTTGGCCTTGGTGCTGACTTGGCTGGTCTTTCCACTGCACAACTGGCCGGTGATCGACCCCACCAGCGCCCCAGGCTTGGCCGAGGTTTTTAACCAAATCATGATCGGCGCCACCATGGGCCTGATCTTGCAAGTGGTGGTGGCCGCCGTGGTGGTGGCCGGTCAAAGCATTGCCGCCGCCATGGGCTTGTCGATGGCCAACATGCTGGACCCCAACATGGGCAACGTGCCGGTCATCTCGCAGCTGCTGATCGTGATGTCCTCCCTTATCTTTGTGGGTTTTGGTGGACACGCCATTTTGCTGGGCCTGATCTTGGAGTCCTTCAACACACTGCCCATTGGCACCAACATCTTGAACCAAGCCGTCTTTGGTCGCGTGCTGCAATGGAGCACCATGATGTTTTTAGGCGCTGTGCTCATGGCCCTGCCCGTCATGGTCTCTTTGCTCTTCATCAACGTGGGCTTGGGCGTCGTGACCCGCGCTGCGCCCAGTTTGAACATTTTTGCTGTGGGCTTTCCCGCCATGATCATGGCCGGGTTCATCATTTTGATCATCTCCATGGACAGCATCGGCGGTCGCATCGAATGGCTTTGGATCGAAGGTTTTGCGGTGGTCCGCGATGTCATAGGGGTGCCCCGTGTCTGACAGCGCACAAGACAAAACCGAAGAACCCACGGCGCAAAAGCTCAAAAAAGCGCGCGACGATGGCCAAGTGGCGCGCTCCACTGAGCTGCCCGCGGCCGTCATTGTCATTGGCTCCTTTGTGGTGCTCATGCTGACCGGCAGTTGGCTCATGTCGCGGCTGTCCAAGGTGTTTGCGCAAGGCTTCGTGTTCGAGCGCCAACTCATCGAAAAACCCCTGCTGCTGCCCGCCCACTTCGGCGAACACCTGCTCGCCGCCTTTGTGCTGGTGCTGCCCGTGGTCCTGTTCACCATGGTGGCCGCCATCATCGCCTCGGGCATGACTGGGGGTTATTTGTTTTCGTTCAAATCGGTCATGCCCAAGGGCTCCAAACTCAACCCCATCAACGGCCTCAAGCGCATCTTTGGCACCCATGCCTTGGTCGAGTTGGGCAAAGCCATCCTCAAATTTATGCTGGTCGCCGGCGTGCTGTGGTGGTCGCTCTTGGTCAACATGGACGGCCTCGTCGCGATCGGGCAAATGGGCCTTGAGCCCGCGCTCAACGCCGCTGGCCGCATGATCATGCAGTCGGCTTTGTGGGTGGCGCTCAGCCTGGCCATCATCGCCTTGATCGATGTGCCTTGGCAAAAGCACAGCTTCACCAAACGCATGCGCATGAGCCTGCAAGAGGTCAAAGACGAATTCAAGCAAATGGAAGGCAGCCCCGAGGTCAAGGCCCAAATTCGCAGGCGGCAGCGCGAAATGTCCAACGCCCGCATGATGGACCGCGTCAAAGACGCCGACGTCGTCATCACCAACCCTGAACACTTTGCGGTTGCCCTCGAATACGACCCTACTGGCGAAGGTGCGCCCATCATGGTGGCCAAAGGCTCAGACCACATGGCCGCCCTGATCCGTGCCGAAGCCAAAGCCCACGGCGTACACCTGTTTGAAGCGCCCCCACTGGCGCGTGCCATTTACTTCACCACCAAGGTCGAGCAGCAAGTGCCCGAAGACCTCTACCACGCTGTGGCCCAAGTGATTGCCTACGTTTTCAGTCTGGAAGCGGCCTCGCCCATGAACCCGCCTCGAGCCAAGCCCCAAGTGCAAATACCCTCCAGCATGCAGTTCAACCCTGATGGCCAAAAAGCAACTGCCCAAGGAGCCACGGCATGAACATCCCCATCCAATCCAGCCCCCCGGCTTTGGCCGACTTTGTCTTTCGCTCCGCCGACCGCATGCGCATCGACGGTTGCGCCAACGCGCTTGCCCGCGAGGGCCTGAGCCTGTCGCTGCAATGCGAACACGAAGCCCTGCTCGACCACTACTTGAGCTTGTTGCTCCAGCGGCTGCGCCAAGAGGCCCCAGAGCACAGCATCGAGGTTTACTTCCCCACCAACACCGACTCCTTGCTCGGCCGCTTCAACGAGGCGCTGGCGCGGCAATCGGTCGAGCAAGCCACCCGCGCAAGCGGGCAGACCAACCGGGCACAAATCTGGATCGTGCACGACGCCCAGGCCATGCCTGAGGCCGAAATCCAGCTGCTCGCCCGGCTGATCCAAAACTTTCCGGGTGCCAACATCCGGGCCATCTTGCTCATGACCGGCCCGCAAGCCCACCTCAACCAGTTGGCCGCATTTGGCCGCAAAATTTTGCGCTGGGAAATCGAGGCCCCCAACCAAGAACAGGCCCAAGCCGCGCTCGACATCGCGCGCACCGAAGGCCGCCTGCTGCCCGTCCAGCAGTTGCTCAAGCGCATCAACCGGCAAGCCTGGACTGAAGACCCCACGCAAAATTTGGACAACACCGTTGCCGCCGTGTTGCAAGACGCGAGGGCGCAAGCTCAAGCACTTGCCCAAGCGCAGGCACAGGCAAAGTCAAATGCACAGGTCAACACCCCCCCCTCATCGGCCAAAGCCCAGTGGCTGGCCTTTCACGCCAAAGGCCGCGAAGCCATCGCCCAAAGCCAACAACGCCTAGGCCAGTGGCGGCAAGCCAACACGCGGGTGCTGATTTGGGCTGTGCTGGCCTTGGCTTTGTCGACCCTGCTGATGCTCTGGCTGCAGCCCCAAGCCTTTGGCATTGGCCAAGCCCAAACCGCAGCCAAAACCGCCATGCCCCTGCCCATTGAGTGGCCCGAGCCCAGCGACCCCAGCAAACCCGCAAACACCGCCCCCACCGTGGCCCCCACAGCGCCCGACAAATTGCGCTGAACCCCGCACAGGAGCATGCCGTGAAAAAATCCACCCTCATTCGCAACGACAAACCCCACGCGGTCAAGATCGCCGAAGGGACCCACATCGCCCAGCGCAAAAGCGCCAAAAAAGCCAGCGCACCAGAAGAGCCCACCGCGCCAACGCCCAACACCGTCAAAATCACGCCCGCCACGCGCGCCAAATCCAAACCCGTGGCGGTCCCGGCCCCAACCGCCAAGCCCGAGCGCAGCAAAGCCAGCTTGCGCGAAGCAACGCCGCCGCCCGCCCCCAGCCGACCCAACAAGCCCAGCAAAGCGGCCAAACCGCGACCGGCACCGCAAGCTGCGGCCAAAGGCAAAACGCCACGCGCTGCTGCACCGGCCCCCGCATCCGAGCCAGTTTGGGAACAAGACAACCCGATCAAGGGCCGGATTGAAAAACTCAAAACCCGTAACGCCCAATTGGCAGAGCAACTTCAGCGCCTGCAAAACTCGAACACAGCCCGAGGACAACGACCATGAGCGACAAAGAATTCACCCCCACCGAGCCGATTTTGTTAGACCCAAGCGCCGTGCCGGACAGCGCGGAGGCAGACCAGCCAACACCCCAGACGGACGCTGCCAGCACGCCTGCGCCCGAGGCCCCGCAGCCCAGCCCAGCAGCGCTGACGCCAACGCGTCTGGGCGCCAGCATCGACGACCGCGCTTACCAGCAATACCAGTCACTGGCGCAAGCGGTGTTGGACTCGGCAGACATCGCCGGCAAATCGACCGAAGCGGCGGCTGCCGCCAGCCGAGACCTGTACAAAGCCACCAGTGACTTCAAAACCCTGACCGAGTCGGGCCACAAAAAAGCCACCATCTTGCTCGGTGCCACCAGCCTCGTTTTGCTCATTTGCCTGGTCTTCTTTTTGGTGATGGGTGTGCGCATGAACAGCCGCATCAACCAACTCGACACCATGATGCTGGCCGTGGGCAAACGCGTGGTTGACCTCAATGTCGGCCTGGAATCCTTGGACACCATCAACCGCAGCATCGAAGGCTTGGCGAGCCAACAGGTGGAGCAAGCCAAAACACAAGGCCTGATCGAAGGGCGCATCAACGAAGCCCTGAAAAAATCAGAAACCCTGGTGCAAACCGTGCCCGGTGAAACCGCCAAACAAGTGGCCGCCAGCAGCGACACCTTGCTCAAACAAGTGCAAGGCATCAACAACCGCCTGCAAACCCAAGCCGGGGCCGTGCAAACACTGGGCAACGAAGTCAAGGCCCTCAAGGGCGCGGTGGGCAACGTGGACAAACTCAACCGCGACGTGGAAGCCTTGGTCACCCTGCAAAAAGAGCGCTACCTGGAGACGCTGCAAAAAAGCAGCAGCATCAGCAACCGAGAGCGGGCCGTGCAGTTCCCGCGTGTCAACCCGGCCACACCGGCTGCCACCGGTTCGCCCCCTGCACCCAGTTCGCCCCCTGCAACCAGTTCGCCCCCTGCACCCAACACGTCAGGCGCGCCCAACAGCCCCAGCGCTAACAGCTCAGCAGTCACGGCCTTTCCAGCGGCTACGCGTTGAGCTCAATCAAAACGTGATGCGTCTGCCCTGCCAAATCCCGGCGCTTGGCCCAACACCTCACTGGCTGCAAGGAGCGCAGCGACGCGGCAGTCCATGGATCGCTTCCTCCGTCGCGATGACGGGACAGTAGCGGATGTACCCCAACACCGCCGTCACTGCGAGGAGCGCAGCGACGCGGCAGTCCATGGATCGCTTCCTCCGTCGCGATGACGGGTTGGAAAGGTCACTTCCTTCGTCGCGATGACAGCTTGGGCGGGTCGCTTTGCCCCTCGTCATGACAGATCAGCAGCGGATGCACCCCAACACCGCCGTCACTGCGAGGAGCGCAGCGACGCGGCAGTCCATGGATCGCTTCCTGCGTCGCGATGACGGGGCAGTCTGGGATGTACTCCATCACCGCCGTCACTGCGGGGAGCGC
>NZ_JBIKIL010000005.1:0-64137 GCF_044361645.1 Limnohabitans sp. | reverse complement strand
GGTTCGGGCAATCTCTCGCACGGTGAAGTTCTGAACATGGAGGCTGGCGAGAGTCACGCGCTCTTCGGGTTGGATCTGTTTGTAGTGTTTCAATGGAGTGCTTTGCATCTGCGGACCTTACAGGGTTGGCAGGTGTTGCACTTCACTTTTGAATCCGCCGAGTCTTGTAAAAGGGTCAAAGCAACAGCGCCACCACAGCCACCTCCGACCGCACACTCGCCTTTGTCTACGGCCCCGAACACCAACGTGTCAAACAAACCGTCACCCTGACGGCCAACGCTCCCACCAACATGATGGGCGGCACCACCTGGTACCTGCACGGCCAGAACAACGCGCTCTTGTTTGAAAAAGAGATCAAAGCCAACGGCGTCAGAGAATACCGCCATTACCTGCAAGCGGCAGGCATGACCTTTGCGCTGGTGACCACGCGCAGCGGCGCGGGCGTCAACGCGCCATCTCAATCAACTCTATATCCTTTTTGAGCAAGTCATTGATCAGCGCAGAAAATTCCACACCCTTGGCACTGGCCAGCGCGGCCAGAGTGTTCTGCACTTTCTGATCCAGGTAGACCGGTATATTTAATTGCGCACCATCCCTATGAAACTGGCCGCGCTTGGCTCCGGAGAAATCAATTTCTGCGGGCATATCGTCGTCATCGTGTGCGGTTTGTGCGTTCATGGTGTTCACCTCAATAAATTGTAAAAACGGGGTCAGATCCCAATTGTTTCGTTGGCACCACAGCATGCGGCCTTGTGATCAAGGCCTCATCTGCTGCAAGGCGCTCGCCACTTCGGTCACCAGCGCAGGGCCTTTGAAGATGAGGCCGGTGTAGATTTGCACCACGTCGGCCCCGGCCTCGATCTTGGCGATGGCGTCGTACCCGCTCAGGATGCCGCCCACGCCGATGATGGGGAAGTCTTTGCCCAAGGCCGCACGCAGCTGGCGAATCACGCGGTTGCTCCCTTGCAGCACGGGTGAGCCGGACAGGCCGCCCTTTTCTTCGGCATGCGGCAGGCCGCTCACGGCGTCGCGGGCCAAGGTGGTGTTGGTGGCGATCACGCCGTCCATGCCGTGTTTTTGCAAGGTGGCGGCGATCACGCCCACTTGCGTCTCGTCCAGGTCGGGTGCGATTTTGAGGAACATGGGCACGCGGCGGCCATGCTCGGCAGCCAGTTTTTCGCGCCGAGCCACCAGCGCGCCCAGCAAACCGTCGAGTGCTTCGTCGCTTTGCAGGGCGCGCAGGTTTTTCGTGTTGGGGCTGGAGATGTTGACCGTCACGTAGTCGGCGTGGGGGTACACCCCGCTCAGGGCCAGCACATAGTCGTCGGTGGCGTTTTCGATGGGTGTGGCGGCGTTTTTGCCGATGTTCAAGCCCAGCAGGCGACCTTGCTGGCGGAACTTGGAGCGTTTGACGTTGGCCACAAAGGCGTCCAGCCCGTCGTTGTTGAAACCCAGGCGGTTGATCAGCGCTTGGGCTTCGGGCAGGCGGAACATGCGCGGTTTGGGGTTGCCGGGCTGCGCTTTGGGTGTGACGGTGCCAACTTCGACAAAACCAAAACCCATGGCCCCCAGGCCGTCGATGCAGCGGGCGTTTTTGTCCAACCCGGCGGCCAGGCCCACCCGGTTGGGAAAGTGCAGGCCTGCCAGTGTGACGGCTTGGGCCACAAAGGGTTGGCGGTAAACGCGGTCGAGCGGGGTGTTTTGCGTGCGGGCCAGGCCTTCGATGGTCAAATCATGGGCCTCTTCGGGGTCCATCTTGAACAAAATCGAGCGGGCGAGGGCGTAGGGGATCATGGACATTGGATAATTCCGGGCTGGCGCAAGGGGGCTGCGGCGTGTGAGTCGTGGCCCTGCGATTGTCGCAAACCCCAGCCCGAGCTTTTTCATCCCCCAACCGAATGTTTTCATGACCCAAGACGAACTCAAAGCCCTGGTGGGCCAAGCCGCCCTGAAATACGTTGTTCCCGGTGAGATCGTTGGTGTGGGCACCGGCTCCACAGTGAACTTTTTTCTCGACGCCTTGGCAACCATGAAAGACCAGATCAAGGGTGCGGTGTCCAGCTCTGAAGCTTCCACCGCACGCCTCAAGGCCCTGGGCATTCCAGTGTTCGACAGCAACGAGACAGAGAGCCTGTCGGTCTACATCGACGGTGCGGACGAGATCGACCACCAAGGCCACATGGTCAAAGGCGGGGGCGCGGCCCTGACGCGCGAAAAAATCGTGGCGGCGCAGTCGCAGTTGTTTGTCTGCATCGCCGACGAGAGCAAGCTGGTGCAGACCTTGGGGGCTTTCCCCCTGCCGGTGGAAGTGGTGCCCATGGCCACGGCCCGCGTGATGCGCCAATTTGCCGCCATGGGCGGCGTGGCCAGTGTGCGCTTGAAAGATGGCCAGCCTTGGGTCACCGACAACGGCCAGCACCTGGTGGATGTCAGGGGCCTGCACATCGCTGACCCGGTGGCGTTTGAGCATTCCGTGAGCCAGTGGCCGGGCGTGGTCACGGTGGGGGTGTTTGCCTTGCAAAAGGCCCAAGTGTGTCTGCTGGGCACAGCAAACGGCGTGAAAACACTGAATTTTGCGCTGGATCTTTAAGCTTCAGGCCCGGCGCAGCAGCAGGCGCAGGTCGGGCCCGATGCGGTCCACCGCGTGAAAGCTCAGCTGCACCGAGTCGTGCAGCGCAGCCAGCGCAGGCAGCATGGCCATGCCTTGACCCGGGCCAATCAAGCGAGGGGCCATGTAGACCAAGTATTCGTCCACCAGGCCTTCACGAATGAAAGAGCCGTTGAGTTTGTGACCGGCCTCGACATGCAACTCGTTGACTTCGCGGCGTGCCAAGTCGCTCAGCATGCCCGACAGATTGACCTTGCCGCCGGGGCCGGGCATCTCGATGAGTTGGACGCCCCGCGCTGTGAGCGCAGCGCGTTTGGGGCGGTGTTGCTGGTCTTGGGGGTCGGTGGCGTGGTAGAGCCAGATTTGCCGAGCTGGCTCAGCAGTGGCTTGTGGGGACAGCAATTGAGCCGTGAGTGGCAGGTCCAAGCGGCTGTCTACCACCACCAAATGCGGTTGACGCGGGGTGTTGTGGCCTCGCACATTGAGTTGCGGATCGTCTTCAAGGATGGTGCCAATGCCCGTGAGTACCGCGCAAGCGCGGGCTCGCCATGCGTGGCCGTCGCTGCGGGCTTCGGGGCCTGTGATCCATTGGCTGTGGCCGTTTTGCAGGCCAGTTTGCCCGTCCAAAGAGCTGGCCACTTTCATGCGTAGCCAGGGCCTGCCGCGTTCCATGCGGCTGAAAAAGCCGATGTTGAGTTCGCGGGCTTGGTGGGCCAAGGCACTGTGGGGAGGCAGCACCTGGGTTTGCACACCTGCTGCGGCCAGGCGCGCCATGCCCAGCCCAGCCACTTTCGGGTTGGGGTCGATCATTGCCGCCACCACCCGGCCAATGCCTGCCGCGCTGAGCGCGTCACAACACGGCCCAGTGCGGCCTTGGTGGGCGCATGGCTCCAGTGTGACCCAGGCGGTGGCTTGCTGCAGGCTGTTGTGGCCTCGCTCGGCCGCGTCGCGCAGTGCCATGATTTCGGCGTGTGGACCGCCCGCGCCTTGGGTATGGCCTTGGCCCAGTACGCTGCCATCGGCGGCGGTGATGATGCAGCCCACACGCGGGTTGGGTGCGCTCAGGTACATGGCACGCGCGGCCACCTGCAAGGCCTTGTGCATCAGCTGCTCGGGGGCACAAGGCTCAGCAGCGGCCGGTGCAGGCCCGAAAGCGGCGACATCGGCCACACCAGAGGCACGGGCAGCAGGTTCAGGGCGGTTGGGCGTGGGGCGGTCGGGGGAGGTCACGGTCAAAAGCGCATGGTCAATGTATCAGGGTGAGGATACGCTAAGCCAAGCAGGTACTTGGTCAATGCTGCTGTGCAACACCATGAGACCATTGCCTTGCTCGGCGGGCGAGTTGGCCTGCCGGCTTGTGCCCACATGTGCTCGGCCTTTGAGGGGCCATTGCACTTGGACGGTGACATCCATCAGTGCCAGGCCGGGTCTTTCGCGCAGTTGGTGGGTGATCGTGTAGGGCGTGCCCTGCACAGTGATGGGGTGGGTGATCGCGCAGCCATGCCGGCCCGATTGCAGGCAATCCATGGCCTGTGCCGCCAAGGTGGTGGCCAGGCTGTGCTGGCGGGTATCGCTGGCGGTTTGCAGCGCATGCAGGGTCAAGCGGGTGGCCCCAGCCAAGCCAATGCCCAGCACGGCCGAAGCCACCAAGGCCTCCAGCAAGGCCAGGCCCTGCTGTGCGTTCCGTGGTTTGGGCGTGCTCACGGTGGGCCTTCACGCCAACTGCCCGGGATGCCCTGCACTCGGCTGGCATCGATGCCAGCGGGCCAGTCCAAGCGGTAAGCCGCTCGCGGCTGGCTTCGGGCCTGAATGTGGCTGTCGCTTTGCAGATCGATCAAACTGGACTCCACCACCAATTGCCCATCGATGCGCCCGGCGCGCCATGCCTGGGCTTTGTGGTCTTGGCATTGCGTTTGCAGCACCACAGTGCCCCAAATGCGCACCCCGCTGGCGATGCTGGGGCAGCGCAGTGCACAGGCTGTGTCTGAGAACACCAACAACACCGGGGCATCTGCCGTGCCCAGGCTTTGTGTCCAAGGGGTGGCTTGGTCTACCCAGTAAATGGAGCGCTGGGGTTGGCTTTGCGCGTGCAGACCTTGGCGCTCTTGCGCTTGCGACCAAGCTTGGATTTGCGCGGGCGTGATGTCGCCCAGCACGTGCCGCCAAGCCAAGGCCGTGCACGGGGGGGCGGCTGGCGCGGCACTTTGCACACCGTTCAAGGCGCTGGAGAGCTCGCCGGTGAGCACACCGCCTGCGGGCAAATGCTGGGGTAACAAGCCCAAGCAGTGGCTGCGTTGCGCATCTGAGATCAGGCCGTTGCCATCTGGGGCGTGCAGTCTAAGGCTGTGCAGCACAGCGCCAGAGGCTGCGCCGCTGCAAGCGGCGCTGTCTGAGCTCAAGGGGCACACACTCAGGGCCGCACTGGCGGCTGCTGAGGCACAGCCGTTGAGCACCAAAGCCGCTGCGCTTGAGCCGCTTGGGGCCGGAGCCACACTGGGCACAAACACGCTGGCCTGAACGCGGCCTTGGCTGCGGCTGTCGGCCAATGTGGCGCTGGCCCACAAGCCCACCACATGCGGTGATCGGACCACATCGCGCACCGTCAAAACTTGCGAGACTGTCTCTGGCATGGACGGGTGTACAGGCGCAGACATCAGGCTGCATTGCCACTGGTCACCTGTATGACCAGCAGGGCAGGCGCTGCGAGCGTTGGCGCTTGGTGCCAACGTGCCCTCTGGCTGGCTGGCGTATTGCCGGGCAAGTTCAGCGCGCGCCCATGCCAAAGCGGCTTCGGCGGCCAAGCGAGCTTGGGTGGCTTGGTTTTGGTGCTTGCTGGCCAATTGGTCGGTCAACACACTGCGGGCGCTGTAAAAGCCCGCCAAACTGGCCAACATGACCAAACTGGTGACCACCATCAAGGTGATCACACCCTTTTGCAGGACGGGTTGTGTGCTCATGGGATCTGCCCACATGCGGTGGGCCAAGGGGTGGCGGCCACGTGGTTGCGCAGCCCAACAGTTTGCGAAATCTGCAACTGCCGCGCACTTTCGCGTGGCCACTGGGCATGCACATGCACGGTCACCCACCGCGCCAACCAAGGACCGCGTGGTTCGCAGTGCAATTGCCATTGCAGTTGGGTCATTTTCAGACTGCCTGCGTCGGTCAGATCGGTCCACACTTCAGGGGTACAGGCGGTGCGCACCTGAAGCTTGTTTTGGTGCAGCCGAAAGCCGGTGCATTCGTTGTTGTCCAAGCGGCCATCCAAGTCGCGGTCGTGGCCAAAATCGATGCGCTGACCGGCTATCGAGAGACCGGCTGGGCCGCTACAGAAGGGGTCTTGGCAACCGGTGGCCGAGCGCTCAGTTGCCGCTTCACCCACAAACTGTGCTTGGCGCAGGGCTGTGGCCATGGTGTCGAGCGCAGCGCGCAGGTCGTGGTGCAGGTGGCTGTCTTGCAAAGCCCATTGGTGCCCGCGCAGGTGTTGCGCCAACATGTGACTGCCTGCCGCCAAGACCACCAAACCCATGGCCATGCCCACCAACAAGCCGACCAAAGTTTCACCACGTTGTGCCGGCGGGTGCTGATGTGCCTTGGCCGTGTGGGGCAGGGTGTGCATGGCGGGCCTTTGTGGCGCTTTGGGGTGGGTCATTGCCGCCAGCATCGCTTGGGGTCGCCGCTGACGTCGGCACCGGCACTGAGCACCACGGTGGCCGTGTGTTGCAGTTGCAAGCGCATTGGGTTGCAGGCAGCGTCAGCCGCTTGCGTGCCCAGCGGCGTTGCCAGCAGGGTGTAGCCCTCGGCCAAGGCGTTCTCGATCGTGATGCGGTAGTGCCCAGCGGGCGAGCGGTCGCTGGGCCAGCCCAAGCTGCTGAGATCACTGGCGTGGGTGGCTTGCGTGCTGCGCCAGCGGGCTTGGTCCAATTGCAGTTGCAGCAAAGCGCTCTGTGCGTCGATGCGCCGGGCTTGGCGTTTTTGTGCCTGATAGGCAGGCCAAGCCAGGGCGGCCAACACCCCCATCAGGGCCAGGCTGACCATCAACTCGCTCAGCGTGAAGCCCAAAGTCCGTGCGAACGGGAAGGGTCGCTTTGGCGGCTTGGTGGTGCGCATGTCTACAGCCCCTGTCTGTGGGTAAGACACAATATTGTGGATACTTAATCATGACTTGTACAGGCTGCACCAAATGCTGACCCCGCTGCCCAGGCGTGCACACCCAAAAGACCCGGGTTTCAGCTTGCTGGAAGTTTTGGTGGTGCTGGCGCTGCTGGCTTTGCTCGCCACTTTGGCGGCGCCGAGTTTCAAGGCTTTCAGGCACAAGCACCAAATGCAAAGCCAAGCAGAGCAGTTGCAAGCCAGCCTGATGTTGGCCCGCAGCGAGGCTTTGCGCCGTCAGCAACGCGTCACCCTGTGCATTCGAGATGCCAAGCAGGCCTGTGCTGCGGCAGGCAGTTGGGCGCAAGGTTGGTTGGTGTTTGTCGATGACAACCAAAACACCTGGCGCGAAGCGGATGAGACGATTTTGCAGTTGCACGCGGCCGCGCCGGGGTTTTTGACGATCCAAGGCAACGCCACGGTTGATCGCTTCGTTTCTTACGCGCCGAGTGGCCGCAGCCAAAGCCGGTCGGGTGCTTTTCAGGCCGGCACCATCCGTTTGTGCGGCGCAGGGCAAGCGGACGCTTGGCGGGTGGTGATCAATGCGGTGGGCAAGCCGCGTTTAGAGAAAGCCAGGGCGGACACACCGACCGATTGTTGAGCGCTTGGTCTTCAGCTTTGCACCTCGTCCACCAGCGTTTTGAAGGCATCGATGTCTTCAAAGTTGCGGTACACGCTGGCAAAGCGCACGTAGGCCACTTTGTCGAGTTTTTTCAGTGCGCGCATGACCAATTCGCCGATGCGGTGGGACTCGACCTCACGCGTGCCCATGTTGAGCAATTTTTCCTCAATGCCTTCAATTGCGCCATCGACTTGTTCGGTGCTCACCGGCCGTTTGCGCAAGGCCAGTTTGAGGCTGGCGCGCAACTTTTCACGTTGGTAATCGATGCGCCTGCCATCTTTTTTGACAATGGCTGGAAAGTTGACTTCTGGCTTTTCGTAGGTGGTAAAGCGTTTCTCGCACGCGCCGCATTGTCTGCGGCGGCGGATAAAGTCCCCGTCTTCGGCCAAGCGTGTCTCGACCACTTGGGTTTCGAGGTGACCGCAAAACGGGCATTTCATCGCGTGCTCCGATCAGCTGTAGACCGGGAAGCGGCTGGTCAAGGCGTGGACTTTGGCGCGCACGGCCGCGATGTTGGCTTCATCGTGCGGCTTGTCCAGCACATCGGCGATCAGGTGGGCGGTGGCGCGGGCTTCTTCGTCCTTGAAGCCCCGGGTGGTCATGGCCGGGGTGCCGATGCGCACACCGCTGGTCACAAACGGCTTTTCCGGGTCGTTCGGGATGGCGTTCTTGTTGATGGTCATGTGGGCACTGCCCAAGGCGGCTTCAGCCACTTTGCCGGTGATGCCTTTGGCCCTCAAGTCGACCAACATGACATGGCTTTGGGTGCCGCCGCTCACAATGCGCAGGCCGCGCTGGGTCAGCACCTCGGCCATGATTTGCGCGTTTTTGATCACCTGGGCCTGGTAGGTTTTGAACTCGGGTGCCATGGCTTCTTTGAAGGCCACGGCCTTGGCGGCGATCACGTGCATCAGCGGGCCGCCTTGCAGGCCGGGGAAAATGGCGCTGTTGATGGCTTTTTCGTGCTCGGCCTTCATCAAGATGATGCCGCCGCGTGGGCCGCGCAAACTCTTGTGGGTGGTCGAGGTGACCACGTCGGCGTGCGGCACCGGGTTGGGGTAGACGCCCGCCGCGATCAAACCCGAGTAGTGGGCCATGTCGACCAAAAAGATGGCGCCGACTTCTTTGGCAATCTTGGCAAAGCGGGCCCAGTCGATGTGCAGCGAATAGGCCGAAGCCCCCGCGATGATGAGCTTGGGCTTGTGCTTGCGGGCCTGGGCTTCCATGGCCTCGTAATCGATGGCTTCGTTCGCGTCCAAACCGTAAGACACGGCGTTGAACCACTTGCCCGACATGTTCAGCGCCATGCCGTGGGTCAGGTGCCCGCCCTCGGCCAAGCTCATGCCCAAAATCGTGTCGCCGGGCTTCAAAAACGCCAAAAACACGGCCTCGTTGGCCGACGCGCCGCAATGCGGCTGCACGTTGGCGGCTTCTGCGCCGTAGATTTGCTTGATGCGGTCAATCGCCAGTTGCTCGGCCACGTCCACATGCTCACAGCCGCCGTAGTAGCGTTTGCCGGGATAGCCTTCGGCGTATTTGTTGGTGAGTTGGCTGCCTTGGGCGGCCATGACCGCGGGCGATGCGTAGTTTTCGCTGGCGATCAACTCGATGTGGTGTTCTTGGCGGGCGTTTTCCGCTTCAATGGCGGCGAACAGTTCGGGGTCGGTTTGTTCAATCAGAGTGTTGCGGTGGTACATGGCAGTCCTTTGAATGGAAATGGCCTTGACCAAAAACCAAGGTTTTTGACAAGGGCTGCCCAGGCGAACGGCTGTAGAGCACCGCCGGGCTTGAAAAGCCGGGAGGGGCTGCGCGCTTCCCAGTGGTTCGGTGACAAGCCAAGGCCATCACGCTCCACGTCAGAGTGCTCTGTTTCGCAGAAAAACAGGCTCCTATCGCCAGTTGCGCGCCCTGCAGTGTAGCCCACTGCGTGGCCTCATTGCCCCGGCCCAGGCCCTGCCAAGTCAGCGGCGCTTCGCTGGCCTGCGGCTCAGTCGGCGCTTGCAAGGGGACGCCAGCACTGGCTCAAAGCGTGGCCCAGAGGGTGTATCGGAAAGTTTTCAGGGGTGGTCAAAGTCCATGGGCCTGCGTGGCGACCGGGTCGCTTCTGACCAAGGGGGAGTTTGCCAAGGCTGCTTTTTGGCCAATGATGTCCAGGTGTTGTTGTTCAGCCAACACCCGCCGTACATATTGGTTGGGATCGCCTTTGCCCGAGGTTGAAGCGTAAAGATTGAGCGCCTCTTCGATGCTGCCGGACTGTTGCACCATGCTTTGCAAAAGGCGTGTGCCCACGCGAAGATTGGTCAAAGGGTCAAATGCCGCCATGCGACCGCCCAACACAGCAAGTGCGTCGTCATGCGTTTCAGGTGCGATTTGCATCAAGCCCAAGGTGCCGATGCTGCTCGCTGCAAAAGGGTTGAACCGCGATTCCACCGCCACAATCGACAAAATCAAAGAGGGGGAAATTTGGCTGCGCTCGCCAAGCGTCCAGGCCTCGTGAACCAGAGCCCCTAAAGGCTCGGGGGCCACTTTGTACCTGCGGCTGAGCCACTGTGTCACGGCCAGTTGCTCGCTGCTGAGGTCCTTGGCCATGGCCGCCACAGTGCGTGAGGCTGGGGTTTGTTCGCTCCCCTGCTCTTGGGCCAAGATGAGTTGAAGCTGTCTTTTTTCCAACCAGGCCATCAAGCCCTTGCCGATTTTGGCTTGCAAGTCCGCACGGGCGCTTACCGCCAAAACGACGACGACCACAGCCAGGCCCAGCAGGGCTAAGCTGTGGCGGCTGATGTCTAAGAAGCCTGCGCGGATGTCATTGAACACGGTGGACAAAACCAGTCCAAGTCGGCTCCATCGGGTGTCGGTTTTCATGGCGTTTTGTGGTTGGCCCAGTGTACCCATCTCGGGCGGATTGGCCAGAGGCTTGAGCGCTGGATTGACTGCCGCCCAAGTGAAGAAATAGAAAAAACGGGAACGGCGACCTGAAAAGAAGTCTCAAAACAGCATGCTGGGCAGTCCGCTTGAAGGGGATGAAAGGCAAATTTTAGAAACGAATCATAACCAGTCAAGTATATTGGACTAAAAAATTAGAATCTTTTACCTATATCAATTGGGTCGATGTCGGTTAATTGAGAGAGATTGAACAGCTTTGCGGGCCAGCGGCTTGTCTGAGCCAAATAACAGCGAAAATAGGCCCCCTACGTCAACTCCACTGACAGGCTGTTGCGAGCGCCACTGGAGGCGATCTCAAAACAGCACAGTCAGGCATTGTGTTTTAAAAGTAACGACCGTGAATTCATCTTCTAAGCCTTTTGACATCGCCACCCTTGAGCCCTTGGTGGCGGGTATTTTCAAAGCCCCCAACTCTGCCGAGCGCAGTGTGCGTTTGCGTGAGTGGCTGTTGAGCGAGCCCGCCGAGAGTTTGATGGCCGATGTCTACCGAGAGCTGTCGGGTCGCGACAAGGGCGTTGCCAAGTTGCTCAAAGAAAAACTGGACGAGATCAAGCGCAGCCACGGCCAAGAGGCCTTGGCCGCTGAATGGGCACACAAGGCCGAGCAGTTGTTGCAGGCGCCGCGCTTGAACATGGCCGACGCACTGGCTTGGCAGCGCGACGCGGCCAAGGCCGGTGCGCCCCTGTCACGCGAGCCACTTGCAGGCCTCAAGCAGCGCTTGACCGAGGTCGTCAAAGGGGTTGAAGACCTGCAGCACCAGGTGATGGTGCAACGCGAAGTGGCGGTGCTGTTGGCTCAGCGCATTGAGGTGCTGTCGACCAAACCCTTGAGCGAAGCGCTGGGTGGGCAGAGCGGTTTGCAGGTCGATGTGGCGCAATGGCAAAACCAGGCTCAGGCCCTGAGCCAAAACGCGGTCTGGCCGAGTGTGGAGCTGAAGTACCCCTCGCAGCTGGAAGCCGCTGGCAAACAGCTGCAAGCGGTTTGGGATGGCTTCTCAGCTGCGGCTGTTTTGGCCAGCACGGCGCAGGCCGATGCCACAGCGGCCTTGCCGCCTGTGCCGGTGTGGGCCGATGAAATTCGGCGCTTGAGGGGCGATGTCCATCCGCCCGTGTCCGTGGCCTCAGCGCCTGAAAAGCTTGAAAAAGCAGACAAGACCGACCAAGCCGAAAAAGCGCTCAAGCCCAAAGTTGACCCGGCGCAGCGCCAAGCCTTGCGTGAACAAGCCACCAAAGCGGTGACCGATGTGCTGCAAGCGCTGGAAAAAGAAATCACACTGAGCCAAGGCGCGCCATTGCCCGAGGCCGCAGCGGCCTTGCGCGGCGAACTCAAGACCCACGCGAAAAACCTGGACACCAGCTTGGACGAGCGCTTGCACAAAGCCTTGACCGCTGCCGGTGATGCCCAAGGGTGGCAGCGATGGCTGCTTGACCAAGTGCGCTCAGACTTGGTGAACCAAGCCGAGGCTTTGTTGGATGCCGACAAAGTCCCCACGGTAGGCGGCCGCAAGATGCAAGACAAACTGCGCCAATTGCGTGACAGTTGGAAGCAAATTGACCAAGGTGGCTTGCCCAACCACGCGCTGTGGAAACGCTTTGATGCGGCCTGTAACGAGGCCTACAAATCAGTCTTGGCCTGGTTGGAGCAGATGAAAAAGGACTCCGCCGACCAGCGCAACCAGCGCTTGGCCTTGATGGAAGAGGTCAAAGCGTGGACTGCATCCATGGCGCTGAGCGAGGACTGGCGTGCGCAGCTGCGCGCTTTGCACCAATTTGCTGACCGTTGGCGCAATGCCGGTCACCTGAGCGAAAAAGCCTTTGGTGAAATGCAGGGCCTTTGGAAAAGTCTTTTCAAAGCCGCTGCCGCGCCATTGGAGGCCGCTCAAAAAGCCAGCATGGCTCGCCGTCAAGCCTTGATCTTGGAAGCCCAAGAACTGGCTGCGGCCCCAGCGCTGCGTGTGGATGCCGTCAAAGCCCTGCAGCAGCGCTGGCAACAAGAAGCCCAGTCGGTGCCGCTGGACCGCAAGACCGAACAAAAACTCTGGGAAGTGTTCCGTGCCCCGCTGGACGAGGCTTTCCAGCGCAAAGGCCCTGAGCGTCCGCAAGCCGCGGGTCCCGTGAGCGCGCATGACCGTGCGGTCATCGAGGCCTCCACAGCCTTGGACGCGGCCAATGCCAGTGGCGATGCAGCCAAAATTCGCGCCGCCATGGCCGCCTTGGAGTTCGCCTTGCGCGGACAAGCCGCGCGGGCCGCAGCGCCTACGCCTACGCCCGTGCATGCCAATGCGCAAGCGCCCAAGGGTTCCGATGCGGCTGCACCCAAGTTTGCCGATGAGACCTCTGCACCAGGCGCTGCCGTTTCAGAGCCCGGTGATCATTCCGTCAGCGAATCAGCCGCTGCAGCTGCCTCAGCCGATGGCAGCGATGCCTTGCAAGCGGCCAAGGGGGATGCTGAAAATACAGACGCAGACCCTCAGGCTGCCTCAGTCGGTGCGCCCACACCGCCGGCTGCGCCTGTCAAGCCGCCCAAACCCGTGGTGGCCGTGCGCGGTGATGACCGGCCCGGTCAAAAGCGTACCCCAGCTCCTGCGGGTCGGGACGGTCGCCGCGATGCCCGCCCCGGTGAGCGCTCTTCGCCGCCGGGTGGGGGTCGCTTTGGCGAACGTGACGCACGGACCGAATGGCGTGAAGACCGGGGCCCCCGTCTGGGCGATGCCGCCTTTCGGGCGCAACGCGAGGCCTTGGAGCGCGCCGAGATGTCCTTGCGCAAACTGGCCGCACAAGCCCATGGTGAGACGCTCACCCAATTGCTCTCGGCTTGGCAAGAGCGCCAAGCTGAGCAGCTGCCCAGCGTGCAGCAAATGGGCAAAGCCATTCAAGCGTCAACCCGCCAGGCTTGGGCCCAAGCTGTTGCAGCAGAGCCTCAACGTGCCGCTGCGACGGCTTTGTTGCGGCTGGAGATTGCCGCCGAAGTACCCACACCGGCCGATCACCAAGCTGCGCGCCGGGCCTTGCAGCTGCAATTGCTGACCCAGCGCAACCAAGCCGGCCCCAGCGAAACCTGGGCTGAGGATGTGGCCCAGGTCCTGTCTGGCCCCCACGAAGAAACGGCGGCTCGGCGCTTGCAAAACGCCTTGAAAAACTTGTTGCGCAACTGATCCTGCAAATCAATCGCCAAACAGGCCGCTCACCCGGCCTTTGGGGCAGGGAGCTGCCCCGGCACAGCGCTGGGTGGCCAATCGATGCGTGTCATGACGCCCGGGTGCTCTAGCCTGAACACCTGAGCCCTCTGGGGGCTATGGTCGAGTGACCAGTCGCTCAGTACATGCCTTTGGCCTGAGCCCAGTGGGTGGTCTGCGGCTTGGTGGGTGTGGCCGTGCACCAAATGGCTGGCATCGGCCGCATCGAGCCAGCGCAAAGCCAAGTCAGAATCGGCATCGGCGTGAACTGCGGCGGTGCGCTTGTTGGACTCGCTTTGCTGGCGCATCGCGCGCGCCAAAGCGATTCTTTGCTGCAGGGGTTGGGCTAAAAAATCTTCTTGCCATTCGGCCGAGCGCACCTCTTGGCGAAAGCCTTGGTAGGCGCTGTCGTCCAAGCACAGGGCGTCGCCATGGCTGAGCAAAATATTTTGCCCCCCCCATTGCAGCACGCTGGGGTCGTTCAAAGGATGCACACCGCAGGCCGCCAAAAACGCAGGACCCAACAAAAAATCGCGGTTGCCCTGCATCAGGCCGACATGCATGCGCTGTGCAGCCTGACGCAAAACCTGAGCGCAATCTTGCAAAAAAGGGTCTGACGCGACGGCATCGTCGCCCACCCAGACCTCAAACAGATCGCCCAAGATGAACACCGCATCTGCGGGCGTGCGGGCCATGAAATCTCGCCAAGCCTCGAAAGTAGCCGGTTCGCTGGCTTGCAAATGCAGGTCAGAGATCAAGTCGACGGTTTGCCATGCTGCTGGGGCTGTGACCCGGCCGATGTGGGGCAGGCAACTGGACAGGGCCGCGCTCATGGTTCAAGCGATCACAAGGCGACGGCTTTCTCGATCACGACATCTTCTACGGGCACATCGCCATGGCCGCCTTTGTTGCCGGTTTTCACGGCTTTGATCTGGTCCACCACTTCGGTGCCCTTGACCACTTTGCCAAACACCGCATAGCCCCAGCCTTGCATGGAAGGGGCGGTGTGGTTCAAGAAGTCGTTCTTGGCCACGTTGACGAAGAACTGCGACGAGGCCGAGTGCGGCGCCGAGGTGCGGGCCATGGCCACGGTGTACTCGTCGTTTTTCAAGCCATTGTTGGCCTCGTTTTCGATGGTCGCGTCGGTTGGCTTTTGGCCCATGCCCGGCTCAAAGCCACCGCCTTGCACCATGAAGCCGGGGATCACACGGTGAAAAATCGTGTTGTTGTAGTGGCCCTTCTTCACATAGGCCAAAAAGTTTTCGGTTGATTTGGGGGCTTTGTCCGCGTCCAACTCGAGGGTGATGACGCCGTAGCCGGTGATGTGCAGTTCGACTTGGGGGTTGCTCATGGTGTTACTTCAACAAGGTGATGGATTGGATGATGACCGGTGCCTTGGGGACATCGGATGAAAAGGGACCGCCCGCACCGGTGGGGGTGGTCCTGATTTTTTGGAGCACGTCCATGCCGGACGTGACTTTGCCAAAAACCGTGTAGCCAAAATTTTGAACATTGGGGTCCAAAAAAGCGTTGTCCACAACGTTGATGAAAAATTGCGCAGTGGCCGATTGCGGGTCGTTGGTGCGCGCCATGGCCAAGGTGCCAGTGGTGTTTTTCAGGCCAGCAGCCAGAGCTTGACGGCCCTCGTGGGTGACCGGTGCGCGGGTTTTCCTCTCGCGGTATTGCCCGTCATAACCACCGCCTTGCACCATGAAGCCAGGAATCACGCGGTGAAAAATCAAGCCATCGTAATGCTTGTCGTTGACGTATTGCACAAAGTTGGCCACGGTTTTGGGCGCTTTGTCGGCATACAACTCGGCTTCGATCGCACCCATCGATGTGCTGATGCGGACCTTGGTGGCGGCTGTGCTTGTGTTTTGCGCTGAGGCCGCGGTGGGGGCGAGCAAGGCCGACAGGGACAACAGCATGGGCCATGCCCAGGCCAAGGCAGCGTTTTTGAGTGATCTTTGAGGTGCAGCGTTTGTGGGTGCAGATGTCATGGTGGTCCTGTCACGGTTGCGTTTGAAAATCGAGCATGGTGCGGTATGCGCCACAGAGTTTGGCGAAGGGTTGAGGCAGGTGGTGTTGGGCCAAGGTGTCGGGCCAAGGTGTTGAGCAAAAGGGTTGAGCAGTGGTGTGAAGGGTGCCAGGCCATTGCCGTCCTCAAGGCGTTTGGAGCAATTGCTCGGTCGCCAGTTTTTTGCTCTGCACACGGCTTTGCTGAGGCGAAGCGTTCAGGGCTTGCGCGAAAGCCCGTGCGGCCAAAGCCAAGTGCAGGTCACCCAAGTTTTCAAGGGCCAGCGCGTAATCGGGCCTGGCCTGAATGGCGGCTTGCAATGCGATCAAGGCTTCTTCGTGCCGGTTCTCGCGCACCAGCAAGGCCGCCAAGTTGTTGTGCGGTTCGGG
Organism: Limnohabitans sp.; assembly: GCF_044361645.1. Lineage (GTDB taxonomy): Bacteria > Pseudomonadota > Gammaproteobacteria > Burkholderiales > Burkholderiaceae_C > Limnohabitans_A. Next base: position 48,234 of record NZ_JBIKIL010000005.1, on the reverse strand, counting down.
CAGTTCAGGAAAAGATGCCGTCAATGCACGCAAGGTCTCGATGGCGGCCAGCGTTTGGCCTTGACCGGTTTGGATGTGGCTCAGCAACAAGCGCATTTGCGGGTCGGTGGGTGCGGTTTTGAGGCGGGTTTGCGCCAAGTCTTGCGCTTTGTCCCACTGGCTGCTTTGCACCAAGGCGTTGACATCAGCGTACACGTCGGCCTTTGCGACCATGCCCAGGGCCCATAAACTGACCAAAACCACCAATGACGGCAAGGAACGCATGCGTGATTCAAATTGAGGTGATGTGATGAAAAAATGAGCTTGCAGACGCGCTTGTCAAGCAGACAAACCCAGCCCAAAACTGGGGTAGACCTTGTCGGCGCGGGGCTATACTGAATGGCCATTGTAGCGGAGCCCTTGTGGCTTTATTTGTGCCGCAAGGCCCCATCAGCCCCTGTGCGAGCTGGTCTTTTTAAGTATCCCGTCTACCCTTCAATCTGACATGAGTTTGCGCATTTACAACACACTCAGCCGCTCGGTGTCTGAGTTTCACCCCATCGTGCCCGGCCATGTGGGCATGTACGTTTGCGGCATCACGGTCTACGACGATTGCCATGTGGGCCATGCGCGGGCAAATGTGGCCTTTGATGTGGTCCAGCGTTGGCTCAAAGTCAGTGGTTTTCGAGTCAACTTTGTGCGCAACATCACCGACATCGACGACAAGATCATTCAGCGCGCGGTGCTCAACAAAGAGCCCATTCGCCAGTTGACCGATCGGATGATCCAAGCCATGTACCGCGATTTCGATGCGCTGGGCATTGAGCGGCCGACCCACGACCCCCGGGCCACTGACTTTGTGCCTGAAATGCTGGGCATCGTGGGCCAACTCCAGCGCAAAGGTTTGGCCTACCAGTCGGCCACTGGCGATATGAATTTCGCGGTGCGCAAATTCCCCGGCTACGGCAAGTTATCGGGCAAGTCGCTGGACGAGTTGCAGTCTGGCGAGCGTGTGGCGGTGTCGGGCGAGAAAGCCGACCCGCTGGACTTTGTCTTGTGGAAATCCGCCAAGGCCGATGAACCCGCAGACGCCCAATGGCCCAGCGACTACGGCATGGGACGCCCGGGCTGGCACATCGAGTGTTCCGCCATGGCCTGCGCGCTGCTGGGTGAGACCTTTGATATCCATGGCGGCGGCGCTGATTTGCCCTTTCCGCACCACGAAAACGAAATTGCCCAAAGCGAAGGCGCGCACGGTAAACCACTGGCGAACTACTGGATGCACAACGGTTTCGTCAATGTGGACAGCGTCAAGATGTCCAAGAGTTTGGGCAATTTTTTCCGGATCAGCGAGGTCTTGGAAAAATTCGACGCCGAAACTCTGCGGTTTTTCATTGTCAGAGCGCACTACCGCAGCCCGTTGAACTACAGCGATGTGCACCTGAGCGACGCGCAAGGCGCACTCAAACGGCTGTACACCGCCTTGCAGGCTGTGCCGCCTTTGGAGCTTGGCATCGATTGGACCGAGCCTTTGGCGGCCCGCTTCAAAGCGGCGATGGACGAAGACTTTGGCACGCCCGAGGCGGTGGCTGTGCTGTTCGAGTTGGCTGGGGAGGTCAACCGCAGCGGTTCGGCTGAGCGTTCGGGCTTGCTCAAAAGCTTAGGGGGCGTGCTGGGCTTGTTGCAGACCGACCCCACGGCTTACTTGCAAGCTGGCGCCAGGCTGGATGATGCCGCCATTCAGCAGCAGATTCAGGCTCGGGCGGATGCCAAAAAAGCCAAAAACTTTGCCGAGGCCGACCGCATCCGCAACGCCTTGTTGACCCAGGGCATTGTGCTCAAAGACTCGGCCACTGGCACGGCTTGGGAGGCAGCGCAGTGACGCTCAGCCAATCTTCGGATGTGATCCCTGTGACGCCCGCCTACTGGGCAGAGGCTTGTGGGCACTTGGCCAAAAAAGACCGGGTCATGAAAAAACTCATCCCCCAGTTTGGCAACGCGATTTTGGAAACCCGGGGGGATGCATTTGTGACACTGGCCCGCTCCATCGTGGGCCAGCAAATTTCAGTCAAAGCGGCGCAATCGGTGTGGGATCGTTTTTCGGCCTTGTCGCATGGCCTCACGCCCGCTGCTGTGCTCAAGCTGAAGGTAGATGACATGCGCAGCGCCGGTTTGTCGGCCCGCAAAGTCGAGTACTTGGTGGATTTGGCGGTGCACTTCAGTTCGGGCACGCTGCATGTCAAGACCTGGCAAGAGATGGCAGACGAGGCCATCATCGACGAGTTGGTGGCCATTCGAGGCATCGGCCGCTGGACGGCTGAGATGTTTTTGATTTTCCACCTGCTGCGCCCCAATGTCTTGCCCCTCGACGATGTGGGCTTGATCAATGGCATCAGCCGCAATTATTTTTCAGGCGAACCCGTCAGCCGCAGCGATGCCCGTGAGGTGGCCCAAGCTTGGAGCCCTTATTCAACCGTGGCAACTTGGTATATTTGGCGCTCACTGGACCCGGTGCCAGTCGCTTATTGAGGGCTGGACAAAGCGCCCACACTGAACCCGAACAGAGGAGCCCAATTTGGCCAAAAAAACATTTCTTGACTTTGAGCAACCGGTCGCTGAGCTCGAAGCCAAGATCGAAGAATTGCGCTATGTGCAGACAGAGTCAGCGGTGGACATCACCCTTGAGATCGACCAGTTGAGCAAAAAAAGCCACCAACTGACCAAAGACATCTACAGCGACCTGAGCCCCTGGCAGGTCACCAAGATTTCTCGCCATCCCGAGCGCCCCTACACCTTGGACTACGTCAAAGGCATCTTCACCCATTTTGTGGAGATGCACGGCGACCGTCACTTTGCTGACGATCTGTCCATCGTGGGTGGCTTGGCCCGGTTCAATGGCCATGCCTGCATGGTGCTGGGCCAGCAAAAGGGGCGTGACACCAAAGAGCGCACTTTGCGCAACTTTGGCATGAGCAAGCCCGAGGGCTATCGCAAAGCGCTGCGCTTGATGAAAACCGCCGAAAAGTTCAAGCTGCCGGTGTTCACCTTTGTGGATACACCCGGTGCCTATCCGGGTATCGACGCCGAAGAGCGCGGACAGTCCGAGGCGATTGGCCGCAACATCTTTGAGATGGCGCAACTCGAAGTGCCCATCATCACCACCATCATTGGTGAAGGGGGCTCCGGCGGTGCTTTGGCCATCTCGGTGGCTGACCAAGTGCTGATGTTGCAGTACTCGGTGTATTCGGTCATCAGCCCAGAGGGTTGTGCTTCTATTTTGTGGAAAACCAGCGACAAAGCTGAATTGGCTGCCGATGCCCTGGGCATCACGGCGCACCGCCTGAAGGCCTTGGGCTTGGTGGACAAAATCGTGAACGAACCCGTGGGCGGTGCCCAGCGTGATCCCGACTTGATGGTGTCTTTCCTCAAGCGCGCTTTGGGTGACGCATGGCGACAAGTGGCCGACCTCAAACCCAAGGAGCTGTTGGAGCGCCGCTATGAACGGCTCAACAGCTATGGCCGCTTCAACGACACCAAAGCGGCCAAGTGACTGGCGGATAAGCAGCACGTGAGTTTGCCGGTTTGACGCATGGCCCCCCCAGTGGTGCTGCCCCTCGAGCTGAGCCTGGCTGACTTCAGCCCGGGCCTGCCTTTTGCCGTGGCGCTGAGCGGTGGTGCAGACTCCACTGCGCTGCTTCTGGCCTGTGCCAAGCGTTGGCCCGGGCAGGTGAGGGCGGTGCACATTCACCACGGCTTGCAAGACGCGGCCGATGCTTTCGAAACGCATTGCCGTGCGCTGTGTTTGGCGCAGGGTGTGCCTTTGCTTGTACGCCGGGTGCAAGCGGGCCATGCGTCGGGCCAAAGTCCGGAAGACGCCGCCCGCCAGGCCCGCTACACCGCATTGGCCGATGTGGTGCGCAAAGAATGGCCGGGTGTGACAGATGTCGCCTTGGCCCAGCATGCCGACGACCAAGTCGAAACCTTGCTCTTGGCCTTGTCGCGTGGCGCGGGTCTGCCAGGCTTGGCCTGTATGCCATCGCAATGGCATCGGCAGGGCTTGCATTGGCACCGCCCTTGGTTGGGCGTGACGGGTGCGGCCTTGCGCCATTGGCTGCAATGCCAAGGCCAAAGCTGGGTGGAGGACCCCAGCAACACCAATTTGAGCTTTACCCGCAACCGCATACGGGCCTTGGTGATGCCCGCTTTGTCACAGGCTTTGCCAGCTTTCAGAGACACCTTCAACCGCAGTGCGGCCCATGCAGCACAAGCCCAAGAGGTGTTGAACGAAGTGGCCGAGCAGGACCTGGTTGTGGTGGGTGTGCCCCCGCGCATTCAGGCCGTGCAGCAATTGAGCCGCGCCCGCCAAACTTTGGTGCTGCGCCATTGGCTGCGTCAGCACCATGGCACCACGCCCAGCACCGCACAACTCCATGAGCTGCTGAGTCAGATCGCCGCATGCACCACACGGGGCCACCATTTGCATTTGAAGCTTGGCCAAGGCTTTGTGAAGCGTGAGGGCATGCATCTGACATGGCACCCGGCCTGAGCACAGGCTTGGGCTTGATTTGCGGGCCTGGTGGGTGCAGAAAATGTCTGCTCAATGGTTACAATCGAGGGTTTTTCCGGAGCCCTTGACAAGCACATGCCTTGTCGGCTGATGGTTTCTTTCTTGAACTGAACACAATACATGGCTTTATTCGTTCACAAATACGGTGGCACTTCGATGGGCTCGACCGAGCGCATCCGCAATGTCGCCAAGCGGGTGGCCAAATGGGCGCGCGCTGGGCACCAGGTCGTGGTGGTGCCCAGCGCCATGAGCGGCGAAACCAACCGATTGTTGGGCTTGGCCAAAGAGCTCGCGCCTGCCAAACCTGACATGGCTTACAACCGCGAACTCGACATGCTGGCCTCGACGGGTGAGCAAGCTTCTTCTGCCTTGTTGGCCATTGCCCTGCAAGCCGAAGGCCAAGCATCGGTCAGCTACGCAGGCTGGCAAGTGGCCATCAAAACCAATGACGCTTTCACCAAAGCGCGCATCGAATCGATTGACGATGCGCGCGTGCGTGGCGAGCTGAACGCGGGCAAGGTGGTCATCATCACCGGCTTTCAAGGGGTGGACAACAACGGCAACATCACCACCTTGGGCCGTGGCGGCTCGGACACCTCGGCCGTGGCCGTGGCGGCGGCCATGCATGCCGACGAATGCTTGATTTACACCGATGTGGACGGCGTCTACACCACCGACCCCCGTGTGGTGCCAGAGGCCAGACGCCTGCACACGGTGAGTTTCGAGGAAATGCTCGAGATGGCATCGATGGGCTCCAAAGTCTTGCAAATTCGCTCGGTCGAGTTTGCGGGCAAATACAAAGTGCCCATGCGGGTGCTGTCGAGTTTTACACCTTGGGACATCGACATCGATGAAGAAGCCGCATCCGGCACCCTGATCACTTTTGAAGAAGACGAACAAATGGAACAAGCCATCGTTTCCGGCATCGCATTCAACCGCGACGAAGCCAAAATTTCTGTGGTGGGCGTGCCCGACAAACCCGGTATTGCCTACCATATTTTGGGTGCTGTGGCCGATGCCAATATCGAAGTCGATGTCATCATCCAGAACCTGAGCAAAGACGGCAAGACCGACTTCAGCTTCACGGTGCACCGCAACGATTACGCCAAAACCATCGATTTGCTCAAAGAAAAAGTGCTGCCCTCGCTGGGCGCCGCCGAAGTTTTGGGCGACGCCAAGATATGCAAAGTGTCCATCGTGGGCATAGGCATGCGCAGCCATGTGGGCGTGGCCAGCAAGATGTTCCGCTGCTTGAGCGAGGAGGGCATCAACATCCAAATGATCGCCACCTCTGAAATCAAAACATCGGTGGTGATCGATGAAAAATACATGGAGTTGGCCGTGCGCGCCCTGCACAAGGCCTTCGATTTAGACCAGCCTAAGCTATAATCTTCCCCATTGGAAACGTGACCGAGTGGCCGAAGGTGCTCCCCTGCTAAGGGAGTATGGGGTGTAGAGCCTCATCGAGGGTTCGAATCCCTCCGTTTCCGCCAGAAGCAAGCCCGTGTGATCCGTCACGCGGGCTTTTTTATGGCGTCAGACCTCAGCAGCTCAATTGACCATCACCAGTTTGCCTTTGACGCTGCGTGAACCCATCAATGCGTAGGCCGCTTTGATGTCGCGCATGGGCAGGGTGCGGTCCAACACGGGTTTGATCTTGCCTTGGCTGTACCACAAGGCCAATTCGCCCATCATGGCGGCGTTGGCATGGGGCTCGCGTTTGGCAAAATCGCCCCAAAAGACACCCACCAAAGATGCGCCTTTGAGCAGAGCCAAATTCAAGGGCAGCGCCGGTATGGGGCCACCGGCAAAACCCACCACCAAGTAGCGACCACGCCAAGCGATGGAGCGGAATGCGGGCTCTGCCAAGTCACCGCCCACCGGGTCGTAGACCACATCGGGGCCTTTGCCTTTGGTCAAGGTCTTCAAGGCTTCGCGCAAATTTTCTTGGCTGTAATTGATGGTCTCATCGGCCCCCAGTGTTTTGCACAGCGCGCATTTTTCGTCGGTCGAGGCGGCAGCGATCACCTGGGCCCCCATGGCCTTGGCAATTTGGATGGCCGCCGTGCCCACGCCACCTGCAGCACCCAGCACCAACACGGTTTCACCGGCTTTCAGGGCAGCGCGGTCGACCAGCGCATGGTGCGATGTGGCGTAGGTCATGATGAAGGCCGCACCGTCTGTGGCTGGAAAGCCTGTCGGTAAGGGCATGCACAGTTTGGCTGGTGCCAGGGTGTGGGTGCCAAAGCCGCCTGTGCCCGACAGGCAGGCCACGCTTTGGCCCACGCTCAAGTGCGTCACCCCTTCACCCAGCGCTTGCACCATGCCCGCGTATTCGGAGCCGGGCACAAAGGGCAACTCGGGTTTCATTTGGTACTTGTTCTGCACGATCAGCAGGTCAGGAAAATTCAAGCTGGCCGCTTGAATCTGAATCAGCACTTGTCCCGGCCCCGGCACGGGTGTGGGCAGTTCGGTCCAAGTCAGCGCTTCTACGCCTGTGGGGTTTTCGCAAAGCCACGCATGCATGACATCTCTCCAGTGATCGATAAAAATAAGTTCCTGATCTTAGGCAAGTCGACCAAGGGGATCATGTCTCTCGAGCGACCTCTTTGCCCTGCCGCCCTGACGGACAAGTTGCGCCAAGCTGGCCATGCGATAAGTGCAAAAGGCGCTGTGCACGCCCATGGGATGGGCAAACTTTGGGGCTGCTGCGGCCCGCCTACAATGGGCGTAATTCAAACACTGATTCATGAAAATTCTGATTTCCAATGACGACGGTTTTCGGGCCGAAGGCATCGTGGCTTTGCATGCCGCGCTGCAAACCATCGCCGATGTGGAGGTGGTGGCCCCCGAGCACAACAACAGCGCCAAATCCAACGCATTGACCCTGCACACGCCCCTTTATGTCAACCGCGCTGACAATGGTTTTCGCTACGTCAACGGCACGCCTGCAGACTGTGTGCACATCGCCTTAACCGGATTGTTGGGTTACCGTCCTGATTTGGTGATCTCTGGAATCAACAACGGTGCCAACATGGGTGACGACACCTTGTATTCGGGCACCGTGGGCGCGGCCATGGAGGGGTATTTGTTTGGCATACCGGCGATTGCGGTGTCGCAGATTGACAAGGGCTGGTCGCACCTGGACGCGGCGGCCACCACGGTGCAACGCTTGGTTCAGCAAATGGTGCATCAAGACTTGATTGGCACGCTGCCATGGCTGTTGAATGTGAACATTCCCAATTTGCCGTTGGCCCAGATCAAGTCGCCCAAAGTCTGTCGCCTGGGACGCCGCCATGCGGCCGAGCCCGTCATCACCCAGGTCGATCCACGCGGGCAAACCATGTACTGGATTGGTGCTGCTGGCGCTGCCATGGACGACAGCGTGGGCACAGATTTTCATGCAGCCGATCAGGGCCATGTGGTGGTCACGCCCCTCAAGGTGGATTTGACCGAACACGATCACCTGCAGGTCTGGCGTCAAAGCTGTTTGCAACTTTGGCCTGAAGACCCTGCATGAAGCCAAGGCCAAGTTTTCCGGCCAAGTTGCCCGCGTCTGCGAGCCCTGCTTTGGCTTCTCTGAAGCCCGCACCGACCACGTTCGCCGCACGGCCGCTGCCAGCCGGTGGCAATCGACCATCGCCGCTTGACCAGGCCTTGGCGCGGCATGCGCCAGCGTCCAGCATGCCCCTTTCAAGTGGTCTGGGGCTCGATTCGGGCGCGGTGCGCGAGCGCATGGTCGCCAAGTTGGCCGCGCAGGGTGTGCGCGACGCTTGGGTTTTACAAGCCATGGGCCGAATTGAGCGGCACCGCTTTGTCGAGACCGCGTTGGCCGGTCAGGCTTACGAAGACACCAGTTTGCCCATCGGTTTGGGGCAAACCATTTCCAAACCCAATGTGGTGGCCCGCATGCTTGAGCTGCTGCGCCAAGGCGCGTCCGGGAAGTTGGGCCGGGTGTTGGAAATTGGTACCGGTTGCGGCTACCAAGCTGCTGTGCTCAGCCAAGTGGCCACCGAGGTTTACAGCCTAGAGCGTCTGCGCGCGCTGCACGAAAAAGCCAAAAAAAACCTATTGCCTTTTCGCTTGCCCAATGTCCATCTGATGCTGGGGGATGGCATGCTGGGTTATCCCAAAGGCGCACCCTATGCCGGGATCATCTCGGCCGCTGGGGGGCAAGAGGTGCCCATGGTCTGGGTTGACCAGTTGGCAGTGGGCGGGCGCTTGGTGGCACCCACGCTCACAGCCTCTGGCCAACAGGCATTGGTGGTGATTCACAAAACAGCCACGGGTTTTGACAAGCAGGTCTTAGAAGCCGTTCACTTTGTGCCTCTAAAATCGGGCATTGCATGAAAGATTGGGGACGCATGATTTTCAGTGATGTTTCACGTTGGGGGTGGCTGGCTTTGACAGCTGCGGTCTTGGTGGGTTGCTCGTCAACGCCGCGTCAACCTGCCCCAGTCGAAAACCGCGGCGGTACGGCCCGCACCGCCCCACCTGCAGGGCCTGCACTGGCAGCCCCAGTTGCCAAACCCATGCCTGGTGCCGAAAACATGGGCAAACCGGGTTATTACACCGTTACAAAAGGCGACACACTGACCCGAATTGCGCTGGACAACGGTCAGTCGTGGCGTGACTTGATGGCCTGGAACGGGTTGGAAAATGCCAATTTGATCGAAGTCGGCCAAGTCTTGCGGGTCGTGCCGCCTGATTCCTTGCCGCAAGCCAATGGCGTGGTGGTTCAAGCCATCGGTCCGAGTGCCGAAGCCGCGGCCCCGGTCCGACCGGCCTTGCCTGCGGCTGCCGCCGCGGGTGGCAGCGAGATCGCGTTCATTTGGCCGACCAATGGCCGCTTGATCTCCGGTTTTGACGAGGTCAAAAACAAAGGTCTTGACATCGCAGGGCAAGCGGGCGATCCGGTTGTGGCCGCCGCCGATGGCCAAGTGGTTTACGCCGGTTCCGAGTTGCGTGGCTATGGCAACTTGATCATCCTCAAGCACAACAACACGTATTTGACGGCTTACGCTCACAACCGTGCTTTGATGGTCAAAGAGGACCAAAAAGTGAGCAAAGGTCAAAAAATTGCCGAGATGGGCAACACCGATGCCGATCGGGTGAAGCTGCATTTTGAAGTTCGTCGCCAAGGTAAACCTGTAGACCCTGCCAAATACCTGCCTGCGCGTTGATGCGCTCGGCCGTGACGAGCCACACGGCTTGCAAGAAAAACGACTTGGCGCGACCCATCGGCCTGTTCAGGGTCTTGCATCCTGAGACAATTGCGGCATGAGTAATGCCGACATTGACCCCAGCGCCCACCCATCTTTGGCTTGTGACCCCAACGCAAGCCTGAGCGAGGGGGCCGATATTTTGCCAGTGGGCTGGTTGCGTGTGAATGCCCTGGACATGGAAGCCCAAGGCATTGCCCGCAGGCCAGATGGGAAGGTGGTTTTCATTGAAGGGGCATTGCCTTTTGAGCTGGTCTGCGTGCAAGTGAGCCGTAAAAAAAGCAGTTTTGAATACGCCATGGTGACCGAGATTCACCAAGCCTCCTCGCAGCGGGTGCGCCCAGCTTGCCCCCATTTTGGTTTGCACGCGGGTGCCTGTGGTGGTTGCAAAATGCAGCACCTAGAGGTGTCTGCCCAGGTGGCGGTGAAACAGCGGGTGCTGGAAGACAATCTTTGGCATTTGGGCAAGGTCAAAGCCGAGACCATGATGCGCCCGATTGAAGGACCCAGTTGGGGCTACCGGTACCGCGCACGGCTGTCGGTGCGGTATGTGGTGAAAAAGGGTGAAGTCCTGATCGGTTTTCACGAGCGCAAAAGCCGTTACATCGCCGACATGAAGGTGTGTCCTGTTTTGCCGCCCCATGTCAGCCGCATGCTGCTGCCTTTGCGCGCATTGATCGGCCAGATGCAAGCGCGAGAAAGCGTGCCCCAATTGGAACTGGCTTGTGGGGACGAGGTGACCGCACTGGTGTTGCGCCACATGGCGCCGCTCAGCGAGGAGGACAAAGACCTGTTGCGTGCTTTTGCCACCGTGCACCCGGTGCAATGGTGGCTGCAGTCCAAAGGGCCAGATACAGTGCAATTGCTGGACGAAGGGGGGCCTCAGCTTGGCTATGGCCTGCCAGACTTTGGCATCACCATGCCGTTCAGACCCAGCGACTTCACCCAAGTCAATCCTTTCATCAACCGCGTGCTGGTGGCACGCGCACTGCGCCTGTTGCAAGCGCAAAAAAACGAGCGGGTGATCGATTGGTTTTGCGGTTTGGGCAATTTCACTCTGCCGATTGCGACGCAGGCCGGCCAAGTCTTGGGCATTGAAGGCGCAGAAACTTTGGTGACCCGTTCGCGTGACAATTACGCCTTCAATCAAGCCTTGCGCCCAGGGGCCCAGGCCTTGGCACCGACGCAATTTTTGGCCCGCAACTTGTTTGAGTTGACCCCAGAAGTTTTGCTGGCCGATGGCACAGCCGAAAAATGGCTGCTGGACCCACCCAGAGAGGGGGCTTTTGCACTGTGCAAAGCCTTGGCCCAATTGCACGAAAACCCAGACCTTCGGCACGGCTGGAAGCCTCCCCAACGCATCGTCTATGTCAGCTGCAATCCCGCCACACTGGCCCGCGATGCCGACATTTTGGTGCACCGCGCGTCTTACCGCTGCGTCGCCGCTGGCGTGATCAACATGTTCGCGCACACGGCGCATGTGGAGAGCATGGCGGTGTTTGAGTTGTTCTGATGTTGGCGGGTATTTTGTGGCGGTCAATCTGGCCGCCGTGGCATGAAAAAAGGCTCCTGAAGGAGCCTTTTTTGGAGAGACAAAGCAGCGTTATTCGCGCTCGCCGCCCATGATGCCCAGCAATGCCAACATGCTTTGGAAAATGTTGAACACACTCAAATAAAGGGCCAAAGTGGCACTGATGTAGTTGGTTTCACCGCCATCCAAGATGCGTTTGATGTCATACAGCAAAAAGGCGCTGAAAATGCCGATCGCCAAAGTGGAGATCATCATCATGCCGGCCGTCGAGCCCACGAACACGTTGATGACAGCGCCCACCATCAAGACCATGGCACCCACAAACAACCACTTGCCCATGCCGGACAAGTCGCGTTTGATGACGCTGGCCAGACTGGCCATGACAAAAAACACGCCTGAAGTGCCAGCAAAAGCGGTCATGACCAGGTCAGAGCCGTTTTTGAAGCCGAGCACCATGGCGATCATGCGCGACAGCATCAAACCCATGAAAAACGTAAAGGCCAACAAAATTGGCACGCCAGCAGCCGAGTTCTTGGTCTTTTCGATGGCATACATGAAGGCAAAAGCACCGCCTAGAAAAACCACCAAGCCCATGAAGCCCGTGAGCGACTGGGTGATGCCCGTGCTCACGCCAACCCATGCGCCCAGCACAGTGGGCAACATGCTCAAGGCGAGCAGCCAATAGGTGTTGCGCAAAACGCGGTTGCGCGCCGCGAGGTCCACGTGGCCCCAGCCAGAAGAGTTAAGGGTGCGAAGGTCGCTCATGAAAAATCTCCTAAACGTGTCTTGAAACAAGAAGCCTCATTGTAAGGATGTCCTTGGCGGCAACCTCAGAGAGTCCGGAATTCCGTAGCTTGATGGGGTTATCCGCAGCATTGTTTTGGCCATTCAAAGCGGCCAAAGCGGTGTCTTTCTCGGGCTTTGTGGAGGTTGTGCGCGTGTATGCTACAGGGTTTGATTGTTAGCCAACTTTTTACACCATGAAAAACCAAGCCACACTTGAGCTGAGCGACGTCCAAGCCATTGCTGCCGCAGCCGAAGCCGAAGCCCGCAAAAACAACTGGGCCGTGAGCATTGCCATTGTCGACGCCGGCGGGCATTTGCTGCACTTTGCGCGCCTGGATGGTGCGGCACCTGTCTCCTCGCACATTGCGCCGGCCAAGGCCAACACGGCGGCCTTGGGCTGCCGAGAGAGCAAAATTTACGAAGACCTGATCAATGGCGGCCGCGTGTCCTTTCTTTCGGCCCCCACCATCCAAGGCATGCTGGAGGGGGGGGTGCCGATCATGAAAGATGGTTTTTGCCTAGGCGCTGTGGGTGTGAGCGGTGTCAAATCGACCGAAGACGCGCAAATCGCCAAAGCCGGTATCGCCGCCATCGGTCTGTGAGGGGGCAGGCCGACCTAGGGGCTGTCTGCCCTGCCAGCCCTGTTCTTTGACGAAACTGCCCATGAAAAAAAGCCGCTGATCAGCGGCTTTTTCCATTGACCGGATCACGCCTTCAATACAGGTCGAGCACCGCGCCCTTGCTGGCACTGGAGGCGTTGAAGGCGAACTTGGCTTGCACACCCCGGGTGTAACGCGGTGCAGGGGCGGTCCAGCCCTCGCTGCGCTTGGCAATTTCGGCCTCAGGCACATTCAATTCCAAGACCAGTTGGTGCGCGTCGATGGTGATGCTGTCGCCTTCGTGCACAAAGGCGATGGTGCCGCCCGCCGCCGCTTCGGGTGCCACGTGACCCACCACCATGCCCCAAGTGCCTCCGGAGAAGCGCCCGTCGGTGATCAGGCCCACGCTTTCACCCAAACCCGCGCCAATCAGCGCGCCGGTGGGGGCCAGCATTTCGGGCATGCCGGGGCCGCCTTTGGGGCCCAGGTAGCGCAAAACCATGACGTCACCGGCCACGATCTTGCCTGCCAAGATGGCCTCCAGGGCCGACTGCTCGTCGTCGAACACGCGGGCAGGCCCCGTGATGACCGGGTTTTTCAGGCCCGTGATCTTGGCCACAGCGCCTTCGGGCGACAAATTGCCTTTGAGAATCGCCAGGTGGCCTTGTTTGTACATGGCGTTGTCGATGGTGTGGATGACGCTTTGCTCGGGTGGGGCGTCGGGCACATCTTTGAGCACTTCGGCAATGGTTTGGCCTGTGATGGTGATGCAGTCGCCGTGCAGCAAACCGGCGTTGAGCAAGATTTTCATGACCTGGGGGATGCCGCCTGCCACATGCAGGTCGACCGCGAGGGCTTTACCGCTGGGTTTGAGGTCGCACAGCACGGGCGTACGCTGGCGGATGCGTTCAAAGTCGTCGATGGTCCATTCCACGCCTGCGCAATGCGCAATGGCCAAAAAGTGCAGCACCGCATTGGTCGAGCCGCCGGTGGCCATGATCACGGCGACCGCGTTTTCGATGGCTTTGCGCGTCACGATGTCGCGCGGCTTAATGCCTTTGCGGATGGCTTGCACCAAGACTTTGGCCGATTCTTTAGCCGACACGATTTTTTCGTCGTGCACATTGGCCATGGTGGAGGAGTAGGGCAAGGAGATGCCCAGCGCCTCGAAAGCGGAAGACATGGTGTTGGCGGTGTACATGCCGCCACAAGAGCCGGTGCCTGGGATGGCGCGTTTTTCGATTTCTTTCAGGTCATGGTCGCTGAGCTTGCCTGCGGCGTTTTCACCCACCGCCTCGAACACGCTCACGATGTTCAGGTCTTTGTTTTGGTAGCGGCCTGGCAAAATGGTGCCGCCGTAAACGTAAATGGCCGGCACGTTGGCGCGCAGCATGCCCATCAAACCGCCGGGCATGTTTTTGTCGCAACCGCCCACCACCAGCACGCCGTCCATCCACTGGCCTTGTACGCAGGTTTCGACGCAATCGGCGATCACCTCACGGGACACCAGCGAGTACTTCATGCCCTCGGTGCCCATGGCCATGCCATCCGAGATGGTGGGGGTGCCAAACACTTGGGCGTTGCCGCCTGCTTCTTCGATGCCCTCAATGGCCGCATCGGCCAATTTTTGCAAGCCGCTGTTGCACGGGGTGATGGTGCTGTGGCCATTGGCCACGCCGACCATGGGCTTGACGAAGTCGCCTTCCTCGTAACCCATGGCGTAGTACATCGACCGGTTGGGCGCGCGGGATTTGCCCAGCGTGATGTTGGCGCTGCGCGCGTTGATGGCTTGGATGGGGATGATTTTGTCGCTCATGGTGGTGTTTTTTTCTAAGGCCCAAATGAAGATCACACGATTCTACAGATGAGGCCCGTTCTCGCCTTGTGATCAAGGTGGCAAAGCCGCCCTTGGTCTTGTCGTATCGGTTTTGTGTTGCCAGGGGCAGTTTTTGTCACCCCGGACGGTTTTATGTTCTTGCCGTGCGAAGACCCGAGATTCAGCGTGCCCAGTGCCCAGGACAGCACTGCACTCCGGTTCAAAATGACCCACTGGCCTTGTCTGCCCCAAGTTTGCCGCCACCGGCCTACAATCGGCCACTTCACCGGGGGTGCCCCAGCTGCATGCTGCAGCAAGGGCTGAGACATACCCCTCTCACCTGATCTGGGTTGTGCCAGCGTAGGAAGCGTGAAGCGATGGCTGCATCGGGCACGCGAGGTGCAAAACGGCTTTCTCTTGCATGCACCTGGCGGGTTTGCGGGCATGAAAGGCAAGGGCATATGCAGCATCGTTTTTTGAAGCACAAAACACTTTTGTTCTCTGCAGTGGCAGCCAGCGTCCTGTGCGCTGGGTTTTTTGGCTGGGGCATTGGGGTGTTGGCGCAAAGCCCTGCGCCAGTCCCTATCAAGCTGCGCGTCATGACGCACAGCTCTTTTGAACTGCCCAAGCCTTTGTTGGTCCGTTTTGAGCAGGAGGCGGGCGTGCAGCTGCAACTCATCCAAGGCGGCGATGCCGGCGAGTTGCTCAACAAACTCATCTTGAGCCAAGCCGCGCCTGTGGCCGATGTGGTGTATGGCATTGACAACAGCTTGCTGCCCCGTGCCTTGGCCAGTGGCATTTTGGCCCCGTTCCCCACAGCCGCAGGCTCTGCAGCGCTACGCCCAGCCCAAGCCCGCATGGCCGAGTCGGCTGGCCCCACGGGTGTGGTGGGTGGCTTGGTGCCCATCAATTACGGCTATGTCAACCTGAACATCGACACCGCATGGTTTGCCCAAAAAGGCTTGGCCCTGCCGCAAAGTTTGCAAGACCTGAGCCGCCCGGCGTACCGAGGTTTGCTGGTGGTGCCCCATCCCGCCACGTCCAGCCCGGGCCAAGCCTTCATGCTGGCCACTGTGGCGGGTTTGGGCGAGCAAGCTGCTTTTGAATGGTGGGCACGCATGCGGACCAACGGTGTGAAAGTCGTGAAAGGATGGAGCGAGGCTTATTACACCGAGTTCAGCCGCAACGGGGGCAGCCGTCCCATCGTGGTGAGCTATGCCACCAGCCCAGCAGCCGAAGTGTTTTTCAGCCAAGAAAAAGTCAGCACCTCACCCACCGCCAATCTGTTTTTGCCAGGTGGCGTGTTTCGACAAGTCGAAGCTGCAGCCTTGCTGCAAAAAGCCAGCCCAGCGGCGCAAGCGGCCGGCGTCAAGTTCATCGAATTTTTACGCTCACCCGAAGTGCAGCTGGCCTTGCAAACCAGTTTGTGGATGTACCCCGCCGAGCCGGGCACGCCGCGCCATGCGGTGATGCAGCATGCCCAAGAGCCCTTGCAGTTTGAAACCATGCCCTTGCGGCAGCTGACGGCGCAAGCGGCCCTTTGGCAGCGGCGCTGGACCCAAGTGGTGCTCAAGTGAGGGGTGCTCAAGAAAGGGGTGCCCAAGTCCCTTTTGTCCATCGCCAAGCGACATGCCACGCAGTCGGCTGACCGGCTGGGCATCGATCCGCTCCCGTCAAGGCCACAGCGTGCTGTGGCTGGCGGCGGGGCCGGCCTTGTTTGCACTGGTTTTGCTGGTCTGGCCTGTGCTGCGTTTGCTGTGGCAAGGCCTGTGGGGCACGCCCTTGGCGGGTATGCCCATGGACGACACCGGTCTGTGGTGGCAAGACGCCCACTTGCAGTGGCGCGTGGGTTGGACGCTGTTGCAAGCCTTGGTCACCTGTGTGCTGTGCTTGGTCTTGGGCCTGCCCATGGCTTGGGTGTTGGCAAGGCTTGAGTTTGGCGGGCGCATGGCCTGGCAACGCGCCTTGATGCTGCCGTTTGTGGTGCCCACCTTGGTGGCTGCCTTGGGCGTATTGGCGCTGTGGGGGCCACGGGGCTTGCTGGGCGCGCCCTTGGCTCAGCTGGGCTGGACGCTGGAGGGCGGTCCTTGGTTGTTGCTGCTGGGCAATTTGTTTTTTAATTTGGCTTTGGTGGTGCGCGCCGGCATGGACGGGCTGGCGCAAGTCAGCGCGCAGCGCGTGGCGGCGGCCCGCACTTTGGGGGCCACGCCGTGGCGCGCTTTTTGGCGGGTGGAGTGGCCGTCGATGGCACCTTGGCTGGCATCGGCCCTGTGCCTGGTGTTTTTGTATTGTTTCACCGGCTTTGGCTTGGCCTTGGTGCTGGGCGGGCAGCGCTGGGCCACGGTCGAGGTGGAAATCTACACCTTGATCGCCCACGAGTTGGCGCTGGCCCGCGCTGCCTCGCTCGCCGTGACCATGTTGGCGCTCACGGCTGGGGTGGCCTGGGCCTATGCTTGGCTTGAGCGCCGCTTGGCCAACCCCGCCCGCATCACCCCGGTGCCGCGTCGCCCCCTGCAGGGCTGGGGGGTCTGGGGCATTTGGACGCTCGCATTGAGCAGTTGGTTGCTGCTGTGCGGCGCGCCCTTGCTGGCCTTGCTGCTGCGGGCGCTGCAGGCCGCTTGGCTGGGGCAGGGCATGGCGGTGCTGAACGAGGCCGACACTTGGCTGGCGCTGGGCAACACCTTGCGCTTTACAGGCATGGCGCTTGTGCTGGCCACCTTGTTGGGCTTGCTGCACGCATTGGCTGGACAGGCCATGCGCCGTTTTGCCCCTGCCGCGCTGACTTGGCGGGCCAGTGCCTATGCGCCGCTGGTGGTCTCTCCCGTGGCCTTGGCTTTTGGTTTGTTGCTTGTGTACCCGCAGTGGTTGGCCAGTTGGCCTTTGTTGGTGTCGGCCTATGCTTTGTTGGCCTACCCTTTTGTGACCAAAGCACTGTCGGCGGCTTTGGATGCCATGCCCGATCAGTGGGCGCAAGCCGCCGCTACTTTGGGCGCGCGACCTGTGCGCGTGTTTTGGCGGGTGACTTTGCCGCTGCTGCGCCCGGCATTGCGCCGAGGCATGGCCTTTGCGGCGGCGACCATGTTGGGCGAATTTGCGGTGTCTTTGCTGCTCGCGCGCCCCGAATGGTTGACCCTGAGCACTTTGATCTACCAGCGCCTGGGCCGTCCGGGCAGCGCCAATTTGGACGCTGCGCTGGTGCTGTCGGCGGGGCTCATGTTTTTGGCTTTGCTGGTTTTTGGCCTCATCGAAGGGCGCGCTGACCACCGCCATGCATCAACACAGGAGGCTCGCCATGCTTGAGCTGCGCCACATCACCCACCACTGGCACGGCCCGCAAGGCCAGCGTCAAACCCTGTTGCAGGACCTGAGTTTGCGCATCGCGCCGGGCCAAACTGTGGCCTTGCTGGGCGCATCGGGCAGCGGCAAAAGCACCTTGCTCAAGATCGTGGCGGGTCTGCAAGCCCCGGAATCTGGGCAAGTCTGGCTGGATGGCCAAGACATCACCGACTGGCCTCCAGAAAAACGCCGTTTGGCCTTGATGTTTCAAGACTTTGCATTGTTTCCGCACCTGAGCTTGCAAGACAACGTGGCCTTTGGCCTGGTGGAGCAAGGCATGATCCGGGCCGCTGCACGCGAGCGAGCGCAGGCGCTGCTGCAACGCTTTGGCCTGCAGGGCAGGGGGGCCGAGCGGGTGGGCAGCTTGTCGGGCGGCGAGCAGCAGCGTGTGGCCTTGGCCCGGGCGCTGATCACCCAACCCCGGGCGCTGCTGTTGGACGAGCCTTTTTCTGCGCTCGACACACCGCTGCGTGCAAGCCTGCGCGAAGAGTTTGCCCGCCACATCGCCGAGCACGGCATGCGCGCCTTGCTGGTCACGCACGACGAGGCCGAAGCCCGCGCCATGGCCAGTGCAGCTTGGCGTTTGCAGGGCGGCCACTTGGTCAGTGTGTGGTGATGCCCAGCGCCTGCCAGACCCGCATGGCCGCATAGGCGTCGTTGGCGGCGTAAACCAATTGCGCTGGGCTCAGGCGGGCATTGGCCCAATTGCTGGTGGCGGCTTTTTTGGACTTGATGAAGCGCTGTTGAAACATCACTGCCACGGCTCCTTTGACGCCCATGTCTTTGCGGTAACCGCGCTCGCGAAAGATGGTGTTGAGCTCCAAAATGCCTTGTGGCTCGATGCCCAGTTTGTGCACGATGCGCTTGCGGTCATCGCCCAAACCAAAACCGGCTTTGACAATGCCGCTGCGCGCCAACAAGTCGGCGGCCACAGCGCGGCACTCAGGGTCGTGCAGCTGAAACACCCAGGCCCCATCGGCGGTGGCCAGTTGCAAAATGTGCGGCCCATCGGACTGCTCGCCGACTCGAAAGGTGGGCTTGGATTCGGTGTCAAAGCCCCAAGCGCTGGCCGTGATCAATTCGTCATGCGCTTGCTGCGCCTCGTTGCCCGTGCAAACCAAACGGATACGGTCCAGCCCCAAACGTTCGAATTCGGGCAACAGGGCGATCGCCTCTTTGTCGGGGGTGGGTCGGTGCTCTTGCATGGCGTTTCAGTCCTGAGGGGGTTTTTTGGCTTTTTTGTGGCCTGCTTTGCGCAATGTGCGCTCGGCGTCGGCTTTTTTGCCCTCGGCCAGCCATTCGGTAAATTGCGCGGGTGTCTCCAAAGTCAGGCGACCCAAGGCGGCAGACCGAAAGTCGTGGATCACCATCTCGGCGGCCTTGGTGGTGTTGACGCGACCCCCGGTCTGGATCGCACCGCGCTGGCGGGCAATGGCGGCCAACAGCGTCTCATCGCTGTGGCTGGCCACGTCGTGCAGTTTGTACCGCTCGGTGATGGCCTGCGGGTAATGCGGTATCAGGTAGTTCAGCAACTCGAGTGCCACCACCTCTTCGTCAAATGCGTTCACACCAATCGCACCACTGGCAGCGAGCTTGTAGCCGCTTTGCTCGACGATGATGCGCGGCCACAGCACGCCGGGCGTGTCGTACAAATAAAAGTCATCGGCCAGTGTGATGCGTTGCTCCAGCTTGGTCACGCCGGCCTCATCGCCTGTTTTGGCTGCGCGTTTGCCTTTGAGGGTGTTGATCAGCGTCGATTTGCCGACGTTGGGAATGCCACAGATCAACACGCGCATGGGCTTGACCATGCCGCCTCGCAGGGGCGCGAGTTGGCGGCAAGCATCGATCAGCGCTTTGGCGGGCGACACCATGCTGGTGTCCAGCCCCAAGGCGCTGACACCGGGCAGCGCGTTGTAATGCGCCAACCAAGCGGTGGTTTGCAGCGGGTCTGCCAAATCTTGTTTGCTCAAGATTTTGAGGGCCGGTTTGCCCGCAATCAGCTCGGCCAGCATCGGGTTGGCACTCGAGCCGGGCAGACGGGCGTCCAGCATCTCAATGACCACATCGGTGTCTTTGATGCGCTCGCCAATCGCCTTGCGCGTGAGGTGCATGTGCCCGGGGAACCATTGAATCGCCATAAATGCCGCTGCTGACCAGAAGTTCGAATGGCTTGATTGTCAGGCAGTTCGCTGCAGGCTTTGCCGGGTGCCCCTGTCTTGTGCCCAGATCAATGACCCGGGCTGCACCGCCCGGCACGATAGGCGCCAGCGCTGACCTCAGCCGCACCGCTTTGGGCAAGTCGACCTGACCGGGACGCAGCAGCAAAATACGGGTCAACCACGGGATGGCTTGGGGGCCTTCGCGCAGGCCTTGCGGCCAGGTGTTTGCCGTGGAGGCAGGGCCTGGTCAGACCGGGATAATCAACACATGACCCTTGACCACCCCGTTCTGTCCTCGCTTGCGCCGGTGGCCTTGCTCATCTTCATCGGCTTGGTGGCGGGCAAGGCCCAGTTGCTCAGCGGGGACTCGGTGCGGGATTTGTCCAAGCTGGTGTTCATGGTCCTGACCCAGGCCATGCTGTTTCGCACCATGAGCCAGGTGCACATTGAGCAGTTGGATTTTGCACCCGTGGCGCAGTACCTGGGCGTCACGGTGGCGCTGTTTTTCGCCTTGGTCTGGGCGTATGGGCGCCAGGCCCGTGCCACGGTGCTGGCCTTTGCAGGGGTTTTCAGCAACACCTTGATGATCGGCGTGCCCTTGGTGGGTTTGGCCTACGGTCAGGCCGGTCAAGTCTTGTTGCTGACGCTGGTGTCGGTGCACGCCTTGGTGTTGTTGACCCTGGCGACCTTGGTCTTGGAGTTGCAAGTGGCCCGCGAGCACAATCTCGCGCTGGGTCAGGCCCCGCAGTTGTGGCGAACCGTGGGTCAGGCGCTGCTCAGTGCCTTGTTGCACCCTGTGCCTTTGCCCATCATGCTGGGCCTGCTGTACGCGCAAACCGGCTGGGGTTTGCACCCGGTGGTGGACAAGCCCTTGCAGCTGCTGGGCAACGCGTTTGCACCCATGGCCTTGCTGCTGGTGGGCATCACCTTGTCGCAAACTTCTTGGGGCACCCACTTGGGCAAAGCCCTGCGTTTGTCCCTCGTCAAAACCGTGCTGCACCCCTTGCTGATGTTGGGCGTGGCCTGGGCGCTGGGGCTGCGCGGCTTGTCCTTGTCGGTGATGGTGGTGGTGGCGGCCTTGCCCATGGGCGCCAACGGTTTTTTGTTTTCACAGCGCTACCGCCAAGAAGAAGACGCGGTGACCGCTGCCGTCGCCATGTCGACCTTGATGGCCACGGTGGGCATCAGCCTGGCTTTGCTGTACTTGCCCGGGGCCTCAGCTTGAGCGGGCGCAGGGCGGTGCCAATCGGTCTGCGCAGGCCAGCAGCGGCTTGGTCTCAGCGCTGGGTGAGAAGGTGCTGTTCCACCTGGGTCCCCAGTGCTCAGGCCCACGCGGCGCTGTGTCCAGCCATGAGCCTAAAGGCCAAAGCGCCTCACTCCAGTTTGAGCTTCGCTTCTTTCACCAATTTGCTCCAACGTGTACCTTCATCGTTGAGGAATTTTGTGAAGTCCTCAGGGCTGCCGGTTTCGGGAAAGGCGTAGGCTTTGCGCAAACGCTCGATGACCTCTGGCGCTTTCAGCGCGGCATTGATTTCCTCGTTGAAGCGTTTGACGATGGCCGGGGGGGTGCCCGCAGGGGCAACGATGCCAAACCAGCCAGAGCCGCCCTGCACATCACCATGGCCAGACTCGAGCAAGGTGGGCACTTGGGGGGTGTCCTCCAAGCGTGTGGACGAGGTCACCGCGATGGCTTTGAGTTTGCCCGCTTTGACATGGGGTGCCAGCAAGGCCGGGGCACCCGCAAACAGTTGAATTTGACCGGCCAGCACATCCGTGATGGCTTGCGGTTGGCCTCTGTAGGAGATGGGGACAATAAAAAGTTGGCGCGAAAACTTCAAGAACTCCACCGGCAAATGGTTGGTGGAGCCCACCCCCGTGTGCGCGTAGTTGAGTTTCCCCGGACTTTTTCGCGCCAAGTCCACCAATTCAGCCATGTTCGAAACCGGCAAAGAAGGAGGGACCACGACCATGTTCGGGGCGGTGGCAAACAGGGCCACCGCCGCAAAGTCTTTGCGCAGGTCGTACTTGAATTGCGGGTTGATCAAGGGCCCCACAGCGGTGGTGATGGTCGCCACCAAAAAGGTGTAGCCATCGGCCGGCGCATTGGCCACCGCCTCGGTGCCAATCAAGGCACCCGCCCCTGGTTTGGCTTCCACGATGATGGGAGTCCCCCAATTGGCGGCCACTTTTTCAGTCACCGCCCGAGTCAAGATGTCGACAATGCCCCCGGCCGGAAAGGGCACCACCACGCGTACCGGTTTGTTGGGGTAGGTCTGGGCTTGTGAAAGCGTTGGGCCCAGCACAAGGCCCAAAGCACTGAGGGTCAGAGCACGCAGAAACTTGTTCATTGGAAAACCTTTCGAGGGTGGGTTTAGAAAAGATCGATAAAAACTTCAGGGCTTGGGCTGTCTTGGCGTGTCTGGGGCCGCAGTGGGCACATAAGGGAAACGTGCTTTGGCTTTTGTCGCGGTGGTGCTGGTGGTGGCAGAGCTGCGCACGTACTGCTTGCTGGCGTCTTTGTGGACTTGGTAGTCCCAACTGGTGTGTTGGCCCTGGAGCAGCGTGTTGTGCAAAAAAAGGCGGCGGCGTTGGCTGGCCATGACCTCGGTTTTGACCTGGGCGGGGTGGCAGCGGGTTTCGATCTCGCTCACCAAGGCTTGGGCCAGAGCCGAAAACTCTGGCGCTTGGCACAGGTTGTGCAGCTCCAAGGGGTCTTTTTGCAGGTCAAACAACAGGCCTGGATCGCCTTCGCAGTAAATGTATTTGTAGTGGCCTTTGCGCAAAATGAAGGCCGGCGCGTGCACCCCTTCGCTGGTGAACTCCACCAGCGTCTCATCTTGCCAAGTGGGGTCTGTGCCATGCAGCCAGGCGTACAGGCTGCGGCCATCGCAGTGGTCGACCAAGGGCGGCGCTTGCTGGTGCGTGGCCAGATCCAGCAAGGTGGGCAGCATGTCCACCAAGCTGCAATTGGCGCTCACCCGATGCCCAGATGCGGCCCCAGGCGCACTGATCATCAAGGGCACCCTGATGGCATCTTGATAGGGATTAAATTTGTACCACATGCCCCTCTCGCCCAACATTTCGCCGTGGTCGGCGGTGAAGACAATGACGGTGTTGTCCATGGCGTTGATCTTTTCGAGGGTGTCCAACAGCATCCCGACTTTGCTGTCGAGGTAGCTGACCATGCCAAAGTACGCGTGGCGCGCCGAGCGGATGTGGGCTTCGGTGACATGGTGCTCGTCTTGACGGATCAATTTGAAATAGCGTTGGCTCCAAGCGTCGCGCTGTTCGTAGGGCACATGGGGCACGCGGGGCATGTCGATGTCTGCATCGTCGTACAGGTCCCAAAACGCTTGCGAGATGGTGAACGGGTTGTGCGGGTGGGTGAACGACGAGAGCAGGAAAAATGGCTTGTCATCGGCGCGGCGGACGTGGTCAAAAAGCCACTGCACCGACTGGTGGGCCACCTCGTCGTCGTAATCCATTTGCAAAGAGCGCACGCACAGACCCGACTCCACAACGCCCCGCATGCTCATTTGGCTGGGCGCATAAGGCTCGATTTTTTTCTCCCAATTGGCGGTCCAACCAAAATCAGAAGGGTAAATGTCGGTGGTTACCCGCTCCTCAAAGCCGTGCAATTGGTCGGGGCCCACAAAATGCATCTTGCCCGCCAAACAGGTGGCATAGCCCAGCGACCGCAGGTAGTGGGCGAATGTGGGCACCGAGGCGGGAAATTCAGAGGCGTTGTCAAAGGCCCCAATGCGGGTGGAATACTGACCCGACATCATGGCAAAGCGCGAAGACGCACAGATCGGGTTGGGGGTGTGGGCGTTGTCAAACACCGTGCCCATGGCCGCCAACCGGTCCAGATGCGGTGTCTTGACCAGCGGGTGGCCGTAGCACGGCAAGATGCTGGCGGCCAATTGGTCGGCCTGGATGAACAAGATGTTGGGCTGAGAACGCATGGCTTCTTCCGTTAAAGTTTGCACAAGGTAAAGCAGGCTAAAGCAGTGTGAAGGCTTGGTGCTTCTATCATGCTAACTTTAATCAGATTGGAGAATTCCGTTACTAGGGGAGACCCTAGGAAGCGCTAACTACGCATGCTGAAATATTTTGAACACAGTGCCAGTCCTCTTTACGCGCAAGTCGCCGACGCGATGCGCGAGCGAATCGTCAAGGGCATTTGGCCGATTGGTGAAAAAATCCCCACCTTGCCAACTTTGGCTGCGGGCTTTGGTGTGGGGCTGATCACCGTCAGGCAGTCCGTGCAGTTGCTCAAAACCGAGGGCTTGTTGGCACCTAAACAAGGTCAGGGGACGTTTGTCCTGCGGCAACCTGAAACCCACCCCCGCATGCAGGTGGAAAGCTCTTTGCAAGGCTTGGCTGAGTTGTACCGTCGTCAGTCGCCCCGTTTGATCAGCTTGGCCGAAGGCTTTGCCAAGCCCAGCTTGGCCCCAGACGACGGCATCGCCGCGCCACGGTACAAATTTTTGCGCCGCATTCACGCCACCGAACGCCAATTCACCTCGGTGATTTCGGCCTACATCGACGAACGCGTTTTCAACTTGGCCCCCGAGCGCTTTCGCACCGAAACCATCATCCCGGTGTTGATGGATTTGAAGGCCGTCAAGATCGGTTCAGCGCGGCAAATTTTGACCATCTCCACGGCGGGCGAAGAAGCGGCGAACGCTTTGAATATTTCGGTGTCCGCGCCCGTGGCCGAGGTCCGGCGGGTGATCTGTGCCGCCGACGGGACGGTGATTTATGTGGCCGATTTGACTTACCGTGGCGACTACATTCGGGTGGACATGAATTTGCTGGCTTGAGCCGGGGCGTTGGGGCGCCAGCCCATCACAAGCGCAATCGGCACCCTCAGAGCACACCGAGTCGGTGTAAAGACTGCCATCAGCCCCCAGCGGGATTGAGCAACGTCGCCCAAGCGCTGGCCAATCCCGGAGTCGCCGCCGCGATGCGGCGCGAGGCGTGCCAGACCAAGCCGTCCAGGGTGAACACCTCGCCCCCGGCCTCACGGATCAAGAGCACACCGGCGGCGGCATCCCAGCTGCCCATGTCGTGCGACCAAAACACATCGACCCGGCCAGCGGCCAGATAAGCCATCTCCAGCGCCATGCTGCCCGAGCGCCGCACGCCGGCCACCGTGCTGAGCACCCGGCCAAACTGGGCCAAATAGCCGGGCATGGAGGCCGCATGGGGCTTGGGGAACACCGTGGCCGCCACCGCCAACGGCCATTGCTCGGTCGAGGCCACCTGCAGGGGGCGGCCGTTCAAGCTGGCACCTTGCCCCAAGGCGGCGCTGAAGACCTCTTGGCGGCAGGGGTCGGCGACGCAGGCGGCAATCGGTTCGCCGTTTTGCAGCAGGGCGATGGACACGCTGTACTGTGGGTAGCTGCGCAAAAAATTCATGCTGCCGTCGATCGGGTCGATGACCCACAACAAACCCTCGCCCACCTCGGATTGGGCGCTTTCTTCGCCCAAAAAGCCGTGGGTGGGAAAGGCTGCAGCGATGCGCGCCCTCAGGTGGTCTTCGATCTGGCGGTCCAGTGCGCTGCACCAGTCTCCGGCCGACTTGAACTCGACGGCATGCTGCTGTTCTGTCGCTTGGCGCAGCATGTGCGCGGCCTCATGTGCCAGAGTCTGCGCAAATTCCCGGGCTTGTGTGGCCAGCGTATTCATGCCATCTCTCGCATGCGCGAGACGTAGTCAAAATGCCGGGTGTCCACAATCGAGGTGCGAAATTCTGCCGGTTGTCGGTCAAAGGTGTAAGCCACCCGATCGATGCACAACACCGGCATGGCCTCGTCCAGCTGCAGCAACTGCGCGCTTTCGGGCGAGACCCTCTCTGCGCGCACCCGCTCATCGGCCTCCACAATGGTGATGCCAAATGCCGCCTGGTAGTGGCCGTAAATGGTGGTGGTCCGGGCCGTGAAGGCGGCTTGGTTCAAGCCCGGAAACAGGGCCGCTGCGATGGCGATGCGGTCGTGGATCACGGGTTGACCTTGCAAGTGCAAGACGTTTTCAATCCGAAACACCCACTGGCTGCCGTGCAAGCCCAGCGCTTGGGCTTCGGTTTGGTTGGCTCTGGCTTTGGCAAATTTGTGCAGCCTGACTTCGGGGAACTCGCGCTGGCCATCGCGGGCGGCGATTTTGAAAAACTGGAACATGAAGCGCTCGCGGTCGAGCTTGCCGACAAAAGTGCCCCGTCCTTGTTGGCGCAGCAGCACATGCTCGGCCACCAACTCGTCCACGGCACGCCGCACGGTGCCCACCGAGACTTGGAAGCGTTGGGCCAAATCTTTCTCATTGGGCAGTGCCGCTCCGGGTGCGGCGATGCCGGTCTGAATGTCCTGGATCAGCTGCCGTTTGACTTGGCGGTAAAGCATGGGCAATGGCTTTTCAAAAGTGGATCAATGCGGAACAGTGTGGGCCCATGCCTTGGGCAAAAGCCCATGGGTGGCATGACCGCAGCAGCATTGTCAAGCATTCGGCGGCGCAATCGTGGCCTCCATGGGTGGCCTCCATGGGTGGCTTTCACAGGTGGCGTCTAGAGGTGGCGTTCACATGACCCCCAGTGGCCCCCAAAACAGGACACCCAAAACCAAGGCCGCGATCACCAAGGTCTCGATGACCAGCATCAAGACCGGTTGCCAGCCCAGTTGGGCCAGCTCGCCCAAACTGGTTTTGACACCGGCCGCGCCAATCGCCACGACCAAGCACCAACGCGAAACGCTTTGGGTTGTGCTCGACACCTCGGCCGTCACCCAACCCGAACTGGCCAACAACACCATGGCCAAGAAGCCGAGCAAAAAGCCGGGCACCAAAGGCGGTTTTGGGGCTGCGACACCCTTGGCATCGGCCTGTTTGCTGAAGTGGCGGTAGCCCAGCGCGATCAACATCACCACCGGCAGCAGCAAGACCACGCGGAACAACTTGACCACCGTGGCCGTGTCACCCGCCTCGGGCCCCACCATCATCCCGGCGGCCACCACTTGGGCCACGTCGTGGATGGTGCCGCCTAAAAAAATGCCCGATTGCAGCGGTGACAGGGGCAGCGCATTCAACAACAAGGGGTAAAGCACCATGGCCAAAGTCGACAACACCGTGACCCCGACCACCGCCAGCAAGGTGAAGCGCTCGTTTTCTCGGGTGGGGGGCAGCACGGCAGAAATCGCCATGGCCGCAGAGGCCCCGCAAATGCCCACCGCCCCGCCCGACAGCAGGCCGTGCGCCGCCGGTCGGCGAAAAAATCGGGCCAACACCAGCCCCGAGGCGATGGTCAGGCCCACGGCCAGCACCAAAAGCAAACCCACTTGGGCACCCAAATGCGCGACCTGGTCGAGCGTGATGCGAATGCCCAACAAGGCCACGCCAAACCTCAGCACGGTGCGGGCGCAAAACTGAATGCCCAGACGGTTGGATTCTTGTTGCGCCAAAGAATGCAGCGACAGGCCGATCAGCAGGGCGTAGAGCAGTTGGGGGCCGCCGTAGTGGTCGGACAAAAAAGTGGCCGACAAGGCGATCAAGGTGCAGATCAAGACACCTGGCACATGCGCTTTGATCTGAGCAAGTTGGTTGCCCACCGCGTTTCTTGGCAGATCCATCAGCACAGCGCGCAAATGGCGTCCCACGTCGTCGCAGGCACGTCCAGACCCGCTTGCCGGGCCGCCGCCAGCAGCTGGAGGCGGCGTTGGCCGGGCAGGCGCACGCCCTCGTCGGCCAGCATGGCCGAGACCAGGGCTTCGACCCGTTCGCTGTACACCTCTTGTCCACCCAGCGCGCCGGGGTCTATGACGATGAAGACCTGGCCCAAGCGCGGTTGGTTGCCCTCGGGCTTGAAAAACGTGTCGGCCTCGGCACCAAAGTGGGCCCCGGTCAAACTGGTGACCAGCAACTCCACCACCAGCGCCAACATCGCGCCCTTGGTGCCGCCCATGGCCAGCATGGATCCGGCCAAGCCTTGGTGGGGGTCGGTGGTGGGCTGGCCCTCGGGGTCCAGTGCCCAGCCCAAGGGAATGGCTTCGCCCTTGTCGGCCGCCACCAGCAATTTGCCCCGGGCCACTTCCGACAAGGACAGGTCCACACTGACCGGCGGGTGCCCGCTGCGCGGGAAGATGGCCGCGATCGGGTTGGTGCCAAAAATGGCGCGTTTGCCCCCTGCCGCCGGCATGGCCGCAGGCGAATTGCCGCAGGCAATGCCCACCATGCCGGCCTGGGCCACGGGGTCGAGGTGGTAGGCGGCCATGCCGAAATGGTGGCTGTTGGTGACCGCCGCGATGGCGATGCCTTGACCGCGAGCGCGCGCCATCGCCTGCTCGATGGCCAATTGGCAAGCCGGAAAAGCAAAGCCGTTGCCCGCATCAATCAATACCGCAGCAGCACGCTCGTGCAGCAGGGTCGGTGTGGCATGCCCTAGCACACGACCGGCGCGCAAGTGCGACACGTACATGGCCACGCGCGACAGCCCGTGTGAGGGCATGCCACTGGCCTGGGCTGTGACCAAGGCCAAGGCAGTGGCCTGGGCCTGCAGTTCAGAGGCCCCGTTGTGGACCAAGGCGGTGTGCACCAAAGTCAGGACTTCTTGAAACGGGTGCAGCATGTCGCCAAGCCTTGAAGTGGTGGTCGTGAAGTGTGTGGGTGGCCGGGTCAGCCCGGTTGGATGTTGCGGGTTTTGACAATCTCACGCCAACGGGCCACATCTTTTTTCAAGATGTCGTTGAAGGCGGCCGGCCCCAGCCCGGTGGAGGCAAAGCCCAAGGCCGCCACGCGTTCTGACACGTCTTTTAACTTGAGCGCGCGTAGCGCCGAGGCCGCGACCTTGTCGACGATGGCCGTGGGGGTGCCTGCGGGCATCATCAGGCCCGTCCAGTTTTCCAACTCGACCCCGGGCAAACCGGATTCGTTGAAGGTGGGCACGTCGGGCAACAAAGGGTGGCGTGCGGCCGAGGTGATGGCCAGGGCGCGCAGTTTGCCGGCCTTCACATGCACCGAGGCTTCGGGCAGGTTGGCGACGATGAAATCAATTTGGCTGCCCAGCAGGTCGTTCAGCGAGGGCGCACCGCCTTTGTAGGGGATGTGCGTGACTTCCAGTTTGGCGGTCAGGGCCAGCAGTTCCAGGCCCAAATGTGGGGGGGTTCCGTTGCCGCTGGAGCCGCCGTTCAGGCGCTTGGCACGGGCTTGGGCCAAAAATTCGGCCAGGTTTTTGGCCGGGTTGTTCTCGTTGACCACCAGCACCAAGGGGCTGCTGGCCAGGTGTGCAACCGCCGTGAGGTTTTTTTCCAGGCTGTAGGGCAGGTTGCTGAAGAGCGACTGGTTCACCGCATGCGCCAGCGTGATGGCCAGCCAGGTGTAGCCGTCGGGTGGCGACTTGGCCGCCAGGTCGGCACCCAAATTGCCGCTGGCCCCCGCGCGGTTGTCTACCGTGATGGGCTGTTTGAATTCAATGCCGGTGTGTTGTCCGATCAAACGGGCCATGACATCGGTCTGGCCACCGGCTGCAAACGGCACGATGTACCGCACCGGCTTGGACGGAAATTCGCCCGCCGCTTGTGCGAAAACCGAATTTGGGAAGGCGGACACGGCGGCTGCCGATGCCAATGCCTGAAGGGTCAATCGTCTGTTGCGCATGTCTGTCTCCTGATTGTGAAAAAATTTTGGATGCGAAAAAAAGGGCCAAGGCGCTGGCCTCGGCCCCAGGGGGTCAAGCGCTTTCGAACAAGCGGGTCATCACAAATTCGCGGTGGCCCAGCGCTTCGGCCGAGGTGAAGCGGCCATTGATGGTTTGCATCATCATGTCGAGCAAAAGATCGCCGGCCACGTCCATGGTCTGCTCTTGTTGCAGCAGGCCTGAGCAGTCCACATCGATGTGCTCGCTCATCAGGCGCACGGTGCGGGGGTTGGCGCAAATCTTGATGACCGGCACAATCGCGTTGCCGATCACGTTGCCTTGGCCTGTGGGGAAAAAATGCACCGCAAAACCCGAGGCCGCGCACAGCGTGACCATCTCGGCGGCGGCAGACGACGAGTCCATGAACCACAAGCCCGGGGCTGTGGGCGTTTCGGCCTTGCCCAGCACGCCGTCGACCATGCACTCTTTGCCGATTTTCTGGATGTTGCCCAGCGCTTTTTCTTCGATGGTGGTCAAGCCCCCGGCGATGTTGCCCTTGGTGGGTTGCGAGTCCGACAAATCAGTCGTGGCATGGCGCTTGATCATGTCCTGGTAGTCGTTGAACATTTTCATGAAGTCGGTGCGCACCTGCTCGGTGCGGCAACGCGCGGCCACCAAGTGCTCGCCACCGGTCAACTCGGAGGTCTCGCCAAACACCAGCGTGGTGCCCAGGCCATAGAGTTTGTCGAAGGCATTGCCCACGGTGGGGTTGGCACCACACCCCGAGGTGGTGTCGGACTCACCGCATTTGGTCGAGATCCACAGGTCAGAGATCGGGCACTCTACGCGGTGCAGGCTGGTGGCGTGCTGCACCATCTTTTTGGCGGCCTTGGAGGCGCGCATGATGGTGTCGTGGTCGCCGTGGCCTTCGATGCCAAAACCCACCACCGGTTTGCCCGTGGCGGCAATGCCGTCGACCACGGTCTTGGTCCAGCTGTCTTCGATGCCAATCACCACCACCGCCGCCACGTTGGGGTTAGAGCCTGCACCGATCAGGGTGCGAAAGTGCAGTTCCAGGTCGGCGCCAAACTGCAAACGGCCATAAGGGTGGGGAATGGCCATGGTGCCTTTGACCGCGTGGGCCACGGCCTCGGCGGCGGCGTTGGACAGGTCGTCCAGCGGCAAGATGATGACGTGGTTGCGAACGCCGACACGGCCGTTTTCACGGCGGTAGCCCCAGAAAGTGGTGTTTTTGTCAATGAGGGTCATGGGATAAGCCTTGGAAAAGAGGTGGGGTCAAGAGGCGCTTGGATCACCAGCGCTTGGTTTTGATGTTGTGCACATGGGCGTGGTCGCCAATGGCAATGGGCGCGACCACCTTGCCAATGTCGGTGCCGTATTTCATGACCGTGTCGCCCAGGGCCATCGCCTTCACGGCCACTTTGTGCCCGATGGGGATGGCCGCGTTGGCCTTGATCGTGATGGTGCGGTTGTCGTCCAAGATGAGGGCGTTCATGCTTTGACCGGCCTCAATGCCTTCAACAACAACAACAGCGACGCTGTCTTTTTCTTCATGCAGTACGCAATGGATCACAAAATTCTCCTGGTGTGGGTGGGCAGACGTGGAACACGCTAGACCTGAAAAAAATGCACAGGCTGAGCAAGGGTTCGTGCGGATTAATGTAAATCATCTATATGAATTTGGGTGTCGGTGTTTACCCGATGAGGTCCACTGGACAGGGAATTGAAGAGATACTGGCGTCCCGCCACAGCGGCTTCTCGGTGGACACCAGCATTTGCATCGCCGCGCAAGACAGCGCGGGCCTTTAGCGCTTGCTTCGGGCCGAGCCCGCCAGCACTGGCGAGGGCGCACTTGGGGTAGGTGGATCAGCGCATCTGTGGGTCAGGGGGTCAATCAGCGAGATGACCATCGCTGCGAGGCAGGCTGCGCCTGACACAGCTCAAAACCTGTCAAACCGACACATCGCGGGCAACTGGCCCAGAGCAAGCACCCAAGCAAACCTCAATGTGCGGTGAATATGTTTTATTTAAATGAATAAAGACCGCTTTATAGTGCTGATCATGTGGTTGAATTTCCTATCCCTTTGTGCCCGCGCGAGAAATGCAAACACGTTCGCGGCGCTCGGCCAACGCCTAAGCGACCATGAGCATGCACTGCGCGCGTGAGCACTCCGGCAGCATGCGACTCGAACCGCTTCCCTCACAGTGCCTCGTGGATCGCGAACTGGTTGTGCGCGTGCTTGGGGCGCGCCCGGGCGAGCGGGTTGAAATCAGTCTGCGCAATGCGGGGGCCAACGGCAGCTTCTTCGCCTCCAGCGCGACGTTCATCGCCGATCGGGACGGCACGGTGGATCTCACTGCTCACGCGCCCGTCGATGGGTCGTATCGAAACGTGCACCCCATGGGACTGTTCTGGTCACGTGTGCAGCATGCAGGCCCGCCTCCGGCAGACGTTCCGGAGGATCCACTGACCGCGATCCTGACCGTTTCGGCGGCTGGACGGCAGGTAGTGCAGACGATCCGCCGCGTGTACCGCGAAGATGTCACCTCGCGGATCATCCAGGAGGACGGCTTGGTGGGTAGGTTCATCACGCCGACGAACGCCGGGCCCAGGCCCGCTGTGCTGGTCGTAGGGGGGTCCGGTGGAGGACTAGGCTGGTCCGCACAGGTGGCCGCGCTGCTTGCTTGCCACGGTTTCTCCTCGTTGGCACTCTCGTACTTCGGAGGGGAGGGCCAGCCATCCGAACTCAAGCACATTCCCTTGGAATATTTCGGCGGCGCAATTGACTGGCTGGGAAAACAAGCAGAAGTGCGGAACGGACAGATCGGTATGCTGGGATGCTCGCGCGGTGGCGAACTGGCTTTGCTGGTCGGTGCCCATTATCCCGGGGTGCGAGCGGTGGTGGCCTATGTGCCAAGCGTCATAGTGGGCAGTGGCTACCCCGATGGTCAATCTCCAGCCTGGACGTGGCGGGACCGGGAAGTGCCATTCGCTCGCGACAATTCGGGGACCAACGCAATCACCACGCACAGCTTTTATAGTCAGCTGCTGCAGAGGGGCTCCGTGGGAGATCTCTGCATCGAAGTTGAGCGGATCGCGGGTCCAGTGATGCTGATCTCAGGCAGGGTCGATGGTGTTTGGCCTTCGGCGGAACTGGCCGACCTTGCGGTGAAGCGGATGCGGTCCGCCGGATTCCCGCATCAGCTTGAGCACTTGAGTTACGAAGACGCCGGGCACGACATTGCATGGCCCAATGCACCAACCACCATGAACCGCTTCCAGCA
The DNA here is from genome assembly GCF_044361645.1 of Limnohabitans sp. Lineage (GTDB taxonomy): Bacteria > Pseudomonadota > Gammaproteobacteria > Burkholderiales > Burkholderiaceae_C > Limnohabitans_A. The sequence continues at coordinate 15,311 of NZ_JBIKIL010000005.1, read as the reverse complement.
CCCACTCACCGGCGAGGAACTGGACGCAGGCGGAACTGCAGAAGGCACCGCCTATGCCAGTCGCAATTCTTGGCCGCGAATGCTCGAATTCCTGCGCTCGGCCCTTGGCCTTTGTCAATAAGGCGCGCGCTATACGATTAGAAATACGGAAGTCCAGAGTGCGCTTCAGCTTGGGGATGGTGGTGCGCACACCAGCCCCAAGGCTGGGCTGACTTCAAGCCTGAAGGCGTGACCCCAGACACCCACAGGGCCAAGCGCCCGTGCTTGTTCAGGGCAACAGCACCAATTTGCTGGAGGCGATCTGGCCGTTGTCCAGGTCTGCAAAGGCCTTGGCGCCCTCGCTCATGGGCAGGCTTTGTACCCAAGACAAATCGCCAAACGCCCCCTCGTGCAGCAGCTTCACCGTGGCCCGCAAGTCGGCCGTGGTGTAGGTGTAGGTGCCCAGCAAGGTGATCTCGGCCAGGGTGAGTTTGCGCATGTCGATCTCGCTGGCCCAATCTTGCAGACCGATGTGCATCACCACACCACCGGGCTTGACGGCCTGCAGGGCCGCCACCCGTGTCAGCTTGCTGCCCACCGCGTCGATCACGTAGTCAAAACCGTTTTCTTCGGCTTGCACCGTGCGGGGGTCGTAGGTGCGCACGCCCGCGTGTTGTTCGGCCGACACACGGCGCAGCGGATTGACTTCGGCCAAGACCGTGCCACGCGCCCCGTAGTGCTGCAGCAGCAAGGCGGCCAGCAAGCCAATCGCACCACCGCCGATGATGAGTGTGCGGTTTTCGGGCAGGGGCCGGGCCATGACCTTCATGCTCAAGTTCAGGGCATGCAGGGCTGTGGCGGCCGGCTCGGTCAAGGCCGCATGCACGGCCGGCATGTCTTGCGGCATCTCGATCAATGAGGCGGCCGGAATGGCCATGAATTCGGCAAAAGCGCCGGGGCGCGTCATGCCCACCATGGTGCGGCGGCTGCACAGGTTGTTGCGACCTTGCACGCAGTAGTCACACACGCCGCAGGTGATGAGCGGATTGCCCGTCACGCGCTGCCCCACGGCAAAAGCCGGTGCGCCGCTTTGCACCACCGTGCCGCAAAACTCGTGGCCCAACACCAGCCCCGGTTTGCGGCGTGGGTCGTGCCCGTGGTAGGCGTGCATGTCGGAGCCGCAAATGCCCACCGCATCGATGCGCAAAACAACTTCACCCGCAACCAAGTCGGGTTCAGGGCGCTCTTGGATTTGGACTTCGTGGGGTTGGGTGTAGACAAGTGCTTTCATGGGGTGTGTTCCGAGTCAGGGTGTGGTGTGAAGGGTGGGGCTTAGGACGTTGAAGGGTGTTTAAGGGCGTTGACCTTGAGCTGCCAAATTTTGGGTGCGAGAGCGCTTCAAAAAATCCGCCATGAAGGCGCCCAGCACCTCCACTTGGTCCATGCTGACGCCGTTGTACAAACTGGCCCTCAAGTACTTCCCAACCCCAAAGGGGGTCAGTGTTCTCAAGCCAACGATGCCGCGCTCCCAGGCTTGGATCAAGAAGTTCCGAGTGATTTGCTCGTCGCCACCGGCGACATCAAAGGGGATGTTCATGCGGCTGCGGATGGCGGGGTCGGCGATGGGGGTGGCGTAAAAGCCGTCCGATTTGTCGATCAAGTTGTACAACAGGGCCGACTTGGCCATGGCCCGGCGTTCCATTTCCTGCACACCACCTTGCGCGATCAGCCACTGCATGTAGAGCTTGACCACCTCGACGTTGAAGGTGGCGATGGTGTTCCACAAATTGCCTTCACGGGCATTGGTGGTGTAGCACAGCACGCCTGGGCAAAGTGGGCTGGGCGTGCCCAGCAAGTCGCGTCGGATGACGCACAAAGTCAGGCCAGGGTGACCGATGTTTTTGGAGGCGCAGGCATACAAAACGCCGACGTTGCAGCCCACCCAGTCAATGGGCTTGGTGGAAAAGTCTGACGAGGCGTCCACCACCAGGGGGGCTTGGATGCCCAGCTTGGGCAGCCGATGCAACTCAATCCCGTTCACCGTTTCATTCGAGCACAGGTACACGTACTTGGATTCGGGGTCCAAATGCTCAAAGGAGGGGTTGTGGGTGAAGGTGCCGTCGGGGTTCTCGGAGGACACCACGATGGGGCGGCAGTATTTGGCGGCGTCGGTCAGGGCGCGTTTCGACCAGGTGCCATTGACCAGGTAGGTCGCTTTTTCATCGCCACGAGGACACAGGTTGAGCGGAACCGCTGCAAACTGCCCGTGCCCACCCCCATGCATGAAAAGAATTTCATACTCTTCGGGAATATTCATGGCCATGCGGCAGTGTTGCACCGTGCTGGCCAGGATGTCTAAAAACTCAGGCGACCGGTGCGAGAGGTACATCGAGCACATGCGCTCCGCCTCGAACAAGGCCTTGATGCTGGTCTGCACTTCAGCCGCCAGGGACGTTGGCCCGGGGCTGAAATTGAGCGGCGTCACACCGCTGGGGGGCAGCAAGGATCCGAGCATGGCCGGGTGCGTGTCGGCTGATTTGAAGGGCTTGGGGTCTGAGCGGGTCATGGGAGGTGTTTGAGAAAAGGCATGGACTCGCCTGGGTGACCACAGTTTTCTTTCATGGGCTGGAGGGGGCTACTTGGCGGTGTAGCCGCCGTCAATCATGATGGTTTGGCCCGTGATGTAACTGGACGCATCGCAGGCCAGAAAAACAGCCAAGCCGTGGATGTCTGAGAGCTCGCCATTTCGACCCAAACAAGTTTGTGCCGCATGGCGAGCCACCAACTCCGGGTTGCCAAAGACCGGTGCGGTCAAGGCCGTTGGGAAAAAACCAGGGCCGATGGCGTTGCAGGTGATGCCGTGCGGCCCCCATTCGAGCGCCATGGCCCGGGTCAGCTGAACGATGCCGCCTTTGCCCGCACCATAGGGCGCGCTGTTGGCAAATGCCCGGTGGCTTTGCAGGCTGGCGATGTTGACGATGCGGCCCCATCCGCGTTCTTTCATGGCCGGCGCCAGTGCCTGCGCCAAAAAGAAAGGCGCGCTCAAGTGGATGTGGATTTGCGCCATCCAGCTGGTGACAGAAATGTCTGCCACAGGTTCACGCAGATTGACACCCGCAGCATTCACCAAAATGTCAACCGGCCCCAAGTTCAAGGCCTGCCGTGCACCTTCTTGCGCCGCCTCTGGAGAAGCCAGGTCGCAGACCAATGTCTGGACCGAGATGCCCATTGCTGTCAGCTGGTCAGCCGATTCTTGGAGCAAGTTCTGCCTGCGCGCCATCAAAACGAGCTTTGCACCCGCCATGCCCAAAGCTTGTGCCATGGCTTGGCCCAAACCTGAGCTGCCGCCGGTGACCAAAGCCGTTCGACCGGACAAGTCAAATGAAACAGGCGAAGGGCTCATGATGCAGCGCCAGTTTGTGAATGGCTGACAGGTTTGAAGTGTGCTTGCCGCTTCATACCTTCACCTGTTCACCCAGCTCAAAAGCTTGGCCTGGGAAATACTTGGCCAAGCGGTCATCGGCCGTGCGCGCATGGGCCTCCATGCCTTCGAGCCGTGAGATGCGGGCGGTGGCCAGGCCAATGTCGCGGGCGGCTTCACGCGTCATTTTTTGCCAGGTGAAGGTTTTCAAGAATTTGTGCACCGACAAGCCGCCCGAGTAACGCGCTGCGCCCTTGGTCGGCAGCACGTGGTTGGGGCCGCTGGCCTTGTCACCATATGCCACGGTGGTCTCTTCGCCCAAAAACAAGGAGCCGTAGCAGGTCAGTGTTTTCAGCCACCAGTCGAGGTCGGCGGCGTGCACTTCCAGGTGTTCGCTGGCATAGCGGTCGGAAATCTCCACCACCTCGTCGCGGTTGTCACACAACATGACCTCGCCGTAGTCGCGCCAGGCGGCACCGGCGGCGTCGCGTGCGGTGGGGGGCAACAAATCGATCAGCAGGGGCATTTGCCGCATGACCTCTTCGGCCAAGCTGCGGCTGGTGGTGAACAACCAGGCCGGCGACTCGTGGCCGTGTTCGGCTTGGCCCACCAAGTCGCTGGCGACGATGGCCGGGTCGGCCGTCTCGTCGGCGATGATGCCGATCTCGGAAGGCCCTGCAAACACGTCAATGCCCACTTTGCCAAACAAGCTGCGCTTGGCCTCTGCCACAAATTTGTTGCCCGGCCCCACGATCACGTCGGCCGGTTTGCCGGTGAACAGGCCATAGGCCATGCTGGCAATCGCCTGCACGCCGCCCAGGGTCATGATGATGTCGGCCCCCGCCTTGTGGAAGGCGTAAAGCAAATAGGGGTGCATCGGCCCGCCCCGGAATGGCCCGGAGCAAGCGATGATGGTTTTGACACCTGCGGCCTTGGCCGTGGCCACGCCCATGTAGGCGCTGGCAATGTGCGCGTAACGCCCTGCCGGGGCGTAGCAACCGGCGACGTTGACTGGCAGCACACGCTGACCGGCGGTCACACCCGGGTGCAGCTCGACCTGAAATTCAGACAGCGAGCGCCGCTGCGCTTGCGCAAAGTTGAACACCTGCTGGATGGCGAAATCGATGTCGGCCTTGACCTGCTCGGGCACCTCACGCGCATTCGCTTCGATTTGTGCTTGGGTGACAATCATTTCACCCGTCCACTGGTCCAGGTCGCGGGCGTACTTGCGTACAGCAGCTTCACCATTTTTCTGGATCTCGGCCAGCATGGTGTTGACAACATTCTGGGCCGTGGCCGTTTCGGTCTCGGGGGTCTTGTCCGCTTTTTTCAAATACGTGATGGCCACGTGGATCTCCTGGGTGAGGGGTTGGTGCTGCTGAAAGAAAAGGCTGTGCCGGAGCGGGGCTTTGCGCACCCGGACTGGGTCAATGGGGGGCCGGGACCTGGCCTCAGCTGGGGGGTCCCGGCGTGTTCAATCCAAAGCCATCAACGGGTCGAGTTGGCCATGTCGCGCAGCTTGGCGTCGGCTTGCACCAGTTTCAGGTACTCGTCGGTCACGAAGTCGGCCACCGCAGGCACTTGCTGCACGGCACCGGTTTCGCGCATGAATACCGACAGTTCGGTGAACCAGCCGTCCATCTTGGAGTTGGCAGTGCCGCCTGTGCGCTCCATGGTTTTCAGTTGCTGGGCCAGGTTGAAGGTGGGCCGGGTTTCAAACTCTTTGTTCATGGCCGCGTCGCTGATGCTGACACCGCCCTTGGCATAAAAGTCTTTCATCATGCGGAAGGCCTCGGGGCGGTTCGCGCCCATCCAGCTCCAGGCGCGCAGGTAAACGGCCAGGAACTTGGCCACGTTTTGTGGGTTTTGTTTGGCGTACTCACCACGCGCAATCAAGGCACCGGGCACGATGGCCCCGCTGTCCTTGCCGCTGCACAGCATCTTGGCACCGGCTTTTTCTTCCACCGTGTAATTGTTGGGGGCCCACATGCCGGCCAAGTCCGAATTGTTGGACGACAGTGCTGAGATGATCTCGGCCTGGCCCATGTTTTTCATGACCACGTCGGACTTTTTCAAACCGTATTTTTTCAGGCAGGCCTGCACCGCGAAGTCGGCCGTTGAGTTTTGCGTCAAGGTGATGGTCTTGCCGCGCAGCGCAGCAGCAGGGTCTTTGGCGAAATCAGCAGCCGCTTTGCTGCTGCCCACCAGGCCGTTGGCGGCCGACTCGTCGTTGGTGATGCCGATGGTCTTGATGCCAAAACGCACATGGCCCAACACGGCAGGCACCGAGCCTGTGCCGCCAACATCCCAAGAACCGGCGGCCGAGGCCGCGATTTGCGGCACGCCCGCAGGGAAGGTGGAGAACTCGGGGGCCAAGCCCACGTCTTTCCACCAGCCTTTTTCGGTGGCGATGTGGAAGGGCAAGGCCCAGTACAAAGAGGGCTGGTAGCTGATCTTGATGGGCGTCAGGGCTTGCGCTTGGGCGGTGCCTGACAGGCCCCAAACAAGGCTCAGGCCCAGGGCAGCAGCGGTGAGTTTTTTCATGTCTTTGTCTCCTTCGGTTGGTGGTTGCTTCAATGATCCGTGCCCGCGTGCTCTTCACGCAAAGACTTCCAGATTCGGGTGCGCAAATGGACAAAACTTTCCAAGTCCATCACGTCTTCGATCTTGCTGTGTTGGTCCCAGTGCTCGGCTTCGCGCACGGACTTCACATCCAAAATTTCTTTGATCTTTCCGGGGCGGCTGGTCATGACCACCACGCGGTCGGCCAAGTACACCGCCTCTTCCACCGCGTGGGTGATGAACAGCACGGTGCGCGGGTTGTTGCGCGCCAACTTGACCAACTCTTCTTGCATGACCACACGGGTCTGTGCATCGAGCGCGCCAAAGGGTTCGTCCATCAGCAGCACTTGGGGGTTGAGTGCATAGGCCCGGGCAATCGCCACGCGTTGCTGCATGCCACCCGACAGTTGGTGCGGGTAAGCGCTCTCGTAGCCCTTGAGGTTCATCAAGGCGATGTAGTGGGCGATCAGGCGTTCGCGCTCGTCTTTGGCGATGCCTTTGCTGCGCAGGCCAAAGTCGATGTTGTCGTGCACCGTTTTCCAGGGGAACAGGGCAAACTGCTGGAACACCACGGCGCGGTCGGGGCCGGGCTCGGTGACCACCACATCGTTGACTTTGACCGTGCCGCTGCTGGGAAATTCAAGCCCAGCTGCCATGCGCATGCAGGTGGTTTTGCCGCAACCCGATGGCCCCACGATGGCCACGAACTCTTGGTCTTGTACCAAGAGTTGGATCTTGTCGAGGATGAGAAAGTCCTTGCCGTCGCGCTGAAACACGCGGCTGACATCGTTGAACTGGATAGTGGCCATGGGCGGGTAGGGTTTTGAAAAATGACGGTTCAGGCGTTGCGGTGTTTGAGCAGCAGCTTTTCCACACGCCGAATCAGGATGTCGATCACCACACCCACGGCGCCGATGGCGATCATGCCCACCATCACCGTGTCGGTGGCCAAGGCGCTTTGTGCGCGCACGATCAAGTTGCCCATGCCGCTGCTGGCCACGATCAGCTCAGCCCCCACCAGCGACAACCAGCCCAGGCCCGCGCCAATGCGCAAACCGGCAATGATGGAGGGCACCGCGGCTGGGAACAACACCTCGGTGATGGTCTTGAAACTGCCCACGCCCAGCATGCTGGCCGCCTCCAAAAAGCGCACCTCGACGTTGCGTGCGCCCCGGTAAGCGTTGATCAGGCAGGGCGGAAAAGCCCCCGCAAAAATGATCAAGGTGGGGCCGCCGATGCCCGTGCCAAACCACAGCGCGGCAAAGGGCACCCAAGCCACGGGCGCAATGAAGCGCACCGCATCAAACAGCGGGGTGACGACATCGTCCAGCCAGCGAAACCAGCCCATGGACAAACCCAGCGGAATGCCCACCAGCGCGGCCAAGCCAAAGCCCATGCCAAAGCGCTTGAAGCTGGCGTACAGGTGTTCGGGCAAAGTGGCACCCGCAAACGGTGTGTCCATCAGTTCGATCAGCTTGAACAAGACCTCGTGCGGCATGGGCAAAAATTGGGGCGGCGAAAAATGCAGCACCCGGGCCAAGTACCAAAAGGCAAAAAAAGCCACCGTGCCGGTGAGCGTGAGGCCCCAAAACTGGCCTCGGCTGAGGGCTTTGTTCATGTGGCCACCCGCCCTTTTCGCCAGGGCATGGCGCGCTCTTCGAGCACGCCCAAGAGCCAGGTGGTGCTGGCACCACACAGGCCCACAAAGACCATGGCGACCAAAATCATGGCGGGGAAAATGTCCTGCGCGGCTTGGTTCAAGATGCTGCCCAGACCGTAGAGTGCGCCGATCAGTTCAGCCGCCACCAAGGTGGTCCAGCTGGCCTGCAAAGACAGCCGCAGCCCGGTGAAAATCATGGGCAAAGCGCCAGGCACCAGCACCTCAGAGACCATGCGCCAGCCCCGGATGCCCAGCATGCTGGCCGCCTCCATCATGGGTATCTCGATGTTGCGCACGCCGGTGTAGCTGTTGATGACCGAGGGCACAAAGGCCGCCACAAAAATGACCAGAATTTTCGAGCCATCGTCCAGCCCCAGCCACACAATGGCCAAAGGAATCCAGGCCAGCGGGGGGATGGGCCGCAGCAGCAAAAAAGCCGGGTTGATCAGCGCCTCGGCCCGGCGCGAGTAGCCCATCAACAAACCCAGTGGCACGCCAATGCCCACCGCCACGGCAAAACCCATGGCCACCAACTTCAGGCTGTGCAACACGTGCTGGTGCAATTTGCCGTTGCCATAGCCTTCGGTCTGAATGAAGGTGAAGGCACTCAGCACCTCGTCTGGGCGTGGAAAGCGCGAGGGGTTGATCCAGCCCGTCAGCGTGGTGCTCAGGTACCACAGCCCCATGACCAGCAAAAGTGTGGCGCTGCCCAAAGCAGCGCGGCGGTAACTTCTTCCTTGGGCCAGAGCCACTGTGCATCCTTTTTTGAAAGGGGTTGGGGCGCAGACTCAAAATGTAAGCGCTTGCATGCACTTTGGTTTTTTTGCAGGATGTTGTCAATCATGAAAACCCGCATAGCCCTTGAAATAAGGGAAAACACCGAAGTGAATTCAGAAAGCGCTTACATTTCAGTGCCATCGCTGGCCGACTTATGGCATGCTCTGCCCCCATGAAACAAAGCACCACGATTGCGGACGTTGCCCGGCTGGCCGGGGTGTCGACCGCGACCGTATCGCGTGTACTGAGCAAACCCGGTGTGGTCCGTTCCCACACACAAGAGCAGGTGATGGCGGCTGTGAGGCAGCTGGACTACCAACCCGTCGCGGCCGCCCGCGCGCTGGCCTCGGGCCGTACCCACACCGTGGGCTGCGTCATCCCCACACTGGACCATGCCATTTTTGCGCGCAGCACCCAGGCCATGCAAACGACGCTGGCGCATGCGGGCTACCAGCTGCTGGTGGCCAGCCACGAATACGATCCTGACACCGAATTGGAGTTGGTGCGCGCTTTGCAGCAGCGCGGCGTGGACGCGCTGGTCTTGGTCGGCACCGACCACGCGCCCCGGCTGTGGGAGGCCTTGGGCCTGTGGCCCAAGCCGACCTTGTTGACCTGGTCGTGTGACCCGCGCTTGCCCTCCTTGGGCTTTGACAACGCGGGGGCGGCCCGCATGGCCACCGCGCATTTGCTGGGGCTGGGGCACCGGAAAATTGCCGTTATTTCGGGTTTCACCGCACACAACGACCGCGCCCGCAGCCGCATTGAGGGCGCACGCCAAACGCTCGCACAGGCCGGCTTGTCATTGCCCCCAGCGCGGGTGACCGAGCAGGCCTTTAACTTAGAGGGGGGTCGTCTGGGTTTGCGCCAGCTGATGAGCGCAGAGCAGCCCCCCAGCGCGATTTTTTGTGGCAACGATTTGTTGGCCGTGGGCGCTTTGCTCGAAGCCCAGCGCATGGGCTTGAAGGTGCCTGGCAATTTGTCGATTTGTGGCATCGATGACCTGGAAATCGCGCAAGCCATCAACCCGGGCCTGACCACGGTGAGGCTGCCTACTCAGGACCTTGGGCGCATGGCTGCGCTGTCCATGTTGTCGGCGATTTCGGGCGAGGTCATTGCTGCGCAATCGCTTTTGCCATTTTCATTGGTGGTGCGCGGCAGCACCGCGGTTGCGGGCCTTGCCCGCTGACAGCGTCGGGCATCAGACGCCTCAGGGTGCCAGCCGCTCGCGCAGCCAGTCGGTGCCCTGCAGGGTGTAACGCAGGCGGTCGTGCAAACGGCTTTTGCGGCCTTGCCAGAACTGCCAGCTGTCGGGCACCAAGCGGTAGCCGCCCCAATGCGGCGGGCGCGGGGGTTGCAGCATGAACTGCGCGGCGTATTTGGCGGCATTGGTCACCAGCACGGTGCGCCCGTCGATCACCTGACTTTGCGGCGAAGCCCAAGCGCCGATGCGCGAATCGAGCGGGCGGCTGTGAAAGTAAGCGTCGCTTTCCTCGTCGCTGACTTTTTCCACCCGGCCTTCGATGCGCACCACACGCTCCAACGCCACCCAGTGGAACTGCAGCGCGGCAAAGGGGTTGCCTGCCAACTCTTGGCCCTTTTGGCTGTCGTAATTGGTGTACCAGACGATGCCGCGCGGGTCGCAGCCCTTGATCAGCACCACCCGCGTGCTGGGCCGCAGCTTGCTGCTCACGGTGGCCAAGGTCATGGCGTTGGGCTCGGGCACTTCGGCGGTGATGGCCTCTTGCAGCCATTGCTCGAATTGCTTCAAGGGGTCGGCGTGCGAGGCGTTTTCGTTGAGCTCGGCTTTTTCGTAGCTCTTGCGCAGGTCGGCGATGTTCATGTCTGCCAGTATAGGCAGGCTTTGGATGGGCCCGTCATGCGCTGGGCCGCTGGGCCTGACGGGGGCAGGGCCTTGGCCACCACTTGGAGCTTGTCCTTTGCTTGCTGACAGCGCGTGGAGCGCCCGGTGGGCTGCCGTGGGTGTGCTTCAGTCGGCATGGCGCAGCAAGGCAGCCAAGGCACGGTCGTTGATGCCGTGTGCACGCAGGCAGTCGTAGGTTTGCTGGGCATAGTCCAACGTGGTGCCAAAGCGGCCGCAGGCCTGTTGAAAAATGTACCGGTAGGTATCGGCCGGCAAATGGCCGGTGAAGCTGGCGCTTTGCCTTGGCAAGGTAAAGGCCAAGGCCTTGACGGGCCCATGGGGGGTGGCGCAAGTCAACCAGCACGGGGTGTAAACGTCCATGGGCATCTCGCGTGCCCAAAGCCGCACCAGCACCTCGTCGGCCTGTTCTTTGGCCACCCGGTAGACCACGCCATGGCAACTGCCGCCGGGCAGCAATGCAAACACCAAGCCTGGACATTCGGGGCTGCCCCGGTTCAGTCGGCTCCACATTTTGAGGGCCCGGTGCCAGCCCCAGACGCGGCAGGTGTGTTGTTCTTGTGCCTCGAACTCTGGACGCCACAGCAGCGAGGCGTAAGCAAATACCCACAAATCTTGCCCCGCCGTTTGCGCCCTGAAGCGCTCCAGCACCTCGGTTTGGAAGCGCATGCTGGAGCCATCGCAGCGCGCAGGCGGCGCATCCACATTCGGCTTGGCCTTGGGTGGGTCGTGGGTGTCGGTGTGGTGGATGTCGGTCATTTGCCTTCTGGCCCCATGTCATTCTCGCCTCTATTTTCGGAGAAAAACAGCATGTTGAATTCGCAAGATGACCAACAACCCGTGGTTGAGGCCGTTTGTGTGCGCGTGATTTTGTTGGCCACAAGCTTGGCCATTGGCTTGGGCACAAGCTTGGGCATTGGCTTGGGCACAAGCTTGGGCATTGGCTTGGGCATCGTCAAAAGCAAAAAAGCCCCAGCAGCAAGGGCTGCAGGGGCTGCAACAGCAGCATGAGCGCCAAATGCTGCAGCGGCCGATGCAGCAGCGGCCGAGGCAGCAGCGGCCGATGCAGCAGCGGCCGAGGCCACTGCGCCTGCCATTGGCGCAGCAGAGGCCAAGGCCCCCGCTGGCGAGGGCACGGCGGCCAAGTGACCTCAACCCTTGGTGCAAAAACCCGCTTTGGCGGGTTTTTTGCGGCCCTCGGGTCTGGCGGTTCAACGCTCAGCCTTTTGTAACCGATTCGTGACCACCCCATCGGAGAACACGGTTACCATCGGTGATGTAATTTGGTTACCACGACAGCCCAGGCACGTCATCCAAGCGCCACACCCAGCCACCCTGCACAGCCAACCCACCCAGGCACTGCCCCATGACACTTCACCCCACCGTGGCCGCGGTCACGGCCAGCATCACCGAGCGCAGTCTTGCGACACGCCAGGCCTATTTGCAGCAACTCGACGCTGCCGCCAACCAAGACCCGGGTGCCCAGCGCCTGGGCTGTGCCAACGTGGCCCACGCCTTTGCCGCCATGCCAACAGGCGACAAAGACCGCGCCACCGCTTTGGACAAAATCCAGGTGGTGGCCCCGCGCGCGCCCAACATCGGCATCGTCAACGCTTACAACGACCTGCTCTCGGCCCATGCGCCGCTGCAGCACTACCCCGACCTCATCAAAGACGAAGCCCGCAAACTGGGTGCCACCGCCCAAGTGGCGGGTGGCGTGCCCGCCATGTGCGATGGCGTGACGCAAGGCACGCCCGGCATGGAGCTGAGCCTGTTCAGCCGCGACGTGATCGCCATGGCCACGGCGGTGTCGCTGAGCCACGACGTGTTTGACGCCGCGCTGATGCTGGGCGTGTGCGACAAGATCGTGCCAGGTCTGCTGATTGGCGCATTGCACTTTGGCCACTTGCCCACCGTGTTTGTGCCCGCAGGCCCCATGGGCAGCGGGCTGTCCAACACCGACAAATCCAAGGTGAGAGAGCAAGCCGCACAGGGCTTGGTGGGTCGCCCGGAATTGCTCGAGGCCGAGTCCAAGGCCTACCACGGCGAAGGCACCTGCACCTTTTACGGCACGGCCAACAGCAACCAAATGCTGCTCGAAGCCATGGGCCTGCATGTGCCGGGCACAGCCTTTATCTCCCCGGCCGATGGCCTGCGCCAAGACCTGACCCGCGAGGCCACGCGCACCGTGTTGGCGCTGGTCAAAGGCAAAAACTTCACACCCATTGGCCGCTTGGTCGATGAGCGCAGCATCGTCAACGCCATGGTGGCGCTGTTGGCCACGGGCGGCTCCACCAACCATTTGATCCATTGGGTGGCGGTGGCGCGGGCTGCAGGCATCGTGATCGACTGGGACGACTTCTCGGCCCTGTCCGATGTGGTGCCGCTGCTCAGCCGCGTCTACCCCAATGGCACGGCCGATGTGAACCAGTTCCAAGCCGCAGGCGGGCCGGGCTACGTCATCCGCGAGCTGCTCGACGCCGGTTTCATGCATGCCGACGTGCTCACGGTGCGCCCCGGCGGTCTGCGCGAGTTCACGCGCAAGCCCAGCACAGCCGATGGGGCATTGGTCTGGCGCGAAATTGGGGCCAGCCAAGACGACACCGTGGTGCGCCCGGCCAGCCAGCCCTTCAGCGCCACGGGCGGCCTCAAGCTGTTGCAAGGCAATCTGGGCCGCAGCGTCATCAAGGTCTCGGCCGTGCCCGAGGCGCTGCATGTGATCGAGGCGCCCGCCCGGGTGTTCAATTCACAAGAAGCCTTGCTGGCCGCGTTCAAGGCCGGTGACATGGACAAAGACATGGTCTGCGTGGTGCGCTGGCAAGGCCCGCAAGCCAACGGCATGCCCGAGCTGCACAAACTCACCCCGCCGCTGGCGGTGCTGCAGGGCAAAGGCTTCAAGGTGGCGCTGGTCACCGACGGCCGCATGAGCGGCGCATCGGGCAAAGTGCCTGCCGCCATCCACGTCTCGCCCGAAGCCGCAGCCGGTGGCCCATTGGCCAAGGTGCAAGACGGCGATGTGATCCGCTTAGACGGTGTGGCAGGCAGCTTGCAAGTGCTGGTGAGCGAGGCCGATTGGGCCGCCCGCCCACTGGCCCAAATGCCCGCTGAGCTGCGCGCTGCCAACGGCGTGGGCATGGGCCGCGAACTGTTTGCCAACCTGCGTCGCAATGCGCTCAAAGCCGAAGAAGGAGCCTGCACATGGCTGTGAATTCCAATGCCCCTTTGACGGCCTTGCAAGTGATGCAAGACGCGCCGGTGATCCCCGTGATCGTGCTCCACGATGTGGCGCATGCCGTGCCCATGGCGCGTGCCTTGGTGGCGGGCGGTATACGCATGCTGGAGGTGACCTTGCGCACCCCGCAGGCGCTGGCCTGCATGCAAGCCATCGCCCAAGAAGTGCCCGGTGCCGTGGTCGGTGCGGGCACGGTGCGCAGCCCCGCTGATGCGGCCGCAGCGGCCAAAGCCGGCGCCCGTTTTGCGGTCAGCCCCGGCTACACCCGTGCGGTGGGGCAGGCCTGCCGAGACCACGGCTTGTCGCTCTTGCCTGGTGTGGCCACCGGCAGCGAAATCATGATGGCGCAAGAAGACGGCTACACCGAACTCAAGTTCTTCCCCGCCATGCAAGCCGGTGGCCCGGCCATGCTCAAGGCCTGGAGTGGCCCGTTTTTTGATGTGAGGTTTTGCCCCACGGGCGGCGTCACACCGGGCAATGCCCTTGAATTTTTGGCTCTCCCCAACGTCGCCTGCGTGGGCGGCTCATGGCTGGTGCCCGCCGACGCACTGGCCCAAGGCGACTGGGCGCGCATCGAAGCGCTGGCGCGCGAAGCGACGCAATTGCCACGGTCACAGTGAAAACGGCCACTGCGCGGCGCTCACCGACGCGACAGTCCATGGATCGCTTCGTGCCTCGCGATGACGAGAAACTGGGTCGTGATGACGGGAAGTAAGTCGCAATGACGAGCAATTACCTTGCGATGACGGAATGTGCCTCGCGACGGCGGAGAGTGGCTCGCGACGGCGGGCAAGTGCCTCGCGGTGTCACCCAAATCCCCGTCACTGCGAGGAGCGCAGCGACGTGGCAGTCCATGGATCGCTTCGTACCTCGCGATGACGGGAAACTGGGTCGCGATGATGGAAAGTGGCTGGCGGTGTCACCCAAATCCCCGTCACTGCGAGGCGCGCAGCGACCTGGCGATCGATTGAAATTGAGTGGTGGGATGAAGCCAAGTTGCCCTTGATGCCAGCTACAAAATATTTTCGTATAGATCTATCCATTGCGGATTCATCGTTTCGATCAGTTCAATTTTTTTGAGCCGCGAACCTGCTTTGATCTGTTTTTCACGTCCGATCGCAGCCAACATGTCGGCATGCATTTCGAACCAGACCAACTGATGCACGTGGTACCTGCTGGTGAAGCCACCGAGACTGCCATTCTTGTGTTGCCACACGCGAGCGGGCAGTGCACTTGTGACGCCAACATAAAGCGTTCCATGGCGTGAACTGGCCATGATGTAAACACAGGCTTGCTTCATACCCAACCCCTCTTTATAAAAGTTTGGCAGAGCTGTAAAGGCTTGGATAGAGGGTTTTTATGGATCGCTTCGTACCTCGCGATGACGGGCAGCTGGGTCGCGATGACGGGAAGTACCTCGCGACGGCGGGAAACTGGGTCGCGATTTCACCCAAATCCCCGTCACTGCGAGGAGCGCAGCGACGCGGCAGTCCATGGATCGCTTCGTACCTCGCGATGACGGGAAACTGGGTCGCACTGACGTGAAACTGGGTTGCGATGACGGAATGTGGGTCGCGATGACGGAATGTGCCTCGCGACGGCGGGAAAGTGGCTGGCGGTGTCACTCAAATCCCCGTCACTGCGAGGAGCGCAGCGACGCGGCAGTCCATGGATCCACAAGTTCGACACTTCCTGCACGTAAGTGATTGATTCGATTAGAAACCGAGGTCAAACCGCAGACTACAAAACAGGCTTGGCGAGGTCTGATGAGGTCGGCGGTGTCAATTCCAGGGCCGCAAAC
>NZ_JBIKIL010000076.1:0-17785 GCF_044361645.1 Limnohabitans sp. | reverse complement strand
GATGGGCGACTGCAAACCGTCACGGCCTTTGGACAGGTCGTTGACGCGGATGTAAGCCAGGCCTTTGGCGCCGTAGATCTTGACGAACTCGGTGTAAGCGTCGATCTCACCACGGCTGATGCCACCGCCTTCCACCGAACCACCCGGCACGCGCAGGGCGACCACGCGGCCGCCTTTCATGTTGGCCGCGCCTGAGAACACCTTGAAGTCCACATCGCCCATGACGTCGGTGACTTCGGTGAACTGCAGCTTGACGCGCAAATCGGGCTTGTCAGAGCCGTAGATGTGCATGGCGTCTTGGTAGGTCATGACCGGGAATTCGCCCAAGTCCACACCGATGGTCTTTTGGAACACGCGCTTGATCATGCCCTGGAACATGTCGCGGATCTCTTCTTCGGTGAGGAAGGAGGTTTCGATGTCGATCTGGGTGAATTCGGGCTGGCGGTCGGCGCGCAAGTCTTCGTCGCGAAAGCACTTGGTGATCTGGTAATAACGGTCAAAGCCCGCCACCATCAACAACTGCTTGAAGAGTTGGGGCGACTGGGGCAGGGCAAAGAAATGGCCCTCGTGCACGCGGCTGGGCACCAGATAGTCGCGCGCACCTTCGGGCGTGCTCTTGGTCAGCATGGGGGTTTCGATGTCGACAAAGCCGTTCTCGTCCAAGTACTTGCGCACCTCCATCGCCACCTTGTAGCGCAGCATGAGGTTGTTTTGCATGTAGGGGCGGCGCAGGTCCAGCACGCGGTGCGTCAGCCGTGTTGTCTCCGACAGGTTGTCGTCATCGATTTGGAAAGGCGGTGTGACCGACTCGTTCAACACGATCAACTCGTGGCACAAGACCTCGATCTTGCCGCTCTTCAAGCCGTCGTTGCTGGTGCCCTCGGGGCGCGCGCGCACCTTGCCTTTGATCTGCACGCAGTACTCGTTGCGCACGTCTTCGGCCACCTTGAACATGTCGGGGCGATCCGGGTCGCACACGACTTGCACATTGCCTTCGCGGTCGCGCAGGTCGATGAAGATGACGCCACCGTGGTCACGGCGGCGATTCACCCAGCCGCACAAACTCACGGTTTGACCGATCAGAACGTCGGTCACCAGACCGCAGTAGTGGGAGCGCATGGACATGTTGTAAAACTTTCAGATTGGGCAAGCAAAGTGGGTGAAAAAGAGGCCTCAAGCAAGCCTCAAACAGGCCGAGGTTCGGGCTGGGGCGCAGCCACTGGCACGGTTTGGAGGGCGGGTGCGCGCATTTCGGGCACCACGACCCCCATTGAGATGATGTACTTGAGGGCATCGTCGACGCTCATGTTCAACTCCACCACATCCGCCTTGGGCATCATCAAGAAAAAACCCGAGGTGGGGTTGGGTGTCGTGGGCACGTACACGCTGACCATGGGCTGGTCCATGTGTGTGGCCACCTCACCGCCAGGCGCGCCCGTCAAAAAGGCGATGGTCCAGCAACCTTGGCGCGGGTATTGCACCAGCAAGGCCTTGGAAAAGGCATGACCGCTTCCCGAGAACAAGGTATCGGCCACCTGCTTGACGCTGGTGTAAATGCTGCGCACCACAGGAATGCGGTTCATTAAACCGTGCCATTTGCGCAACCACCATTGGCCAAACATGTTGGCAACAAACACGCCCGTGGCAAAAATCACCAAGGCCACGATGGCCACGCCCAAACCGGGGATGCCGCGCAAATATTCGGCGCTGGCGTGCACACCGGGAATCAAGGTGTCGGCCGCGTGCAGCACCACTAAAAAAATGGCGTCGAGCAAACCCACCAAACCCATGATGACCCACACCGTGATGCCCATGGGCAACCACACCAGCAAGCCAGTGACAAAATACTGTTTGAAGCTGCGGTGTTTCATGTCAGGGCCATGGGCAAATGGAACATATTGACAAAGGTACTCAATGACACGCGCAAGAAGCCGCACAGCTGCTGGCACTGGCCGCAGGGGTGGCAGGGCTGTCACCAGCCGAAGCGGGCGCGGCGGTGGCAGGAGCGGCCACCGCATCGGCAGTGGCAGCAGCTGGCGCAGCAGCAGCGCCTGAGCCTTTGAAGTCGGTGGCGTACCAGCCCGTGCCTTTGAGCTGAAAGCCTGGAGCCGTGAGTTTTTTGCTGAATTTGGGCGCGCCACAGCTTGGGCAATCGGTCAAGGGGGGATCACTCATTTTTTGCAGCACATCTTTGGCATGACCGCAGGCGTCGCACTTGTAAGCGTAAATGGGCATGAGAGGCAACCTGTCTGGAAAAATGGTAACCCTCGATTGTAAATCGAACGCCCGCACGCAACGCGCCTGCGCAGCGCCCATGCCAGCTGCCCAAACCAGGGTCTTGGGTTGCCACAAGCGCGCGCCCTTTCATTGACCTTGGCATGACAAGCTGTGGATCACCCATAAAAGCACCTTCTTATACAATCGCGGCGGGTCAAAACTGCATTGGCCCAGTGCCTGACCTCACGCCAAATCTCTAAGGAGCTTTCACGATCATGAACACACGTTTTGTATTGACCGTTTTGTGCACTCTGGCACTGTCCGCTTGCGGAAAAAAAGAAACGCCAGCCCCTGCACCGGCCCCAGCGACTGCAACAGCCCCCAGCAATGCAGAAGCCAAAGTGCTGAACATCTACAACTGGCCCGATTACATCAGCGAAAACATGGTCAGTGACTTTGAAAAAGAAACTGGCATCCAGGTCAATTACCAGACCTTCGAAAATAACGAGGTGCTGCAAGCCAAATTGATTGCTGGCAACTCTGGCTACGACATCGTGGTTCCAGGCGCAGTGTTTGCCCAATCCCAAATTGAAGCGGGCTTGCTGCAGGCTTTGGACAAGTCAAAAATTCCCAATTTGTCCAACCTCGACAGCGCCATCATGGCCAAACTCGATGCGGTCGACCCCGGCAATGCTCACTTGGTGCCCTGGGCATGGAGCTTCACCACCGTAGGCATCAACAAGACCAAAGTGGCCAAAGCTCTGGGCAACACCCCCATGCCGGACAACGCTTGGGACCTCGTCTTCAACCCCACCTACACCAGCAAACTCAAATCTTGCGGCATTGCCTTTTTGGACTCCCCCACCGAAGTGATGCCACCCGCTCTGCACTACATCGGCAAAAACGCCTATTCGGCCGACACAGCCGATCACAAGGCTGCGGGTGACATGTTGGCTTTGGTGCGCAAAGACATCCGCTTGTTCTCCAGCACTTTGATCGATGACTTGGCCGGGGGCAAAGCTTGCGTGGTGCTGGGCTGGGCTGGCGACATCAACATTGCCCGCAGCCGCGCCATCGAAAACCAAAGTGCTGAAGAAATCGAGGCTTTGGTACCCCAAACCGGGGGCTTGCTGTTTTTTGACAATTTGGCCGTGCCCAAAGATGCCAAGCACCCCAACAACGCCATGGCCTTCATCAACTACTTTTTGAAACCCGAAGTTTCTGCCGCTTTGACCAACGAACTGAGTTACCCCACAGCCAACAAAGCCAGCATCGCTTTTGTTGCCCCTGAAATGGCCCAAAACAAGAGCGTGTTTTTGGACGAAGCCAGTTTGCAACAGGCGGTTTCACCGGCCAGCTTGAGCAATTCAACGCGTGAATCCTTGACTGCGGCCTACACCCGCTTCAAACAAGGCAAGTGAGGTCTGCCCTTGCGGCAAACCCCTGAACTCAGGCTGTGCACCACGCGTGCACAGCCTTTCGTTTTGCCCCGAAAGACACCCCATGACCTCGACTCTGCCTGAACCGCATGGTTTTCTCCGCATCCAAAATCTGACCAAGCGTTTTGACAGCGCTTTGGCTGTAGATGATGTCAGCTTGGACATTGGCAAAGGCGAGATCTTCGCGCTGCTGGGCAGCTCTGGCTGCGGCAAGTCGACTTTGCTGCGCATGCTTGCGGGCTTTGAATCGCCCTCCTCTGGTCAGATATTTTTGGGCGAGCAAGACATCAGCTTGCTGCAGCCCTACGAGCGGCCCATCAACATGATGTTCCAGTCCTACGCTTTGTTCCCCCATTTGTCGGTTTGGGAAAATATTGCCTTTGGTCTGCGCCGCATGGGCATGGACAAAGATGCCATGGCCCAACGGGTGGAGGCCATGTTGGACTTGGTGCAATTGCAAAAGTTCTCGACCCGAAAGCCCCACCAATTGTCTGGCGGTCAACAACAGCGCGTGGCCTTGGCCCGCAGCTTGGCACGTAAACCGCAACTTCTTTTGCTGGACGAACCACTCGGCGCTTTGGACAAAAAACTTCGCGAACAAACCCAGTTCGAATTGGTCAACATCATCGAGTCGATTGGGGTGACCTGCGTCATGGTCACGCACGACCAAGAGGAGGCCATGACCATGGCCTCGCGCATTGCGGTCATGAGCCAAGGCCGGATTTTGCAATTGGGCAGTCCGACCGAAATTTACGAAGCCCCCAATTGCCGGTTTGTTGCAGACTTCATTGGCAACATCAATTTGTTCGATGGCCATTTGTTGCAGGCGGACACGCGGCAGTCCGACATTTTGACGCCACAAGGTCATTTCACACTCGGACACGGTTCGTCGCACCCCCAGGGCATGGCCTTGTCCTTGGCGGTGCGTCCCGAAAAAATCCGCATCGACAAACGCCCCCCCGACGCAGGCTCGGCACGCTCAGCCAACAGCGTCTCGGGCGTGGTCAGCGAGATTGCCTACATGGGCAGTTACAGCACCTACATTGTGAAACTGCCTGACGGCAGTGTGCTCAAAGTCACCCAAACCAACCGCAGCCGAAACCACGAGGACGACATTGTCTGGGGCGACACGGTTCATTGTTTTTGGGACACCCAAGCTGGCGTGCTGTTGACAACATGAGCCCCATTTTTTCTCGCCTCGCCGCACGCTTGCGTCCCGGTCGACGCACCGTCATGGGCATTCCAACCCTTTGGTTGTGGGTGTTTTTTGCCGCGCCTTTTGTGATTTTGTTGCGTTTGAGTGTGACCGACATGGGTGAACAACTCAACCCATTCGCACCCTTGCTGAGCCACACCGAGACCGATGGCTGGCAACTCAACCTCAAGCTGAGCCACTACATCAGTTTGCTGGTCGATCGCGATGGCCGCTGGGGTGACACTTTGTACATTGGCGCTTACTGGCTCTCGCTCAAGTACGCTTTTTGGACGACTGTTTTTTGTTTGTTTCTGGGCTACCCTTTTGCCTATTTTTTAGCGCGGGCTCCGGCCCATGTGCGACCCGTTTTGCTGATGCTGGTGATGCTGCCTTTTTGGACATCATTTTTGCTGCGCGTCTACGCATGGAAAGGCATCTTGGCCGACCAAGGCATCTTGAACAATCTGTTGCTCTGGATGGGGCTGATCCAAGAGCCAATCCCAATGCTTTATACCGACGTCTCGATGCTGGTGGGCATGACCTATGTTTACCTGCCCTTCATGGTGTTGCCGGTGTATGCCACCTTGGTCAAACTCGATCCACGTTTGCTGGAAGCTGCACACGACCTTGGGGCCAGTCCCTGGAAGGCTTTTTGGTTGGTCACAGTGCCTTTGAGCCGTTCGGGTATCTTGGCCGGCTCCATGCTGGTTTTCATTCCCTGTTTGGGTGAGTTTGTGATCCCTTCCTTGCTGGGCGGCGCCGAAAACGTGATGATTGGCCGCGTGGTTTGGGATGAAATGTTCAGCAGCAACAATTGGCCGCGCGCCTCGGCTTTGGCGGTGGTGATGATATTGGGCGTGGTGCTGCCCCTGGCTTGGTACAACGCCAAAGTGGCCCGCCAAGCCGAAAAGGAGCAAGCATGACGCGTTGGCTCCAAACCCATGTGGGCAAGCTTTGGATGGCTTTGGTGTATGGCTTTTTGTTCGCACCCTTGGCTTTTTTGGTGGTTTTTTCCTTCAACAGCACCCGCCAAGACAGCAAATTCACCGGGTTTTCATGGCGCTGGTACGAGGCGCTGGCCAATGACCCAAGGCTGCTCGAAGGCTTTTGGGTGTCATTGAAGGTGGCGTTCATCACCGCATCTTTGTCGGTGGTGCTGGCCACGCTGGCGGCCTATACCTTGGTGCGCTACACCCAGTTTCGCGGTCGCAAGGTTTTCACGGCCATGTTGAATGCCCCCTTGGTCATGCCTGAGGTCATCATTGGTTTATCGCTTTTGCTGCTGTCGGTCAGCGCCCAACGCAGTCTGGGTTGGCCCGACCGTGGTCTGACGACGATTGTGCTGGGACACGTTTTGTTGGGCATGGCCTATGCCACGGTGGTCATTCAATCGCGGCTCAAAGAAATGGACCGGTCGCTGGAAGAGGCGGCGATGGACTTGGGATGCCGTCCGGGTCAAGTGTTTTTTTTGGTGACCTTGCCCAATATTTCCCAGGCTTTGCTCGCGGCATGGCTGCTGACTTTCACACTTTCGTTCGACGATGTGGTGATTTCAGAATTTTTGTCGGGCCCAGGTGTGACCACATTGCCACAGGTGATTTTCAGCTACGCCAGACGGGGCGTGAACCCCTCTGTGTATGCAGCAGCCACCTTGCTGATGCTGGTGGTCACCTTGGCGGTTGTGGCATTCGGTGTTTACTCGGCCCGGCAAGCCCGCAAAAAACGAGCTTGAAGTGCATCAATGGGCTTTGAGGGCTTTGAGGGCTTTGGGGGTTTTGGGGGTTTTGCGGGCCCGTCAAGGGTCTTTTAGGGCTGATTGGATTTCGCACAGCAGCGCACGCTGGCGTCAACCCCAACAGGCCCAGTGCGCGGTTCGCGTTCAGAAACGCCAAGCCAAATGGGTCCAAATTTGAAACAACACCATGGTCACCACAAAACCCAAACCAATGTACAGCAGGCTTTGCAGCATGGCGTTGGTTTTACGCTGCTCCTTGAGCAGTTGCGCCACGTCGAACGCCTCGTTTGCGTGGCGCTGTGGCTTCAAGTAGTCGTGCAGCAAACGCGGCAACTGCGGAAACAATTTGGCGTAGTGCGGGGCTTGCGCCTTGAGCTCCTCCCACAGCTTTTGAGGACCGATTTGCTCCAGCATCCAGGTTTCTAAAAATGGCTTGGCCGTGCTCCAAAGGTCCAACTCGGGGTCCAAGTCGCGCCCCAAGCCTTCGATGTTGAGCAAGGTTTTTTGCAGCAACACCAACTGGGGCTGGATTTCGACCTGGAAACGACGTGAAGTCTGGAACAGGCGCATCAGCACCATGCCCAAGGAAATCTCCTTCAGCGGGCGGTCAAAATAAGGCTCGCAGACTGCGCGAATGGCCGACTCCAGCTCGTCCACCCGGGTCTCCGCTGGGACCCACCCCGACTCGATGTGCAATTCCGCCACGCGCTTGTAATCACGTCGAAAAAAAGCGGTGAAATTTTGCGCCAAATACTCTTTATCGTATTCGGTGAGCGTGCCCACGATGCCAAAGTCCAGTGAAATGTAGCGGCCAAAGGTTTCTGGGGCCAAGCTCACCTGGATGTTGCCGGGGTGCATGTCCGCATGGAAAAAGCCGTCGCGAAAAACTTGTGTGAAAAACAGCGTCACGCCATCGCGCGCCAGTTTGGGAATGTCCACACCCGCGTCGCGCAAGCGGTCCACCTGGCTGATGGGCACGCCATGCATGCGCTCCATGACGATGACCTCGGGGTGGCAAAAATCCCAAATCATCTCGGGGATCAGCACCAGGTTGAGCCCTTGCATGTTGCGCCGCAGTTGGGCGGCATTGGCCGCTTCGCGCACCAGATCCAACTCGTCGTGCAGGTACTTGTCGAACTCGGCCACCACCTCTCGGGGTTTGAGGCGTTTGCCATCGGCGCTCAGGCTTTCAACCCAACCGGCCATCATGCGCATGAGGCTGATGTCTTTGTCGATGACAGGCAACATGCCTGGGCGCAACACCTTGATGGCCACCTCACGGACATCGCCAGATTTGCCCCGCAAGGTGGCAAAGTGCACTTGCGCAATCGAGGCGCTGGCCACAGGTTCGCGCTCAAAAGTTTCGAAAATGTCATCCACTTTGCGGTTGAAGGCGCGCTCGATCGATGCCACCGCGATGGCCGAGCTGAAAGGCGGCACCCGGTCTTGAAGCTTGGCCAGCTCTTCGGCGATATCGGGAGCCAGCAGATCACGGCGGGTGGACAGCACCTGGCCAAACTTCACAAAAATCGGCCCCAAACGCTCCAAAGCTTCACGCAAGCGCACTGCGCGAGGTGAGCGCAAATCACGCCCCACCGACAAGACCCGGGCCAAAACGCGCAGCCAGGGTTTTTGAAAACTCGCCAGCACCAATTCGTCTAAGCCGTAGCGCAAGACGATGAAAACAATGAATGCACCGCGCCCATAACGGCTCCAGCGCATCATGTCCCGCCACCTGTGCGCAACTCGGTGCTGGATCGCTTGGCCACAAAGGCGCGCAGGGTGTTGGTGGCGTGCCGAGCGACTTGTGCCAAGGTGTGGGCCGCGGCATCGCCCATCAGGCGGGCCAGATCTTCCTCGGCATCCCAGCGCACATGGTCGATCAACCAGTTGATCTCAGCCGCCAATTGCACATCACCTTCAATGCGCACCTTGGGCTTGTCGCCACGGGCCAGCGCCGCGGCCAAGGCGAGCGGGGTTTCTTCGGTCACTGTCAAGCGCAAGTCAAAGCCGTCCAAGCGGCAGCGCTCCAAAAGGCCCGCAGGGGTGGGTGTCAGTTGCAGCTGAATGCGCCCCCAGACCAAGTCGATGCGCTGTCCCTTTTGGCGAGCCAAACGCGTCATGGCTTCGGGTTCGCTCATCAGCACATGGTTGAGGAACAAAACCAACCGGTTAACGCTCTCATCGAGCACCCACGCTGGAGGCTGAAAAGTGGCTGAAAACTGCTGGGTCAGTTGAGCCGCAAGGTCGGGTAGCGCCTGCGCGGCCCATGAAAAAGGGGACTGTGTTGCCATAGTCCCCGATTATTCACGAAAGTGCGGGCCCACCCGGGGGCCCGGGCATTATTGCAAGGCTTGCACGCCTGCCACCAACCAGCCGCCGCCTTGTTTGGATTTGGTCATGTTCCAGACTTCACGGAATGGGCTTGGGCCTGAGGCTGCATCTTCGCGGATCATGCCGTTGAACTCGACACTGGCCATGTAAGCGTCGGCCTGCTCTTCAATGCCCAACAATTGGGCGTCCAGCATGACCACCTCGGTTTTGTTGGGCTGGCCGGGAAACTGCGCTTCGCGCTCAGACAGTTGGTTGCGAATTTCGAGCACCATGGCATCGGTCATCATGGCGCGAAGTGCGCTGATGTCTGAGCGGTCCCAGGCGTCTTGCAGCGTCACAAAATTGCGCTTGGCTGCGGTGATGAAGCTGTCGACATCGAAACCGGCTGGAACACCCCAGCTTTGCGAACCACTCAAACCAGATCCGATGCCCGAACCGATCATGGAGCCCGACGACTGCGCGGCGGCAGAGGAATCAAAACGGCTGTTTGGTGCCTCCCAAGGTCGGGCCGAAGCGTCGTTGCCAACGTTATTGGGGCTGTACTGCCTGAATGTGGCCGGGTTTTCTGCCGAGGCACCCGCACCCTGCATCGCCAGACCGCCCACCGCAGAGGATGAACCATTGCGCCGGGCACGCATGACCATACCAATGATGAAAACAACAGCGGCACCTATCAGCAGCATCATCAAAATGTTGCCAAAGGCTTCACCCAAGCCCAGAGAGCTGGCCAACCAAGCCAAACCCAAACCAGCGGCCAAACCGCCCAACATGGCACCCCATGGCTTCCTGGCAGCGGCTGCCGCAGGCGCAGCACCTGGCTTGGCTGCATTGGCCGGCGCGGCATTTTGTGCTGGCGCAGCAGGGGTTTGCGGTGCAGCATCTCGTTTGGTGACTTGGTTGGACTGCTGGCCAAATGACTTGCCGCCGCCCATGCGGCGAGCAGCTTCAGCATTCAGACTGCCCAGCGTCATCACGCCTGCAATCATCAGGGTCATCAACTTGTTGTTCATGGTGTCTCCAACTCGGAAAATCAATGTTCGGATATCAACATTTGATACCCATGTGCAAGGCTACCACCCCAGCCGACAAATTGTGAAAATCCACATGCCCAAATCCGGCACTTTTCATAAGGGTTTTCAGGTCTTCTTGCCCGGGGTGCATGCGGATGGATTCGGCCAAGTAACGGTAGCTGTCGGCGTCACCCGCCACCAATTTGCCCAACTGGGGCAAGACTTTGAAGCTGTACCAGTCGTAGGCTTTTTCCAAGGGCTTGGCTACTTTGGAAAACTCCAGTACCAACAATTTGCCACCGGGCTTGAGGACACGGCACATTTCTTTCAAGGCCACGTCTTTGTGCGTCATGTTGCGCAAGCCAAAAGCCACACTGACCAGGTTGAAGTGGTCATCGGGAAAAGGCAGTTGCTCGGCATCGCACACCAAGGTGGGCAAGGCCAAGCCTTGGTCCAGCAGGCGGTTGCGCCCGGTGGACAGCATGGCTTCGTTGATGTCGGTGTGCACCACGCGGCCTGTGGGCCCCACTTTTTGGGCAAAGGCCATGGACAAGTCGCCTGTGCCGCCCGCGATGTCCAGCACCTGATCGCCCGGCTTGAGCTTGGCCACTTGTGTGGTGTAAGCCTTCCACACGCGGTGCAGGCCCATGGACATGAGGTCGTTCATCACGTCGTATTTGGCCGCGACCGAGTCGAACACGCCACGCACATGCTGGGCTTTGTCGCGTTCGTCGACGGTTTTGAAACCAAAGTGGGTGCTGCTCATGCCAAGGTCCTCAATGCTTGTGACCGCAGCTGCCGCCCGCTGCGGCTTCGACCATGCTGGCGTCGCGGCTCATGCCTGCGGCTTGCAATCGGTCTTCGTACTGCTTCCAAAGAGCGGCTTCCTGGTCGCCCAGAAAGTACAGGTATTCCCAGGTGAACAAGCCCGACTCGTGCCCGTCGGTGAAGGTGGGCTTGACCGCGTAGTTGCCCACAGGCTCGATCTCGGCAATGCCCACTTCGCGCTTGCCGGTTTGCAGCACTTCTTGGCCCGGGCCGTGGCCTTGCACTTCGGCCGAAGGCGAGTACACGCGCATCAGCTCGAAGGGGATGCGGAACTGCGCCCCGTCAGAAAACCCGATTTCCAGCACCCGGGTCTGACCGTGCAGGGTCAGCGACTCGGGGTGGGGCATGTCTTTTTTCAATCCGGCCATCGTTTGCTTTCGAAGTTTTGCTGTCGGTTTGCGCGCTGGGCTTACACCAGCACGCGCTCGATGCCGCCTGCATTGGCGGCGCTGACGTACTCGGGCATCCACTGCTCGCCCAGAATGTGCTTGGCCATCTCGACCACAATGTAGTCGGCTTCGAGCAGGCCGTTTTTCATGTCGTCGCCAAAGCGCGACAAGCCTTGCAGGCAGCTGGGGCAGCTGGTCAAGATTTTCACATTGGCCTCTGGGGCCAGGGCACCGCTGTCGCGCAGCGCCGCCTCGCCTTTGAGCAGCTCTTCTTCTTTGCGAAAGCGCACCTGCGTCGAGATGTCCGGGCGCGTCACGCCCAAGGTGCCCGACTCGCCACAACAACGCTTGCTCTCGATCACGTTGTCGCCCAGCAGGGCTTTGACGGTCTTCATGGGCTCTTGCAACTTCATGGGCGTGTGGCAAGGGTCGTGGTACAGGTAAGCGCCACCGGCGTCCAGCTTCATGCCTTTTTCCAGCAAAAACTCGTGGATGTCGATGATGCGGCAGCCGGGGAAAATCTTGTCGAACTCATAGCCCTGCAACTGGTCATAACACGTGCCGCAGCTCACCACCACGGTCTTGATGTCCAGGTAATTGAGCGTGTTGGCCACCCGGTGGAACAGCACCCGGTTGTCGGTGATGATCTTCTCGGCCTTGTCAAACTGACCTGAGCCCTTTTGCGGATAACCACAGCACAGGTAGCCCGGTGGCAAAACGGTTTGCACCCCCACATGCCAGAGCATGGCCTGCGTGGCCAAGCCCACTTGGCTGAACAAGCGCTCGGAGCCACAACCGGGGAAATAAAACACCGCCTCGGTCTCGGCATTGGTGGTCTTGGGGTTGCGGATGATGGGCACGTAGTCGTTGTCTTCAATGTCCAGCAAAGCGCGCGCGGTTTTCTTGGGCAGATTGCCGGGCATCTTCTTGTTGATGAAGTGGATCACCTGCTCCTTGATGGGCGCGGTGCCCACCGAAGCGGGCGGTGCACTGGTTTGTTTGCGCGCCACACCCTTGAGCAAACCGGCCACAAAGCGCTGCACATTCATGCCCACGCCCACCATGGCCATGCGCGCCAGCTTGATGGTTTCGGGGTTGGTCGCGTTCAACATGAACATGGCCGCCGCGTTGCCGGGTCGAAAGCTTTTTTGCCCCATCTTGCGCAGCAGGTTGCGCATGTTCATGGACACCTCGCCAAAGTCGATGTCCACCGGGCACGGCGACAGGCATTTGTGGCACACGGTGCAGTGATCGGCCACGTCCTCAAACTCTTGCCAATGCTTGATGGAAATGCCTCGCCGCGTCTGCTCTTCGTACAAGAAAGCCTCGACCAGCAAGGAGGTGGCCAAGATTTTGTTGCGCGGGCTGTACAACAAGTTGGCGCGCGGCACATGCGTGGCACACACCGGTTTGCACTTGCCGCAGCGCAGGCAGTCTTTGACGCTGGCCGCGATGGCACCAATGTCCGACTGCTGCATGATCAGCGACTCGTGGCCCATCAGGCCAAAACTGGGCGTGTAGGCGTGCGTCAAATCGGCGGCGTGCACGTCGTCGCCCAAGCCGGTGAGGGCCGCGCCACGCAGCAGCTTGCCTTTGTTGAAGCGCCCCTCAGGGTCCACCTTGGCCTTGTAGGCGGTGAAGTTGGCCAACTCGGCGTCGGTCAAAAACTCCAGCTTGGTGATGCCAATGCCGTGCTCGCCCGAGATCACGCCGTCCAAGCTGCGCGCCAGCACCATGATGCGGGCCACCGCTTCATGGGCGGTTTGCAGCATCTCGTAGTTGTCGGAGTTGACGGGGATGTTGGTGTGCACATTGCCGTCACCCGCGTGCATGTGCAGCGCCACCCACACGCGGCCCTTGAGCACGCGCTGGTGAATGGCCGTGACCTCGGTCAGGATCGGCAAAAAGGCCGAGCCCGAAAAGATGTTTTGGAAAGCCGGGCGGATTTGCGTCTTCCAGCTGGCGCGCAAAGTGTGTTCTTGCAGCTGAGGGAACAAGTTGTCCACATCGGTCAACCAGCCTTGCCACTGCGCCCGCACCTCGCGCACCACGGCCAGGGCTTGCGCCACGCGGTCTTCCAGCAACTCGGCCGACGGGATGTCGCTGGCCTCGTCTTGCTTGCCCAAGGGCAGGTTGCCTCGCTCCAAAAAGGCTTCGATTTCACGGCACAGATTGAGCTTGTTGCGCAGGCTCAGCTCAATGTTGATGCGCTCGATGCCGTCGGTGTACTCGGCCATGCGCGGCAACGGGATCACCACGTCTTCATTGACCTTGAAGGCGTTGGTGTGGCGCGAAATGGCGGCGGTCTTTTTGCGGTCGTGCCAGAACTTTTTGCGTGCCTCCGGGCTGATGGCCACAAAACCTTCGCCGCTGCGCGAGTTGGCAATGCGCACGATCTCACTGGTGGCCTTGGCCACATCGTCGGGGTTGTCGCCTGCGATGTCTCCGATCAGCACCATCTTGGGGAAGCCCCCGCGCTTGGATTTGGTGGAGTAACCCACTGCCCGTAAATAGCGGTCGTCCAAATGCTCCAGGCCCGCCATCACGGTGCCGCTGCGCTTTTGCTCGGCAAACATGAAGTCTTTGATCTCGACAATGCTGGGCACGGCCTCTCGGGCGTGGCCAAAAAACTCCATGCACACGGTGCGCACATGCGTGGGCATGCGGTGCAGCACCCAACGGGCGCTGGTGATCAGGCCGTCGCAGCCTTCTTTTTGCACACCCGGCAGACCGCTCAAAAACTTGTCGGTCACGTCCTTGCCCAAGCCTTCCTTGCGGAAAGTCTTGCCCGGAATCACCAAGGTTTCGGTGCGGATCGGGGTTTTGCCGTCGGCCTTGAAGTAACGCAACTCAAAAGTGGCGACTTCGGCATCGTGGATCTTGCCCATGTTGTGGTCCATGCGCACCACATCCAGCCACTCGGCGTCGGGCGTGACCATGCGCCAGCTGGCCAAGTTGTCGAGCGCCGTGCCCCACAGCACCGCCTTTTTGCCACCCGCGTTCATGGCGATGTTGCCGCCAATGCAACTGGCCTCGGCCGAGGTCGGGTCGACCGCGAACACAAAACCGCCGCGCTCGGCCGCATCGGCCACACGCTGGGTCACCACACCGGCTTCGGTGTAGATGGTGGGAATCGGGTGCGCGATGCCTGGCAAGTCGACCATCTCGACCTCGGTCATGGCTTCGAGCTTTTCGGTGTTGATGACCGCGCTCTTCCAGGTCAAGGGAATGGCACCGCCGGTGTAGCCCGTGCCGCCGCCCCGTGGCACGATGGTCAGGCCCAGATCGATGCAGCCCTTGACCAGTCCGGCCATCTCGGTCTCGGTGTCGGGGGTCAGCACCACAAAGGGGTATTCCACGCGCCAATCGGTCGCATCGGTCACGTGGCTGACGCGCGACAGGCCGTCAAACTTGATGTTGTCCTTGGCCGTGAGGCGCCCCAAGCTCTTTTGCACCTGGCTGCGCAGCTTGGCCATGCGGGTGAAGCGTTCGTTGAACTGAACTACCGCTTGACTGGCCAACACCAACAACTGGCCGACCAAAGCGTCTCGGCCGGCATCCAAGCTGGGGGTCCGGCGCTTTTGCACCTCGCCTAAGCGGTGCTGCAGGGCTTCGACCAGCAATTTGCGGCGGCTGGGGTTGTCCAGCAAGTCGTCTTGCAGGTAAGGGTTGCGCTCAACCACCCAAATATCGCCGAGCACCTCGTACAACATGCGGGCCGAACGGCCTGTTCGGCGCTCGCCACGCAATTCGTTGAGCAAATCCCATGCCGACTCGCCCAACAAACGCAGCACGATCTCGCGGTCTGAAAAGCTGGTGTAGTTGTATGGAATCTCGCGCAAACGCGGCGCATCGGCGTCGGCTTGCATCAAATGTTGGAGCGTGGTGGGTGCATTCATGGGTGTGGTGCAGTCAAAAACGTCGCTGATGACGCTGTCAGCCAGACCCGAAACAAGTGTCAAACCGGCTGAGAAGGGATGTTACCGCAGTGCAGCAAACACGCGCAGAGGGTGGGGGCACCGCACAGGCGCATGGCTTGAGGGCCGCTGCACTCATGGAAAGTCCGGGTTGTCACAATTCATTCATGAGGTTTAAATAAAAAAGTCATCTTCTGAACGCATATTCACCAAGTCAAGATGTCCTTGTTTGGTTTCTTTTCAACACTCTGTCACTCTTTTAGGGAACTTTATGAAACGCCAACTGCAACTCACCCTCTCTGCCTTGACCTTGGGCCTGGCCAGCGTGTCAGCCCAGGCTCAAACCGAAGTCCAGTGGTGGCACTCCATGGGCGGCGCCTTGGGTGAATGGGTCAACGACTTGGCCAAAGACTTCAACAACAGCCAAAAAGACTACAAAATTGTGCCCACCTTCAAGGGCAGCTACGACGAATCGATGACGGCGGCCATTGCCGCATTTCGCTCGGGCAATGCCCCGCACATCCTGCAGGTGTTCGAAGTGGGCACCGCCACCATGATGGCCAGCAAGGGCGCCATCGTGCCCGTGGGCGAGGTCATGAAAAAAGCTGGGGTCACCTTTGACGCCAACGCCTACGTGCCTGCCGTGGCCGGTTATTACACCGCCCCCAATGGGCAGATGCTGAGCTTCCCGTTCAACAGCTCGACCACCGTTTTCCATTACAACAAGGACGCCTTCAAGGCCGCTGGCCTGGACCCCGAAAAGCCACCAAAAACCTGGCCCGAAGTGGCGCTGGCCGCTGGCAAGCTCAAGGCCTCGGGCCACAAGTGCCCCTTCACCACCAGCTGGGTGAGCTGGACCCAGCTCGAAAGTTTCTCGGCCTGGCACAACACCGAATTCGCCACCAAGGGCAACGGCATGCGCGGCATCGACGCCCGCTTGAACTTCAACAGCCCCTTGCACGTGCGCCACATCGATAACTTGGCCAACATGGCCAAAACCGGCTTGTTCGTTTACAAAGGTCGGGGCAGCGCGGCCGATGCAGTCTTTGTGGCAGGTGAATGCGCCATGATGACCGGGTCGTCTGCGCTGTACGGCAACATCAAGCGCAACGCCAAGTTCGCCAGCGGCATCAGCACCTTGCCTTACTACCCCGATGTGGCGGGTTCACCGCAAAACACCGTGATCGGTGGTGCCAGCCTGTGGGTGATGTCAGGCAAGAAGGACAACGAATACAAGGGCGTGGCCCAGTTCTTTGCCCACCTGTCCAAAGCCGAAGAAGCGGCCAAGAGCCACCAGCGCACCGGCTACCTGCCGCTGACCAAGGCGTCGTATGAGATGACCGAGAAATCGGGCTTTTACAAGCAAAACCCCGGCACCGACGTGTCCGTGGATCAAATGATCCGCAAGACTACCGAGAAGTCACGCGGCATCCGCTTGGGCAACTTCGTGCAGATCCGCACCATCAACGACGAAGAGCTCGAACAGGTCTGGGCGGGTAAAAAAGACCCCAAAGAAGCGCTGGACGCTGCGGTCAAACGTGGCAACGAGCAGCTCGAGCGCTTCCAAAAAGCCAACAAGTAAACCTGTGCTGGGCCGCTTGCTGCCCAGCCTGTGTCTTGAAAGCAGGGCCCTTGGGTCCCTGCTTTTCAGTTTTTTAGCTTGTCTGAACTGAGCCCCCATGGAAAAACGCGTTCGATTTCAGTCCCGATGGTTGCCCTGGCTGCTCATAGCACCGCAAATGGCCATTGTGCTGGTGTTCTTTTTCTGGCCCGCTGGACAGGCCTTGTACCAAAGCGTGCTGTCACAAGACGCTTTTGGCACCAGCACCGAATTTGTCGGCATGGAGAACTTTGAGCGCCTGTTTGCCGACAGCACCTACCTCGAATCCTTCAAAACCACGGCTGTTTTTTCTTTGCTGGTGGCCGTTTCCGGCCTGGTCATCTCGCTCTTGTTGGCCGTCATGGCCGACCGTGTGCTCAAAGGCGCGGCCATCTACAAAACCTTGCTCATTTGGCCTTACGCAGTCGCCCCAGTGGTGGCGGGCGTGCTGTGGCTGTTCATGTTTGCCTCGCCCATGGGCGTCATCGCTTTTTACCTGCGCTCTGTGGGCATCGAGTGGAACCACTTGCTCGATTCGGGCCACGCCATGACCCTGATCGTGGTGGCTGCCGTGTGGAAGCAAATCTCCTACAACTTCTTGTTCTTTTTGGCCGGGCTGCAGTCCATCCCCAAATCCCTGCTGGAGGCCGCCGCCATCGATGGGGCCAGCCCCTGGCACCGCTTTTGGACCATTGTGTTTCCCTTGCTTTCACCCACCACGTTTTTCCTCTTGGTGATCAACGTGGTTTATGCCTTTTTTGACACCTTCGGCATCATCGACGCCACCACCCAAGGCGGCCCGGGCAAAGACACCGCCATCTTGGTCTACAAGGTCTATTACGACGGCTTCAAGGCGCTGGACATGGGCGGCTCGGCCGCGCAGTCGGTGATTTTGATGCTGATCGTGGTGGCGCTGACGGTGGTGCAGTTCCGTTTTGTCGAGAAAAAAGTCCAGTACTGAGTCCGCCCCCATGATTGAAAAACGACCCGGCCTCACGGTCCTGTCTCACCTGGTGCTGATCCTGGGGGTGGTGATCGTGGCCTTCCCGCTGTACCTGACTTTTGTGGCCTCGACCCAAAGCGCCACCGAGATCGCCCAATCGGTGCCCATGTCCATGTGG
>NZ_JBIKIL010000004.1:0-65325 GCF_044361645.1 Limnohabitans sp. | reverse complement strand
GCCCGCGGGCGGCACGCCGTCTGTTTTCCTTGAGTTGTGGGAGCGGTCTCCGACCGCGATGGATCGCTTGAAACCAAGTCATCGCGGTCAGAGACCGCTCCTACGGGGAGAATGGCGGTGAGCTAGCCTTCAAAAAACCTTCAGGTTTTTTCAGTCGCGCAGCAGCCAGCGCGCCTTTGCCATCTTGGCCATGTTTCGGGCGCTGGACTGACGGCCCTTTTTTGGTCAAGCAGCGCGTGTTGCCCGCGGGCGGCACGCCGTCTGTTTTCCTTGAGTTGTGGGAGCGGTCTCCGACCGCGATGGATCGCTTGAAACCAAGTCATCGCGGTCAGAGACCGCTCCTACGGGGCGCATCGCGGTGAGCCGGCCTTCAAAAAACCTTCAGGTTTTTTCAGTCGCGCAGCAGCCAGCGCGCGTCTGCCATCTTGGCCATGTTTCGGGCGCTGGACCGATGGCCCTCTTTTGGCCAAGCAGCGCGTGTTGCCTGCGGGCGGCACGCCGTCTGTTTTCCTTGAGTTGTGGGAGCGGTCTCCGACCGCGATGGATCGCTTGAAACCAAGTCATCGCGGTCAGAGACCGCTCCTACGGGCAGTATCGCGGTCAGAGACCGCTCCTGCGGGGCGCACCGCGGTCAGAGACCGCGCCTACGGGGAGCATGGCGGTGAGCCAGCCTTCAAACACAAACGCTCGGGATGGCGCAACACCAAGCCCGCCTCCACCATATCGGCCAAGGCGCGGTACAGCGCTTCGTGGCTCACGCCCAGTTCGGCGGCCATCGATTTGTAGCCCGCTGTCACGGCGCAACAACCGTTTGTGCCTTCGGTCTCGAGCCAGTGCAAGACACGCGCTTGCACGCCTTTGAGGTTCAGGCGCTCGCACTGCAAGCGCAAGCGGCGCACTTCTTGGTTGAGCATGCCGATCCAGCGCAGGGCAAAGGCCGGGTCGTCGGTGAGCGCTTGCAAGAGCGCAGGCACCGGCACGCGGGTGATGTGCGCATCGACCACCACCACGGCGTCGCAGTGGTAGCGCGGTGACTGCAGGCTGGCTTCGCTCACAAAGCCTTGGTGCGTGCGCTGCAAGACCACGCTGGCGCCGTTGGCCGTGCCGCGCTCGAGCACCACTTGGCCTGTGTGCACCCAAAACAAATGGCACGGGCGCTGGCCTGTGGCAAACAAGCGATCGCCTTTGCGCCACTGCAGCGCCTCGCATTCGGCCAACAGGGCCGGGGGCAAGAGGTCGAGCAAGCGCGGGTCTGGGGGGCGGTGTTCATGTGATTCAAATCATATGAGAAAGCGCTGCCGCGCCGCATACTGCCCGCATGAAAACCCCATTTTTTGCCTTTGGCCAGACCCTGCCCGATTACGCGGTGCCCGTGTTCAACGAACGCGCGGTGCGCGCCAGCGCCGGTATTTTGTTTGTGGTGGCCTTTGCCGCGTTTGCACAGGCCTTGCTGCTGGGCCAATTCAAAACCACGCAGGTGTTTGTGGTGGCCTTTGTGATCGAGTTCGGCATTCGCCTCTTCGTCAACCCGCGCTGGGCCCCGGCCATGATCCTCGGCCAGTGGGTCGTGCGCGGCCAAGAGCCCGAATACGTGGGCGCGCCCCAAAAGCGCTTTGCCTGGGGCATTGGCTTGGCGCTGGGCCTGTGGATGATGTATTTGCTGGTGATTGAGCGCAGCATTTGGCCGCTCAACATGCTGGTGTGTGGCGCTTGTTTGTTGCTGATGTTTTTTGAAACCGCATTTGGCATTTGCATTGGCTGCAAGCTGCACGACTGGCTGCGCCCCGCACAAGCCCAACTTTGCCCCGGCGGCACCTGCCGCTACACACCGCCTGCCGGTGCGGGCGGGCACTGGGGCCAAGCCTTGGTGTTGCTGGGCTTTGTGGCGGTGATGGTGGTGGTGGCCGGCTGGGTCATGCAAGGCCCCGACTTGCGCGGCATGCACCACCCCGCCGTGCAGGGCGCACCCCAGGACACGGCGGTGAGCGAAGAAGAGCGCTGCCAAGTGCCCGCCTTCGCCAAAGCCATGGGCCACGAGACCATTTGGAAACAACACAACGGCTGTCTTTGAAAGGACCCCAGCATGAACAACACTTTGAGCTTTGACGTCGAAAACATCCGATGCGGCGGCTGCGAAAACACCATTCGCAAGGGCTTGGCCAGCGTGGCAGAGGTGAGCGAGGTGCAGATCGACCGCGAGCTGCAACGCATCACGCTGGTGGCCGATGAGGCCGAGCGCAGCACCATTTTTGAAAAACTGCGCAGCATGGGTTACCCCGAAAAAGGCTCGGTGGCCGGTTTTCAATCGGGCTTGGCGCAGGCCAAGTCGATGGTGAGCTGCGCGATCGGCAAAGTCAGCGCTTAAGGCCCGTCTTGGCCGGGCGCTCAGCGACGCGGCCAACGCTGGATCGCTTCGTGCCTCGCGATGACGGGGTTGGGGTCATTGCGAGTCCAGTGCGGTAAGTGCGGCCAGTGCGGCAAGGCGTTGTAAATGCGGCAAGGCGTTGTGAGCGTTGTCAGCGCGCCGGTGCATGGCCATGCATGGCTGCGCGCCGCTGGTCATGCCCAGGGCCTGGGTGGCTGAGAGGCCGTGCTGTTGCGGGCAAGCTTGGCGGCTCAGTCGCCTGCGCGTTCGCTTGAGCGCATCCAGGTGTAGGCCACGCCCAGGCCCACCGAGGCCCCAGTGGTCTGACGCACCAAGGGGCTGTTTTGGTTGGCGCTGCCCGCAACGCTGTCGATGCGGGCAAAACCGAACATGCGCCAGTCCGGGTTCAGGCTGCGCGAAAACGACGTGCCCAGTCGCCAGCCCAGCAAGCCGCTTTGGGCTGTGTACGCAGGGCGTGTCAAGGTGGCCAGCTCAGGTGTGACTTGGTAGAAGGTGGCGGCCAGTGCTTGGTCGGCAACGATCAGGCCCAGCGTGGTGCTGTAGCGCCAGCCGCCTTTTGCGCGGCGTTCGAAGGCCAGCTCGGGCTCAAAAGACCAACCGCGGTGGGCCGCATCGTCGCTCAGGTCAAACACGGCGCGCAAAGGGAACTCAGCGCGCCAGGTGCCCCCGCCTGGCGCGCTGCCCAGCTTCCATTTGAGGCGAGGGCCCAGCTCGATCAAGGTGCCCAAGTTGGGCATGCCTTGGCGTGCAGAGATGTCCTCGCTGTTGGAGCCAAAAGCCGCCGCAGCACCCAAGTCCAATTCAAAGCTGGGGCTTTTCATGGCCCGAACACCCAAGGAGCCTCGGTCAGCCCGCAACACTTGGCCTCGGTAGATGAAAAATGGCAAGGCCAAACCGCGTCCCACGTTTTGGTCTGATCCCGGGTAGGCTTGCTGCGATACGCCCAGCGCAACAGCACCGATTTCCCAAAGGGGCAGGGCAGTGGGTGCCTGCGCCCAAGCTGCGCTGCTGCACACCAAGCCTGCGGCACCAAGCCCGAACGCCAGCCTGGTGGGGGATCGCTTGAAACTGGACTTCATGTTTTACCTGCCCATCGTGGAAATGGATCAAAAGAGCTGAGGTGCCAAAAATTGCCCTCAACATGGGGTGGAGCCGCTGTCACCGCATGGCGCATTGTGCTGGCCTGCGACCGGGGTGATGTTAAATGCAGTCTGGCTCGTCTTTGGCGATTGGCCCCAATTGACCCCAACTTTCAGGAGTGCCTCATGCTCGACCCGCAAGCCCAAGCCTTGATGACCTTGCTCAGTGACAAGGGCATTCCCCCGGTTTACACGCAAACGCCCGCCGAGG
Source organism: Limnohabitans sp. (assembly GCF_044361645.1). Lineage (GTDB taxonomy): Bacteria > Pseudomonadota > Gammaproteobacteria > Burkholderiales > Burkholderiaceae_C > Limnohabitans_A. The sequence goes on along the minus strand of NZ_JBIKIL010000004.1, from coordinate 61,589 downwards.
CGCGGGCCACTTACCGCGCTCGGCGCAGCTTTACCCAGCCCGATGCGCCCGAGGTCGGGCGGGTGCAAGACTTGCAATTCAGTCATGCGGGCGTGGCCATTGCGCTGCGGGTCTACCACCCGACGGGGGCTGGCTTGGCCCTGCCAGCGTTGGTGTATTTGCATGGCGGCGGTTGGACCATTGGCGATCTGGACACGCACGATGTGCTGTGCCGCAGCCTGTGCCAACAAGCCGGGGGTGTGGTGGTGGCGGTGGACTACCGTTTGGGGCCTGAACACAAATTTCCGGCAGCCTACGACGATGCGGTGGCGGCTTGGCAATGGGTGCTCGCCCAAGCGGCCACTTTGGGCATAGACCCCGAGCGCATCGCCTTGGGGGGCGACAGTGCAGGAGGCAATTTGGCTGCAGCGGCCTGTTTGGGTTTGCGCGATCTGGGCTGCAAACCGGTCATGCAGTTGCTGATTTACCCCAGCACCCTGATGGCCCCCGACACCGATTCGTACCGGGTCAACGGCCAAGGCTACATGCTCACGCGCGAGTCGATGGCCTGGTACAGCGGCCACTACCTGCGCGGCCCGCAAGACGCGCTCGACTGGCGTGCCTCGCCGCAGTTGGCCAGCAAACACTCCGATTTGCCGCCCGCATGGGTGCTCACCGCGGGTTTTGACCCATTGCGCGACGAGGGTTTGTTGTATGCCGACGCCCTGAGCCGGGCGGGGGTGTCCTCGCAATACCTGTGTTTTGAGCGGCAGATTCACGGCTTCATCACCATGGGCCGCGTGTTGCAAGAGGCCAACACGGCGGTGGCTTGGTGCGCCTATGCGCTGCGCACGGCTTGGGCGCGCACTTGAGGGCAAGCTCAGTTGCGGCGGATCATCGGTTGAGCACGGCCAAATAAGCTTGGCGCGTCTCGGCGCTCACGGCGTCGAGCGCTTGTTCATAACGGGTTTGGTGCTGCGCCAGCATGCGCGCTGAAGCGATGGTTTTGGAGCGGCAAAACCAGTGGCAACTGTGCTGCATCAAAAACATCTCGCCCATCATGCGAAAAGAACGCGCTTTGGTGCCCAAGCCTTGGACGTTGTTCACGGCGCTTTCAATGCCTTGGGCATGCACTTCCAGCAGACGGCGCATGTCAAAGCTGGCTTTGGGTGAGAGCTGATCGACAAAGGGCAGTGCGAGTTTGAAGCCCCGAGTGGTCGGGGCAGGCAGTTTGGCAAACTCGCGGGCCAAATTTTGAAACTCGGCGACGATTTGCCGTTCGTCCTGCTCTTGCAGTTGCATGATTTGTTGCTGCCGCTCTGGGTCGGATTCGCCCAAGGCGCGCATGTAGGCGCTGGTCAGTTGGGCCATGTGTTTTTCGATTTGGTAGGGGCGCAGTTGTTCGGCCAGCAAAGCCGTGCGTTTGCGCTGACCTTGGACATTGAGCCAGTGGATGGCCGTGGCCAAAATGAACAGAAGGCTGATGAATTCCATAAGGACTGGGATCGATGCCCCTTTTTAACCAAAGTTGCAAGTGTAGTGAGCTTGGTGTCGGCGTCCGACAAAAGCCTTGCGCTTGTGTTGCTCAAAGACTTGCTGCATACCAAGTTTGCGTATGGGGGGGCATCACGGTGCACCCCTTCATGACCGACCTTGGCCTGAACGTGTTAAAGCCGCAGCTTGCCCGCGACTCGCAGCAAGAGCCGCCCGCTGAAAGCTTCAGCGATGACGGCTTTGGCAAGGCGCATGCTGTTTTTGGAACCCGCATGGCGGTATTCGCCAACGTCCAGTTTGCGGCGCGTGTTGTTGCCCACAATGCCGCTGCGCATGACGAGGATACCCGCCTGCTCAGCCGCCTGTATCAGCTCGCGGTGGTAAACATCCGACTGGCGTTGGCCTTGTTCAAGGTCCACGCCCAGCACTTGCCGAATATCGGCTGCCACAGTGCGTGGGCTGGTGCTGACTTTGAATTTGCCCACGAAGGCCAAGGTCTGGCCCCCTTGTTCTTGCTGGTAATCGGCGTACCAAGCTTGGCGCTGCAGGGCGTGCTGGATGGTTTCGATCAGGTTGACGCTGGGTTTTTCAACCGCAGCACCACCGAGCGTGCGCAGCTCGGGCAGCAGCGGTGCGGCTTCTGGTGGCTGCTGCAAAAAGAAAAACCAAACGGCGCATGCAGCGCATGGGCCACGTTTTGCGCTTGCTTGAAGGTGGGCAAACCATCGCCCATTTCCCAGCGCTCCAGTTGCTCGGGCTTGACGTGTGCCGCCTTGGCGGCGGTTTGCAAATCAATGCCCACACGGCCACGCGCCCAGCGGAGCATGGACGGGTTGATGTGGGCTTGGGGTGTGGCCATGTTGAAATTTCAGCGGCCAGGTATGCTTTTGGCTTACGTCAGCAAATCCAGCAAGGTGCGCGCCACCACCTTGGTGGCGCGGCGCAGGTCTTGCAGTTGCACATGCTCGTCGGCGCGTTTGGCGTTGGATTCGCGCACGGTGCGCGGGCCTGCGCCGTAGATCACGCCGGGGATGCCGCGCTCCACGTACAGGCGCACGTCGGTGTACAGCGGTGTGCCGATGGCGGCTATGGGCTCACCAAAGACTTGGCCGCCGTGTTTTTGAATCGAGTCCACCAGTGGCTTGTTGCCGGGCAGGGGTTTCATGGCGTTGGCCAGCAGCATGCGGCGCACATCCACTTTCAGCACATGGCCACCGCGTGGCGGCTTGAAGCTCGCCGCCGCATCGGCAATGGTCTGGCGGATGCTGGCTTCGACTTCTGCGGGGTTCTCTTCGGGGATCATGCGGCGGTCGAGCTTGAAGCTGACTTTGCCGGGCACCACGTTGGTGTTGGTGCCGCCTTCGATCAGGCCCACGTTCAAATAAGGGTGGCTGATGCCTTCGACCTGGGATGTGACTTGCAGGTATTGCGTGTTGAGGGCGTGCAGGGCGTTCAAGATGTGCACCGCGCCTTGCAGCGCGTCGGTGCCGCTGTCGGGGATGGCCGCGTGCGCCATCTCGCCTTGGACGGTGACTTCCATTTGCAGGCAGCCGTTGTGTGCGGTGACGACCTGGTAGCTGAAGCCTGCGGCGATCATCAGATCGGGTTGGGTCAGGCCCTTGGCCAAAAGCCAGCCGGGGCCCATTTCGCCGCCAAACTCTTCGTCGTAGGTGAAGTGCAGTTCGACGCCGCCCTTCAATGGGGCTTTGAGGGATTCGAGCGCGCGCGTGGCAAAGGTGAAGGTGGAGAAGTCGCACTTGCTGACTGCCGTGGCGCGGCCGTACATGGCGCCGTTGTGGATTTCGCCGCCATAGGGCGGGTGTGTCCAACCTTCGCCCGGGGGCACCACGTCGCCGTGGGCGTTCAGGGCAATGGTTTTGCCTTCGCCGTATTTGCGGCGCACGATCAGGTTGGTGACGGACTCCAAGCCATAGGCTTTCACCTCGGCTGTGGGCACGGTGTGCTTTTCGGCCACAAAGCCCATGGGGGCCAGCAGCTCGGCGGTGCGCTCGGCGTGGGGCGCGTTGTTGCCGGGTGGGGTGTCGGTGGGCACCTGCACCAGGGCTTGCATGAACTTGACCTGCTCGTCAAAGTGCGCGTCGATCCAGGCGTCGAGTTGTTGGTATTGAGTTTCTTGATTGACGTTGGGGGCGCTCATGACAATTCCGCTGTAAGTTGGTTCAAAACATGGGTGAAGGCGTCGACACACAGTTGCATGTCGCAGCTGGTGGTCGATTCGCGTGGGTTGTGGCTGATGCCGCCGTTTTCGCCGCGCACAAACAGCATGGCTTGCGGCATGACTTCGTGCAGCTTCATCGCATCGTGGCCTGCGCCGCTGGGCAGTTTGAACAGCGGCACGCCCAAGGCGCTCACCGCGCGTTCCCAGCGCGCTTGCCATTCGGGGGCGCTGGGGGCCGCGTTGGCGCTCATGGTCAGCTCGGCTTTGACGCGCACGCCTCGGCGCTCGGCAATTTGGTCGAGCTGGCTCATCACGTCGGCGACCAGCGCGTCGCGCTGGGCATCGGTGGGGGCGCGCATGTCCAGGCTGAACAGGCAGCGGCCCGGCACCACGTTGATCGAGCCGTTGGGCACTTGCAGCTGGCCCATGGTGGCCACACTGTCGCCGTCTTGGGTGGCGCGTTGCTCCATGTAGAGCGCGAGTTCGGCCACGGCGCAGGCCGCGTCGCGGCGGCGGTCCATGGGGGTGGTGCCTGCGTGGCTGGCGGTGCCGAAGACCTCGCACAGGTAACGCACGCTGCCGTTGATGGAGGTGACCACGCCCAGCGGGATGTTCACTTCGTTGAGCACCGGGCCTTGCTCAATGTGCACTTCGACAAAGCCCAGGTACCGCGTCGGGTCGCGCTGGATTTGGGGGATGTCGTCGATGTTCAAGCCCGCGTGCTGCATGGCGGCGCGCATGGTGATGCCGTCGGCGTCTTGCTGGTCCAGCCAAGCGGGGTTGAACTGGCCAATCAGCGCACCCGAGCCCAAAAAGGTGGCTTTGTAGCGCTGGCCTTCTTCTTCGGCAAAGGCCACCACTTCGATGCCAAAGGGCAAACGCTTGGCTTGTTGGTGCAACTGCTGCACGCAGGCCATGGGCACAAAAATGCCCAAGCGCCCGTCGTATTTGCCGCCGTTGCGCACGGTGTCGTAGTGGCTGCCCGTCATCAGGTACCGTGCCCCCACGCTCCCCACTGCGTGTGGTTCGCTGCCCCCCGAGGGGGTGATCGCCAGCTTGGGGCGGCCCGGCGCTGGCTCGTTTGCCCCCGCTGTGGCAGGGTGGTAGCGGCCCACCACATTGCCCACGGCGTCGGTGTAGACCTCGTCAAAGCCGCAGTCGCGCATGCTTTGCGTGATGCGCTGGGCACAAGCGCGGTGCGCGTCGGTCAGGTAGGTGACGGTGAGTTGGCCTTCTTCAGCAAAGCCGGGGTCACTGTGTTGCGCCAGTTGTTCTTGCCAATCCCAGACCTGGTGGCCCAGCGTGGGCACCACGCCAAACTTGTCGTTCAGGCGGATTTCGACGATGCGGTGGATGTGGCGCAGGCACTCAGCCAACTCCATGTCGGGGTGGCCAAAGAGGCGGCGCTCGAAGGCCTCGATGATCTGTTTTTTGCGCAAGCCCACACCGCGCGGGCCGCGCACCGCCAGGATGAAGGGCCAGCCGAATTTGGCGTTGTAGTCGGCGTTGAGTTGTTGAATCTTGGCGAACTCTTCGGGCGTGCAATGGATCAGGCCCGCTTGGGTCTGTTCGAGGGTCGATTCGCTGGTCAGCGTTTGGCTGACCATGGCCTTGCCCGCCAGCTCGGGGTGGGCGCGGATCAGGCGGAGCTGCGCCTCGCGCCCGGCGTGCGCCAGCACCTCGCACATGGCGTGCTTGAGGTGGGCCAGCGAGGTGAAGGGGCGTTGCTTGAGCGCTTGTTCGGCGATCCAGGGCGAGTGCTCATACAGGCCGTCCAGCATTTGCGCGGCATCGGCGTGCGATGCGCTGTTGAGTTGTTCAAGTGTCAAGGGCATGGGTATTTCCGTGAAGGTTTGAATAGGCCGTTGTCTTTTTGTAGGAGCCCACCCTGTGGGCGATAGGGGCGGAGGTGGTCCACGAGCCATCGCGCAAGCGAGGCGTTCCAGCAGGAGGAGTAAGGCGTTCACTCTGCATAAGGGTGTGTCGCCTTCCAATGCCGTGCGATGTCGATGCGCCGGGCCACCCAGACCTTGTCGTGCGACTGGATGTGGTCCAAAAAGCGTTGCAGCGCGGTGATGCGGCCCGGGCGTCCCAGCAGACGGCAGTGCATGCCGATGCTCATCATCTTGGGGGCGTTGCCACCCCCCTTTTCGGTGTCTGGGTCACCCTCGGCGTACAGCGCGTCAAACGTGTCCTTCATGTACTGAAAAAACGGGTCGGCGTGCGAATAGCCTTGGGGCAGCGCAAAGCGCATGTCGTTGCAGTCCAGCGTGTAGGGCACGATGAGTTGCGGCACCACACTGCCGTCGCTTTTGCGCACCTTCATCCAAAACGGCAGGTCGTCGCCGTAGTAATCGCTGTCGTACTCAAAGCCGCCAAAGTCGGCCACCAAGCGGCGGGTGTTCGGGCTGTCGCGCCCGGTGTACCAGCCCAAGGGCCTTTCGCCGGTGAGCTCTTGAATGATGTGCATCGCCTCGGCCATGTGGGCGCGTTCTGTGGCTTCGTCGATGTGTTGGTAATGAATCCATTTCAGGCCATGGCAGGCGATGTCGTAGCCCAAGGCTTGGAAAGCCGCCGTCAGTTCAGGGTGCTTTTGCAGCGCGGTGGCCACGCCAAACACGGTCAGCGGCAGTTGGCGTTTTTCGAATTCGCGCAGGATGCGCCACACGCCCGCACGCGAGCCGTATTCGTAGATGCCTTCCATGCTGATGTGCCGCTCGGGGAAGGACGCGGGGTTGAACATCTCGGACAAAAACTGCTCGGAGCCCGCATCGCCGTGCAGCACCGAGTTTTCGCCGCCTTCTTCGTAGTTCAAGACAAACTGCACCGCGATGCGCGCGCCGCCAGGCCACTGCGCGTGGGGCACATGGCGGCCGTAGCCCTTCAAGTCGCGGGGGTAGGGCAAGGTGCTGTCGTAGGTGCGCATGGCGGGCAATGGAAAAGTTCAGGCCAAGGCCAAAGAGATGTCGTGGGTGGGCACTTTGCGGTCGAAGGTCAGGCAGGCCTCAACGTGCAGCAGGTGTTCGTGCATCAGGCGAACGGCCAGCTCCGAGTTCTTGGCTTCGAGCGCGGCCACGATGCCCACGTGCTCGTCGGTGGAGTGTTCGGCCTCGTTGCGCGACTGGTACATCAGCGTGATCAAGGCGCAGCGCGAGATCAAGTCGCCCAGCACTTGCGCCAGCACATCGTTGTGCATCAACTCGGCCATGCGCACATGGAAGTCGCCCAGCAACTCGGTGCGGCCGGTGATGTCGCCTTGTGTCACCGCCTCACGCTCTTGCCGGATGTGATCTTTCAGCGAGGCAATTTGTGCCGGTGTGACCTGCTGCACAAAGGCGCGGGTCATCTCGGCCTCGAGCATGCGGCGCACGGCAAACACCTGCTGCGCCTCTTGCACCGAGGGCGCGGCCACAAACGCGCCGCGTGCAGGCTCCAGCCGAATCAAGCGGTTTTGCGACAGTTGAAACAGGGCTTGACGCACCAAAGTGCGCGACACGCCAAAGTGGTCGGCCAGTTTTTGCTCGGCCAACTTGGAGCCGGGCAAAAGCCGGTGCTCCACGATGGCGCGGGTGAGCGATTCGACGATGTGGTGCGTGGTGGATATGTCCATGTCTCGCGGTCCCTTTGAGGGGCTGTGCCCAGGTGTTTTGGTCTTGTTGGTCGCCATCATAGCCTTGGAGGTTAAAATTGTATACACTTCGGTCGACTGGTTTGAAGGCTATTTTGAAGGCCATTTCGAAAGCGGGCCGCACACCCATTTCAAGCCCTGTAAATCCCCTTTTCCATCCTCCCCGACGAAAGCGAGCCACACCATGGGATTGAGCACACACGTTCTGGACACCATGCACGGCTGCCCCGCAGCGGGCATGCAAGTGGCCCTGTACACCACACAGGGCGAGCAGGCCACTTTGGTCAAAAGCTTCACCCTCAACCACGACGGCCGCAACCCCGACGGCCTGCTGTACGCGCACGACAGCCTGCGCCAAGGCACCTACCGCCTGGTGTTCAATGTGAGCGACTACTTCAAAGCCAAAGGTGTAGAACTGCCCGAGCCTAATTTTTTGAACCGCGTGTCGCTGGACTTTGGCGTGGCGCACGAAGACCAGCACTACCACGTGCCCCTGCTCGCCAGCCCCTGGAGTTATTCGACGTATCGCGGCTCCTGAAATCAATTGGGGTCAGATCCCGATTGTTTGAGTTTTTGGGGCGCTGCTTGGGACTTGCTTGGCAGACCACGGCCACTTGGCTAAGCTCCCGCCATGGTGAAGCTTTGGGCCGTCATTTTTCCATTGAGCTTGTCCGCTTGTGGTGGGGGTGATGGCGTCAGTTTTGCGCCTGCAACGGCGGCAAGGCATTGCGGTGTTCATGTGGGTGCCGAGCGCCTCGCGGGGCTTGTCATGTCGGTGCATGACGGCGACACCATCACCGTGGCCGAAGAGTCGATCCGACTGGCCAGCATCGACGCCCCCGAGCTGGACCAAGCCTATGGCCAACAATCGCGGGCGCAATTGGCCGCCATGGTGTTGGGTCAGACGGTCACCGTCACCTACGCGGGAAAGGACCGCTACAACCGGGTGGTGGGCACGGTGTTCACTTTGGATTGCCGTAACACCAACCTGAGGCAAGTCGCTTCTGGGGCCGCTTGGTACTACGAGGCCTACCGGTGTGAAATCGACAGCCATCAACGCACCGCATTGGCGACGGCTCAAGCTTCGGCCAAGGCCGCAGCGCTGGGCCTGTGGGCCACACCCGCTGTGGCCCCCTGGTTTTACCGCAACGGTGTGGACCCCCAAGTGCCCGAGACCTGCCCCAACGGCGATGCGGCAAGCGATTAAATGGGATCTGACCCCAATTTTTCTGACCCCAATTTTTCAATTTCGACCCCAATTTCTTTCCCGGCAAGCAATTAAATGGGATCTGACCCCAATTTCCCTTAAATGGGATCTGACCCCAATTTCCCCCTTAAATGGGATCTGACCCCAATTTCCTGACCCCAATTTCCCCTGCCCCAATGGCGACGCGGCAAATGGCTAACGGGGATCTGCCGCCAAGGCGTTGTCAAGCCCTTGGAGTAACTGGATTTGCGGGAAGTGCAGGTGGTGCATCAGTTCGCGCACAAACACCACCGTCGCAAAAAATCGGGCGGTGGCTGGCAAGCTGTCCTGCGGGGCGGCTTGGCCCATGGACTGCATCACCAGGCGGCTGAAGGTTTGCTCGACCGCGTCCACGTGCAAGACGGGCGAACCGGCCGTCGTGCCGCTGGCTTGGGCCAAGGCGAGCACATCGGCATCGCGGCTGAACAATTGCGCGCCTTCGGGCACGAGGATGCGGGCGGCCTGGATGCGGTCTTCGGTCCATTCGATGGCGCGTTCCAGTTGCGCAGCATTGAGCCTGCCGTTTTTGAAAAACAAGGCCTCCATGGCCGCGTGACCGATGTCCATGCGCCCAAGCACGGTGCCGCTGGCGACCCCTTCGGCCGAACAGGCTTGCAACTCAGCGGTCAGCGGGCTGAGAGATAAACACATTGAGGAACCCATGATCAACTCCAAGTTAAAAAAACGCTGCGCTTGGCCCCCCGCACTGCCATGACCGTGCGCAGCCCTGCATGCATATTCACCCATTCACCCATTCACCCATTCACCAGCGCACCAAGTAATCCGTCTGTCCATTGGCCAAGCAGATGGGCTCATCGCTCAGCTGAAGTTGCGGCCGGGGGGGCCATCGCAGGCGTTGGCGGCGCGGGCACCGCAGGGGGCCACAAGCGACCTTGCCGGGCCAGGCCCAGCGTGCGCCACAGCAATGTGGCCATGACCAGGTTGGCCACGCCAAACAAGACCGGGGTCAACAGTGGCCACAGCGCTTCTTCGGGTGCGCGCACCTGCATGCGCAGCGCCATGGTGGTCAGCGCCATGATGCCGAAACTGAAGGCCCAATAACTGGGGGCAAAGCCCGACTGCAAGGTCCAAGGCAACAAACGCGCCGCCAGCAAAGCTTGGTACAGACCGTAGCCCAAGAGCATGTGCGCCATCAAATCGGGCGGGCCCGAGGTCAGCGCCATGTAACTGAGTCCGCCCACCACCGCTGGGGCCAGTTGGATGCCCTGCAGCGGGCGCTGCGCAGCGTCCAGGGCGCTGAGCGTGGCGGCCCGGCCCATCACCATCGACTCCAGGGCGAGCCAAGAAAACAGCCCCGCCCCGAAAAACAAGCTGGCCAACGTGGTCCAGCCAAAGCTGGCCAAGGCGGTGGCGGCGACAAAGTTTTGTGCCACGGTGGGCAGGTAGACCGAGGCGTTGATCGATTCTGGGGCGCGTCCACCTTGCCAAAAACGCCCTGACAGCCACAGGCTCATGCCCAATTGCGCCACCAAACCCAGACCCAAAAGCACCCAAGCCACAGCAGGAGCGAGAGTTTTCAAGCTGATGGCGGCCAGCAGGGTGGAGACCGTCACCAAAGCCGCCATGGCCGAGGGCACGGGCAGCTTCAGTTCTGCACGCGCTGCGCTGGGCATGCGCCACCAGGTGCGGGCGTAGGCCAGCAAGAGCAAGGCCCACAGGCCCAGGCCCAGCGCCATGGCCAGGTGCACCAGCACAGTGGGCAAGGGCCAGACCTGCGCTGCGGCTTGCCAGCTGTGTCCCCAGGCCAAGGTGCCCACGGCCATGCCAAAAAAGGCCACGGGCATGGGCTTGGGGGCCTGATCCGGCAATGCAGAGGGTTGGGACGCAGGCATCGAGTTGGACCCTGAAAAGTGCTTGAGCAACATGGTTTGCGCCTTCTTCAAGCCGACACGGGGGGCTGCTGCATGCTGTCCAAATGGTGCAGCTTGACCCACAGCTTGGCCCCTTGCGCGCCGGTTTGGGCGTGCAAGCGGCTGCCGCTGGGCAGGCGCAACCAAGAATCGGGCGCGAAGTTTTCACCGCCTTCGCTAAAGCCCCCTTGCAGCACCAAAAACTCGCCGCCATGCGGCAAATCCAGATCAATGCTGTGCTGCGGTGCCCACGCTTCCAGGCGCACGTCTTCCAGGTCATCGCGGTACAGGGGCGAGACCTGCACGCCGGGGCGCTGCGCATCGTGGATGCGCGCCATTTTGTCGGTCTGCACAATGACCCGGGTGCGGTCTTGCGGGTCAAACTGCCACAGCTTGACAAAAATCGTGCAGCCCTGCGCCGAACCCGGGGTGTGCCGGGTGGTGGGTGGGTTGCGGATGTAGGTGCCTGCGGGGTAGTCGCCGTGCTCGTCTTGGAAGACGCCCTGCAGCACCAAAAATTCTTCACCGCCCGTGTGGGTGTGGGCGCTGAAGTGGCTGCCCGGTGCGTAGCGCACCAAGCTGGTGGCTTGCGCCACTTCGTCCCCCACGCGGTGCAGCATGCGGCGCGCCACGCCCGGCATGGGCGAGGCTTGCCAGTCGTGTTGGGCGGCGTGGATCACGGCTCTTTGTTTCAGGTCGGCGTGCAGTTGCATGGTGTGCTCCTTCAAGTGTTTGGCACCAGGGTCTGGGGTGTGAGCAAGGCCATGCTTTTGAGCAAATCGGCCACCGCCAACTCCGCTGACTCCAGCGCACCTTCCAAATAGCCGCCATGGTCGGGCGCGCGTTCGGTGCCCGCCAAAAACACCCGCTCGCGCCATTCGGGCGGCACCAGGCCTTCTTGGTACATCGGATGGTAAGACAAGGGACGCATGTCTTCCTTGGCTGCGGTCAGGGGTTCTTGCGCCCAGTCTTGCGCCTCATGCCACAGTGGTGTGGCCGCCTGAGGGCCAAACAGGCGCACCAGTTGCGCCAAGGATTGGCGCTTCAATTCTTCCAGGCCAATGCCTGCTCGGTAAGCCGGCGAGGCACCCACAAAACCAAACAAGGCGGCTTGTTTTCCAGTGGCGTCCGAGGCGTCATGGATTTCAGACATGGGGCCGCGCTGGCTCATGCCGTCACCCGACAGGCCCGCCTCACGCCAAAAAGCGCTGGGGTAGGCCGCGACAAACTTGGCTTGTCCCGCCATCCACGTGGGGGTGGCTTGCATGGCTTGGAGCATGGCTGTGGGCCACGCAGGTTCCAGCGCCATATCTTGTGCCCACAAGCGCGGTGGGATGGTGACCACGACCTGAGACGCGAGTTGGCTCCAGCGACCGCTGGTGTCTTCCAGCTCGAGTTCAACCGCATGCGGGCGCAGTTTCAAGCCCAGCACACGCGTGTTGGTTTTCAGTTGCACCGTGTCGTCAAACTGGGCACGCAATGCATCGGTCAATGCTTGTGTGCCACCGACAATGCGGTAAGACGAGGGGGACTGCTCCCATGAACTTTGGTGTTTGTATATTTTTCCGTCTTGGCCTTCCATCACGGCAGCGCCTTTGCTGTGCTGTGGGAAAGAGGCCAAACCCATTTTTTGCAGCAAGCTGCTCATGCGCGGGTTCATGCCAGGCCAAAACCAAGCGGGGCCCAAATCCAGACGGTGTTCCGAGGCCGTGGGTGACACGCTCCATACACGCCCGCCCATGCGCTCGCGGGCTTCGATCAAGCACACTTTGTGACCGGCTTGCTGCAGCAAACGGGTGGCGTACAGGCCACTCAGGCCAGCGCCAATGACAACAACAGGGTAAGACATCGTGATGCTCCTTTCAGCTTTTGGCCGACATCGGCCGAAGATCGAGTTCATGGGTCCAAGCGCTGGGCGCTTGGTGAAAAAGTTGCCAGTACACTTCGGCCAAATCCTTGGCGGCCATGCTGCTCGCCTCTTGTGCAGCATCAAATCTTTGCTGGGTTTTGTCTGACCAAATCAGGCCATCCAAAATCGTGTGGGCCACATGGATGCCGTCGCTGGTGTGCTCTCGCGCCAAGCTTTGTGCCAAACCGCGCAAGGCAAATTTGGCGCTGCTGAAGGCCGAAAACAGCGGCCCAGCGCGCAAGCTGCCCGAGGCGCCGCTGAAGATCAAACAGCCGCCTCCTTGCGCACGCAGCCTGGGGATGGCTTGCTGCGCCACGTTCACCGCCGTCAGCGTCATCGACCGCCACACCTGTTCAAACACCTGCGGCGTGGTGTCCATGAATGCCTGACGGTGAAACTGCATGGCATTGTGGATCACCCCCGCCAAGGGTTTGGCAGGGTCGAGACCGTCAAACAAAGCGGCTGTGGCACGGGCATCGCTCAAATCGGCATGCACATGGCCCACGCCCCGGCGTGAGACCGGCACCACGTGGTAGCCACCCGCACTGAAACGCGTTTGCAAAGCTTGTCCCAAGCCGTCACTGCTGCCGGCAATCAAAACTGTTTTTTCTGGCATGGTGTGTCACTCTTTCTGGGGTGTGGAAATCATGAACCCGCCCAACAAAACGCTGACGGGCCCATGAAGTTCGATGCTCATTTTTTCTTTTGTTCTGCCGCTTCAAAGTCGCGTGGCCCTTTGAATGTGATGAACCAAACACATTGCTCCGATTCACAGGAGTCGCCATGGGCTTCTTTGGCCGGTTGGTACCAGTAACTGCCTGGTTTCATTTCTACCGCTTGAGCCTGGGTTTGGTTGGCACCCCAATGCTTCATCGTGCCTTTGATCACGACCAATTCGTAGTCCGAACTGTGCGTGTGCATGGGAAAGGCCCCGCGGCCCATTTTCATGATGATGGAGGACCCTTCTTTTTCTGGATTGCCACGCACCGGGGCGATTTGAGGATTGCCAGGTTCTTTTTTCGAGAAGTTCAAGCTTTCATAGGGCACCACTTTCATCGTGGCCTCTTGGGCGTGGGCATGAACCGCCCACCCCAACACCATGGCAAAAGCCAAAATGCCTTGTGCAATGAAACCCTGCCAGCGAATGTTTGCTTTATTTTGTTTCATAAATGACCTCCGTTTGGTATGTTAATGCTGTTTAAATCGAATAAATGAGCTTGGCGCCTTGGTCTTTGAACAAAAATCCTGCGCCCAATTCGCCAAGCCCGATGGATCAAGCCTTCAGGCGTTCCGCCAAGGCTTCTGCCAGCGGAGGGGCAGAAGCTGGGCTTTGACCCGTCATCAAAGGTCCATCAATGACCACATTGGCTTCCCAGTTGGCTTTGCTTTGGTACTTGGCACCACGGCCTTTGAGCTCGTCTTCCAACGAGAACAGCAGGTGTTGCAGCAGCTCAATCTCTGTGTCTTCGTCGTTCTTGAAGCCCGTCAGGCTGACCCCCTTGACCAAGTACTCGCCATTGGGCAGCTTCACGTCGCGCAGGATGGCCGGTGCATGACACACCATGGCGATGGGGCGGTTGCTGGTGTAGAAGTCCTGGATCAGCTTGATCAAGTGCGAGTCGTGGGCCAAGTCCCACAACAAGCCGTAACCACCCGGGATGAACACCGCGTCAAAAGTGTTGTAGTTGATGTTGCGCAACTTGCGTGTTTCTTTGGCCGCGTGCAAGGCCACCTCGTCGCTCAAGAAGCGGCGGGTGTACTCGGTGGTGAAGGGCGCTTTCATGCTCAGCCAGTCGATGGGGGCCTCGCCGCCGTCGGGCGAGGCCAACACCACCTCGTAACCGGCCTCGGTCAAGATGTAATAGGGCGCAGCCAACTCGGTGAACCAAGTGCCCGTGTGTTTGCCGCTGATGCCCATTTCGTCCACCGAGGACATGACCAATAAAACGCGCTTTTGTTTGTTACCTGTCGACATGAAAAACTCCTTCTGTCCGCAGTGCGGATCGTTTGATTTCACTCAGATGCGAGAACCATTTCCCCCATCCCTCACTTGCTTCACCCCCTGGCCTTGGCCCCAAGGTGTTGCTCTTTTTGCATAAACAACCTATCAATAGGTAGGTTATGCGAATAAAAAAATGACTTAAGCCGTCACCCCCGAAAGAAACACATCACAGGTGCGGCGTGGACCCATGGGCTGGCTGACGCTGCGGCCCACCAGCATGGCACCTTCCAGCAAAGACAAGAGCGTCTCGGCCAAATCTTGCGCACTGTGCCGCTGATGCCATACGCCGGACCTCTGCCCGTCTTGAAAAGCCCTTTGCAACCAGCTCAAGTTCAACTCAAAAAAACGACGCACTTCGGTGTTGACGGCTTCGTCCAAAGAGCTGGACTCAGCGCCCAGCATGCCGCACACGCACAAGCGGTGGTCATGGCCAAAGGTCGTCTCAAACAAATCGGCATAGGCCAGTAAGCGCTGGTGTGGCGCACTGAACTGGCGGTCAATCTGCCCCAAAGCGTCTTCAAACTGCTGGGTGTAGCGCTTGACCACCGCCACACCCAAGACCACTTTGGTCGGAAAATGGTGGTGGATACTGGCCTTGCGCATGCCCACCGCTTGAGAAATGTGTTCAAAAGAAAAGCCGTTGTAACCGACTTGCTGCACCAAGGCTTGCGCCACATCGGCGATGCGCAAGGCAGAGGGTGAAAGTTCAGTGTCGGTGTTCATGGCGGTGTGTGCTTTGGTTGTTTACCTATCAGTTGGTAGGTTGAATTATGCAGCATAAAAACAGGGACAAGGGCTTTATTTTTAAAAACCCCAAGAAAAAAAAGACTACTGAAATGAACGCGCCCCAATATCAGTTGCCACCACCCAAGCAGGCCCCCCGAAAAGGCATGCCTTGCTCAATCGGTGGCGTGTACCGCGTGGGCTGCCAAGGACGGTGTTTCAAAAGCATGCTTTTTGCCGCCCTCGGTCAAAAGACAGGCGGCTCGGTGTCCTCAGCTTCGACAAAAGCTGCGCCAAGTCGGGCGCTGCCTCTTTAGAATGAGGTTTTGGACCGATACCTCCCGAACCATGACCCAAGTCACCAACACCGTGCGCTTTGTGCTCGACGGCCGCATCGTCGAAGCCCAAGGCGAGCGCCGCACCACCACCGTTCTCGACTACCTGCGCGAAGAGCTGCACCGCACTGGCACCAAAGAGGGCTGCGCTGAAGGCGATTGCGGTGCTTGTGTGGTCATGGTGGGGGAGCTCAATGCCGCGGGCACGGGCGTGGACTACGTGGCCACCAACGCCTGCATTCAGTTGCTGCCCTTTTTGGATGGCAAATCGGTCAAGACGGTGGAGAGCCTGAAAAAAGCCGACGGCACGCTGCACCCGGTGCAGGCCGAAATGGTCAAGTGCCACGGTTCTCAGTGCGGCTTTTGCACGCCCGGGATCGTGATGAGCTTGGTGAACCTGGTGCAGGTCTTGCCAGCCCCAAACCGCCAGCAGATCACCGATGCGCTCAGCGGCAACCTGTGCCGCTGCACCGGTTACAAGCCCATCATCGATGCGGCCACACAGGCTTGCGCCAAGCCCGAAGCGCTCAAGATCGACGACAGCGCCGATCTGCCTTTGCTCAAAGAAATCCAACGCGCCAGCGTGCCCACCTTGAGCTTGGACGGTGAGATCATCGTGCAGCCTGTGGTGCGCACCCGCAAAGGCAACGAATTCGTCTCGCCCGCCACCCTCGCTGAAGTGGCCGACTACATGCTCAAGCACCCCAGCACCACGCTCTTGGCCGGCAGCACCGAAATCGGTTTGCAGGTGAACAAGCAGTTCTCGCGCCCTGATCACATCCTGTACCTGGGCAATGTGGCCGAGTTGCGCCAGGTGTCTGAGACCGCCAGCGCCTGGCGCATTGGCGCGGCGGTGTCGCTGACCCAAGTCGAAGCGCTGCTGGCCCAGGCTTACCCCGACTTCACCGAGGTGCTGCGCCGCTTTGGCTCACCCCCTATCCGCTCCACCGCCACCTTGGCGGGCAACATCGCCAACGGCTCACCGATTGGCGACACCATGCCCTGCCTGATGGCGCTGGGCGCCAGCCTGGTGCTGAGCCGGGGCGACAAGACCCGCAAGCTGCTGCTGGACAAGTTCTACACCGGCATGAAGAAAAACGTGATGGTGCCCGGCGAGTTCATCGAAGCCGTCGAATTGCCCAAGCCGGTGGCGGGCCAAGTGTTCCGCGCCCACAAGGTGAGCAAGCGCTTTGAGCAAGACATTTCGGCCACCTGCGCCGCCATCAGCTACACGCTGCAAGCCGGCAAACTGAGCGGTGTGAGACTGGCCTACAACGGTTTGGCGCCATCGCCTTGCCGCGCACCTAAGCTCGAAGCCGTGCTGGAAGGCCGTGCCCCGGGCGATGTGAAAGCCGCCGATCTGGACGCCGCGATTGCCGCGAGTTTTACCGCACGCGACGGTTTGCGCGCCACCTGGGGCTATCGCGCCCTGGTGGCGCGCAACCTGGTGCTTGAATTCATTGAAGAACAAACGAAAGAGGTGGCTTGAATGAACGCTCCGACCCTCATCAAAAACCTGTTGCCTGCATCGGGCGTACAGCAAGGCAGCGACATCGTTCACGAGTCCGCCCATCTGCACGTGACCGGCTCGGCCACCTACATCGACGACATCCCCGAACACGCAGGCACCTTGTATGCCGCACTCATCTTGTCGCCGGTGGCGCATGGTGAGTTGATTGGCGACGGCATTGACCGCGCAGCCATTTTGAAAGAGCACGGCGTCGTCGCCGTCTACACCGCCAAAGACATCCCCGGCGAAAACAACTGCGGCCCCATCATCCACGACGACCCCTTCCTCGCCGCTGGCAAGGTCGAGTTTGTCGGCCAGGCGGTGGCGGTGGTGGTGGCCCGCGAGATGCTCTACGCCCGCGAAGCCGCCCACAAAGCCCAGGTGCTGGTGAAAGAACTCCCGCCCATCTTGACCATCGAAGAGGCCATGGCGGCCAGCAGCTTCATCATGCCGCCCAAGGGCATCACGCGCGGTGACGCTGCGGCGGCCATTGCCAGCGCCCCGCACAAGATCAAAGGCAGCACCCGCACCGGCCAGCAAGAACAGTTTTACCTGGAAGGCCAGATCACTTACGCCGTGCCCAAAGAAGACGGCCAGCTCACGCTGTATGTCTCGACCCAGCACCCCGATGGCAACCAGCGCGAAGCCGCGCACGCCCTGAACCTGCACACCAACGATGTGGAGGTGATTTGCCGCCGCATGGGCGGCGGCTTTGGTGGCAAAGAGGGCAACGCCAGCATCTTCAGCCAAAGCGCCGCCTTGGCCGCGTTCAAACTGCAAAAGCCGGTCAAGCTGCGCGTGAACCGCGACGACGACATGACCATCACCGGCAAACGCCACGATTTCCGCATCGACTACGAAGTGGGTTTTGACGGCAACGGCCGCGTCTTGGGCGCGGACATCACGCTCATGTCGCGCTGCGGATACAGCACCGACTACTCCGGCCCGGTGAACGATCGCGCCTGCCTGCACATCGACAACACCTACCACCTGCCCGCGCTCAAACTGGTCAGCCACCGCTGCAAAACCAACACCCAAAGCGCCACCGCTTTCCGCGGCTTTGGCGGCCCGCAGGGCATGTTCGGCATCGAGACGGTGATGGACGAGATTGCCATGACATTGGGCAAAGACCCACTGCAGGTGCGCAAGCTCAACCTGTACAAAGACCCGGCCATCAGCGGCACGCCCGACACCATGACCACCCAGTACCAGCAGTTGATTGAAGACTGGGTGGGCGACCAGGTGATCGACCAGGTGGAGCAGGAATCAAATTACGCCGAGCGCCGCGTTCAGATTCAAGCCTTCAACGCCCAAAGCAAAACCCGCAAGCGCGGCCTGGCCTTGGTGCCTCTCAAGTTCGGCATCAGCTTCACCGCCACCCACCTGAACCAAGGCGGCGCGCTGCTGGTGGTGTACATGGACGGCTCGGTCAGTTGCAACCACGGCGGCACCGAAATGGGCCAGGGCCTGAACACCAAAATGGCGCAGGTGTGTGCCGATGGTCTGGGCATCAGCGTGGACAAGGTGCGCATCACCGCCACCGATTCACAAAAAGTGCCCAACGCCTCGGCCACCTCGGCTTCGAGCGGTGCCGACATCAACGGCGCGGCCATCATGAACGCCACCGCGCAAATGCGCGAGCGCTTGAAGCCGGTGGCGGCCCGCCTGCTGGGCTGCGCCGCCGAAGACGTGGGTTTTTCTAACAACGAAGTGCACGATGGCTCGAACCCTCAGGGCAAATCTGTCAAGTGGGCCGATGTGACCAAGCAAGCGTACATGGAACGTGTGGGTTTGTCGGTCACGGGCTTTTACATGACACCCGAAATCAAATACGACTTCACCACCTTGACGGGCCGGGCCTTTTATTACTACTGCTACGGCGCTGCCGTGAGCGAAGTCGAAATCGACACCCGCACCGGCGAGTGGTGGCTCAAAGCCGTGGACATCGTGCACGATGTGGGCCGCAGCATCAACCCCGCCATCGACAAAGGCCAGATCGAAGGGGCGTATGTGCAGGGCATGGGCTGGCTCACCATGGAAGAGTGCATTTGGGACCTTCGTGGAAACGCGAACGGGAAAGGACGGGGCAAACTGCTGACCCACGGCCCCAGCACCTACAAAATCCCGGTAGCGGGCGACATCCCCGAGCACTTCAAAGTGAGCTTGTTCGACAACGCCAACCTCAAACCCACGCCTTTCAACAGCAAGGCCACGGGCGAGCCGCCTTTGATGCTGGGCTTGTCGGCCTTCTTCGCCTTGCGCGACGCGGTGGCGGCCAGTGCCAAGCACCAAGCGGTGGTCTACATGGACGCGCCGGCCACACCCGAGCGCATCTTGATGGCCTGCGAAAAAGCCAAGGCCTCAGCGGGCCTGTGAGGGCCCCATTTTCAGGAGCACAGCCATGTCAGACGATCCACGGTGCTGCGGCACCGGCACTTGCATCATCAACGCCGAAGGCCTGTGCTGGTGCGGCCAGCGTTGGGATGGCGAAAAAATGTGCTTCATGCCCGAGTCTGCCAAGCCAACAGCGGAACTGCAAAACGCCGAGCCCTCCAAGCAGCCTTCACGCGCTGGGCAAGACTGAGCGCAGCCCAGGCATGACCCACCCCCACACCCTCACCCGCTTGAGGTCATGCAGAGCTTGAATTTGGGCGCGTGGCCGCCACAGTGAGCGCCTCAGCCGCCCCATCCCCGCCCGCCATGCACTGGCGTGACCCGTTCCGGGTGCGGAGTTTTCGTTTCCAGTGGCCGGCCGATCTGGCCACGTCTTGGGCTTTCGAGATGGAGGCCATCGTGCTGGGCTGGTTCATCTTGGTCGAGTCGGGCTCGGTCATGATGCTGGTGGTCTTTGGCGCCTTGCAGTACCTGGGCGCTTTGGTCTCGCCCCTGTTTGGCGTGGTCGGCGACCGCCTGGGCTACCGTCGCATGCTGGTCCTGTCGCGTGCTCTCTATGCGGCGCTGGCTGCCAGCTTCATGCTGCTGGCCTGGCTGCAAGCCCTCACGCCGACGCTGGTGCTGTTGATGGCCGCTTTGGCAGGCCTGGTGCGTCCCTCGGACATGATGATGCGCAACGCCTTGATCGCCCAGACCTTGCCACCTCGGCATTTGTTGGGTGCTTTAGGCATCTCGCGCATCACCTCGGACTCGGCCCGCATCGCCGGTGCCTTGGCTGGTGCGGCGGTGGTCGCGTGGCTGGGCATGAGCTGGGCTTACGCGCTGATCACCGCGCTTTACACGCTCAGCTTTGTGTTGTCGTGCGGGGTCTCGGGTGTGCCTGCCCCAGCCCATGACGCGGTGCGCGTATCGCCCGTGCGCGATTTGCAACTGGCATTTGGCTATGTCTGGACGCGCCCGGTGCTGATGGCCGCCATGGCCTTGGCGTTTTGGTCAACCTGCTGGCTTTTCCATTTTCTTTGGGCTTGCTGCCCTATGTGGCCAAAAACATTTACCTGACCGACCAGACGGGCTTGGGCTGGCTGGGTGCCAGCTTTGCCTTTGGGGGCTTGGTGGGCTCGGTGGTGCTGAGTTCTCACCGCTTTGAGTTTCGCGCTGCACAAACCATGGTGCTGGCGGCAGCGGTGTGGTTTGCGGTGGATGTGCTGTTCGCCTTCAGCACGCAGTTGGGCGTGGGCATGGCCTTGCTGTGGCTGGCGGGCCTGGCGCAAAGCCTGTGCATGACGCCCTTGGCAGCCGTGATGCTGCGCGCCACAGGGCCCGCTTACCGGGGCCGTGTCATGGGCATGCGCATGTTGGCCATTTGGGGCTTGCCACTGGGTTTGATGTTGTCGGGGCCACTGATTGACCGCTGGGGTTATGCCGCCACAGCCGGTCTGTATTCGGCCTTGGGCCTGCTCTTGACCGGGGCCATGGCCTGGCATTGGCGCGCCCACATCTGGGACGCCAAAGCCCCGGCCAATGCGCCTTTGTGACGCAGGCTCAAGCCTTCGCAGGCGATGGCGAAGACCCGGGATCCCGTGCCGGTCCTCGATGCTGCCGCCCGGCTTGCTGCGCTCGGATGTGATCCCACACCTGCGCGTCGCTGCCCAACAGGCGCTGTGTGCGCACATGCGGCGTGTGGCCTCTGGTGTCGAGCATGGCGTGCGCTTGCATGTGGTTTCCAAGGGCTTGGCAAGTGGCTGGGCCGCATTGCGCTGCAAGTTGCGCGGCATGGATGTCTGGTGTGGCAAAGAACGCGCGCTGAATGCGGGCTTGAGCCCATCTGTTGCCTGCCGTGCTGGGCGCGCAGGCGATAATCCGGTTGTGAAGCTCGCCAGACCGTCGCTGGTGCGATTTTCGAAAGAAAGCACTGGAGGAACGTCCGGACTGCACAGGACAGCGTAGGAGGCAACGCCTCTCCACCGTGAGGTGAGGATCAGAGCAACAGAGACGAGCCGATTGAGTTCGGGTGAAACGGGCAATCTCTACGCGCAGCAATACCAAGTAGGCCTTCCTGAAGGGGCGCGGTTCGCCGCATTCCTTCTCCCTGTGGTTCCGTGGGGTGAGTTGGCGGGTAGGTAGCACCGAGCCGGGTGGGCGACCCCCGGCCCAGAGTAATGGCGGTCACACAGCGGGCAACCGCTGTGCACAGAATCCGGCTTATCGGCGAGCTTCACACTTTTTTTCGCCCCTGCCAACGCAGCCTTTGACGCCGCCTGTCACCGCCAAATCAGCGCAGCCAGGCACCGCGAGCGGAGCCCGCAAAGGCATCGCGAAATCACCCCGCACCGTTGTTGCGAGCCAAGCAACAGCCGGGGAATGGCAACAAAAAACCCGCCGAAGCGGGTTTTTTGGCAAACGCTCAAAGGGCCATCAGCCGCGCGACGGCATCAAGCTGCCAGCCAATGCAAACACGGAGTTGGGGGCCGTGATTTTCAATTGGCTTTTGGGCTTGGCAAACACCCCGCGTTTGACGGCTGGTGGGGGAGCGGGCTCAACGGTCACGCCCTTGGATCGCTGCTCGGCGACCAATTGGCGCAGGGTGATGGATTGCAGATGGGTCAACATTTTTTCGTTGAGACCCGCCCACAGGTCACTGTTCATCCAACCGCCTTCGGCTGAAGCTTCTTCTTCGCTGGGGGCATCCACGGCGCCGACGATGTCAGCCATGGTGATTTTTTCAGCATTGCGCGACAAAGAATAGCCGCCGCCGGGCCCACGTGTGCTTTCAACCAAACCGTGCTGGCGCAGTTTGCTGAACAGCTGTTCAAGATAGGACAAGGAAATTTGATGGCGCACGCTGATGGCGGCCAACGAGACAGGTCCACGGTCTTCGCGCAAGGCCACGTCGATCATGGCGGTCACGGCGAATCGGCTTTTGGTGCTCAAACGCATGGTGGGCTCCTTTCTGCGTTTTGATGGACAGACTTTGTGGGCCATCCAGTGGGGTCAAGGCTGCAAATGCTGCAGGTGTGACTGAGGTTTCATTTTCTCAGACTCTTTTGACAGATGGTGATAAACCGGACTTATTCAAGGGTAAAACTCGCTTTTTATGCCTTTTGGCGAATTAAAAACAGATTAAAACCGCTCGTAAGCCTCCAGCTGCCGCCATTGACCCAGCTCAAGAGGTGCCAAACTGAGACGCCCCACACGCTGGCGGCGCAGGTCTTGCAGGGGGCATTGGCTGTCCAGCCAACGGCCCAAATCCAGCCCGTCGATGTCCTTGCCCGCGATGCGCAGCACCGTCATCTGCTCGGTTTGGCGGTTGATGCTGGCGCGCAGGCCAGGGCCGTTCAGGGCCTTGACCAGGCTGCCTGGCACTTCGCCGCCCAGCGTGGCCATCCATTCTTGTTCCATCGGGCTGCGGCGGTCTTCCAGGTGGCGCAGCACGGCCACATCGTCTGAAAAAATGCACAGACCGCTGGCGGGTTTGGCCAGGGGCAGGGGCATGTTCATTTTGGCCAGGCGCTCCGGTCCCCACAGGCCGGCTTGCGCGGCTTTGAGGCCGGCCATGTCTTGCAACCAGGCCAAGTTGGCCACCCGGTCGGAGGGCTTGAACAGCACCAAGGTCATGGGGGCCAAGGCGGCCATCGACACCAGGCGGTTGACGCTCACGGCTTGCAGGTCTTTCACGCGCCGGGCCGGGTCGGTGACGACCTGGCCTGCGACTTGCACCCCACCGGCCACGATCAGGGCTTCGGCTTCGCGGCGCGAGCAGTTTTGCGCGGCGGCAACGCGTTTGGCCAGGCGAATGCCTTCATCGGTGGAAATCATCAAATCTTTCAACATCTCAATCGTTTTTCAACAGACCTTGTTCGCGGATGTGGTCTGCGTGGGCTTGCAAGGAGCGCGCGGCCACAGGCCATAGGCGGGGCGGCACGTCGTCGTAGGCTTTTTCCACCCATTCTTGCAAGCTGCCTTGGGGCAAGGCCTGCATGGCGGCAGCGATTTTTGCCTCGCGCCGCAGGCGGTGGGCTTTCAGCTGTGTGATGGCTTGGTGGGCAAAGCCCAGCACGTAACCGTGCGCGGGCAAGATGAATTCAATGCCACCCGACACGCAAGCAGCGGCCAGTTTGTCCAGCGAGTCGAGGTAATCGCCCATGTGGCCGTCGGGCGGGTCGATCACGGTGGTGCTGCCGTTGAGCACATGGTCGCCCGAAAACAACAGACCGTCTTCTTCGAGCACCAAGCACAGGTGGTTGGCCGCGTGGCCGGGGGTGTGCAGCACGCGCAGGGTGTGGGTGATGTCGCCCTGGCTGCCCACGCCTTGCAGCACCAATTTTTCGCCATCGGCCAATGCCCGATCGGGTGTGAAACGGCTGTTGGCGCGTGAGCTGGGGCCTGAGGCCAGACCCAAAATGGGCGGTTTGTGCGTGCACAAGGCCTGCAGCGGGGCCGCGCCAGGGGAATGGTCAGGGTGCGAGTGGGTGCAGACAATGGCTTTGATCTGCCCGCCCGCCGCCCGCCACAGGCGCTGCAAGTGGGCTGGGTCGGCCGGGCCGGGGTCGATGGCGATGTAGCCGGTGCTCGGGTCGCCCACCAAATAGCTGTTGGTGCCGGGGCCGGTCATCACGCCGGGGTTGGGCGCGGTCAGGCGCTGCAGGTTTTGCAGCAGCGGCACGGCCAGTTCGGTTTGCCAGTCCAGGTGGTGGTGGATCTGCCCGTCGGGCGTGACCAGGGCCAATTCGCCAAAGGGCGGCTCGTGCTCCATGTAACGGGCTTCCTGGCCCGCCAGCCAGCCCGCGCGCGGGCAGCTGGTCCACAGCGGCTCGTCGTTCACGGCGCAGGCCTGCAGCACAGCCTCCACCGAGGCAAAGGCTTTCAGGCGCTCCAAGGTGCGTATGGTGGGAAAGACCATGAAAAATTGCCCGGCCGCATGCCGCGCCAGCGCCTCGGCCGGGTGCACCCAACTCGGCTCAAACTGCTCGGTTTCGTCGGCTACCGGGGTTTGCCCTTCGGGCATGCGGGCCACCAAAAACGGCACATCAAAGCGGCGTGGCAGGTCGCGGTCGGTGACCCAGTGGGCCAGCACAAACACCTGGTCGGCTGCCAGCGTCAATCCCCGGGCTTGGCACTGCTGAGCGAAAGCGCCTGGCGGGCTTTGCCGGTCGATGGCGGCGATGTCGTCGGCATCGGCCCAACTCCGGTCGGGGTGGCGTGCCAGCAAGACCCCCAGCTCCTCAAAACTTTCGCGGATCGCGGCAATGGCTTGTGTGAGGTGCAAGTCGCTTTGGCGGGGTCTGCGTGTGGCCATGCCGTGGCTTTGCGCATCGGCAGCATCGATGCCGCCACCGGGAAACACATAAGCCCCCGGTGCAAAGCTGGCCGTGGTGGCGCGGCGGGTCATCAGCACCTCGATGCCTTGCGGGCC
The DNA here is from genome assembly GCF_044361645.1 of Limnohabitans sp. GTDB lineage: Bacteria > Pseudomonadota > Gammaproteobacteria > Burkholderiales > Burkholderiaceae_C > Limnohabitans_A. The sequence continues at coordinate 36,906 of NZ_JBIKIL010000004.1, read as the reverse complement.
ATCGCGCAGCAGCAGCACGGTGGCGGCAGGGCGCAGCGGGGCGGGTTCACGTTGGGGGTGCAGGAGTTGGGAGGTGCGTGCCATGCTGCATTATCGGGGGACGGATGGGCCAGACCCGGTCACCCGGTTGACGCGTTCAGCCGGTTGGGGCCTGGGGCGATAATCGCGCTCATGGACATTCGCTTCACCAAAATGCAAGGGGCTGGCAACGACTTTGTCGTGCTCGACGAGACCCAGGGTCTGCTGGGCCTGAGCACTGCGCAGTACCGTTTTTTGGCCGACCGCCACTTTGGCGTGGGGGCCGATCAAATCCTGTCGGTGCGCCCTTCACCCGCTGCCGGGCTGGATTTTGAATACGTGATCCACAACGCCGATGGCGGCGAGGTCGAGCACTGCGGCAATGGGGCGCGCTGCTTTGTGCGCTATGTGCACGACAAAGGCCTGACCGACAAAACCACGGTGCGGGTGAAGGTGCAGCAAGGCGAAATTGAGCTGCGCTTGCGCCCCGATGGCCGGGTCACGGTGGACATGGGTCCGCCGGTGTTTGACTGGGTGCGTGTGCCTTTTGTGCCCACCGGTTTGGTCAGTGACCAGGTCAATGGCTGGCCAGTGTTTGACCTGCCGCTGGGCGAGCAGGGCAGCGCCCGGGTAGCGGTGCTGTCCATGGGCAACCCGCACGCGGTGCAGCGCGTGGACGATGTCGAGAGTTTTCCGGTGCGGGCGCAAGGCCCCTTGATCGAGCACCATCCGGCATTTCCCAATCGGGTGAACGCGGGCTTCATGCAAATCGTCTCGCGCAAGCACATCAAGCTGCGCGTGTTTGAGCGCGGAGCTGGCGAGACTTTGGCCTGCGGCACCGGCGCCTGCGCGGCCGTGGTCGCGGGCATTCGCCAGGCATGGCTGGACAGCCGGGTCGATGTACACACCCATGGCGGCGTGCTGAGCATCGAGTGGGCCGGTGAGGCCGACAGCCCCGTGCTGATGACCGGCCCGGCCACCACCGTTTTTGACGGTCAGATTCACTTGCCCGAAACCCTTTGATTTTTTGGAAACAAACCATGCGCACGCCCGACCCCATGAGCCCGATCACCGAAGACGACATTGCCGACTATTTGGTGAACACGCCCGATTTTTTTGAACGCCACGCCTCGCTGTTGGCCACGGTGCAACTGACGCACCCGCAAAGCCACCGCACGGTGGGCCTGCAAGAGCGCCAGGCGCAAATGCTGCGCGACAAAATCAAGGCCTTGGAGCACCGCATCATGGACATGTTTCGCCATGGCAACGAAAACTTGGTGCTGACCGACAAGTTGCACCGCTGGTCTTGCGAGTTGTTGGTCACGCCCCATGCGCAACTGGCCGACTCGGCGGTGGACAACATCCGCGAGTTGTTCCAAGTGCCACAAGTTGCGCTGCGCCTGTGGACGCTGCACAGCGCACACGCCCAAGCGGCGTATGCGCAAGGCGTGACCGAGGCGGTGCAGGTGCTGGCCACTTCTTTGGACCGCCCTTATGTGGGCCCCAACGCGGGTTTTGAAGCCGTGCAGTGGTTGGGCGAGCCAAAGCAAGCCGCTTCTTTGGCCATGCTGGCCTTGCGTGCAGCCCCGGGCCAGCCGGCCTTTGGTTTGTTGGTGCTGGCCTCGCCCGACGCGCAGCGCTTCAACAGCCAGATGGGCACCGACTTGCTGGAGCGCTTGGCCGAGTTGGCGGGTGCGGCCTTGTCGGTGCTGCGTGACGCCTAGGCCAGGGTCTGCATGGACAAGCCAGAGCCACTGCCATTGCGCGTCGAGGACGGGTCTTTGCCATGGCCAGCAAAGCCCGAGGACCTGCTGCAGCAAGCGCCACCCAAGCGCAAGTCCTCACCTGCGCAAGTCAAACCCCCGCTCGACAGCGCACCAATTGAAGCCCTCAAAACCGACCCGCTGGTGTCCCGTTACCTGGACCATGTGCGCTTTGAAAAGCGCCTGGCCGAGCGCACCTGCACGCTGTACCAACTCGACTTGAAGCGTTTGGCCGAGATGGCGGCGGCCACCCAAGTGCCCTTGCTGCAGGTGCACAGTGGCCAAGTGCGCCGCTGGGTGGCGCAAATGCACAGTGCGGGGCGCAGCGGTCGTGGCATCGCCCTCATCTTGTCGGGCTGGCGCGGTTTTTACACCTGGCTGGGCCGCGAAGGTCTGATCGCGCAAAACCCGCTGGCCGATGTGCGCGCGCCGCGCGTGGCCAAACCCTTGCCCAAGGCGCTGGGCGTGGACGAGGCGGTGCAACTGGCCGAACACGAGGAGCAGGGCGACGACCCCTGGCTGGAGGCGCGCGACGCCGCCATGGTCGAGTTGCTGTACGGCTGTGGCCTGCGCATCGCCGAATTGACCGGCTTGGACGTGCTGGCCAGCACCGAGGCGGCACGCGCTGGGCGCGGCTGGATCGACCTGGCCAACGCCGAGGTGCAGGTGCAGGGCAAAGGCAGCAAGCGCCGCACCGTGCCATTGGGGCGCGCCGCCACCGAGGCCTTGACGCATTGGCTGGCCGTGCGCCCGCAATTGACCGGCATGCTGAGCCAGGCGGTGCCTGGCGCGTCCAGCGTGGCCTTGGCCTTGTTTCCCGGGCGGCACGGCACGCGCTTGAAGCCCCGCGCTGTGGCGCAACGCCTCAAGCGCCGCAGCTTGCTGGCGGGCCTGGCCACGCCGGTGCACCCGCACATGCTGCGCCACTCGTTTGCCAGCCATGTGCTGCAGTCCAGTGGCGACCTGCGCGCTGTGCAAGAACTGCTGGGCCACGCCAACATCCGCAGCACGCAGGTCTACACACGGCTGGATTTTCAGCACCTGGCCAAAACCTACGACGCCGCGCACCCCCGTGCCAAGCGCAAATGAAGCTTTCGCTGTACGGTCCAGCGCGCTTGGAGGTCATGCCGGGGGCAGCTGCCAGGCTTGAATTCGTGGCTACACTCCCCACCTGTTGATGTCTTGTCTAGTCTTGGAACGAAAGCGCGCCATGTCCCTGATCCCCACCACCATCCTCACGGGCTTTTTGGGCTCGGGCAAAACCACCTTGCTCAAGCGCGTGCTGACCGAGGCCCATGGCCAAAAAATCGCGGTGATCGAGAACGAGTTTGGCGAGGAAAACATCGACAACGACATCTTGGTCTCAGAGACCAAGGAACAAATCATCCAGATGAGCAACGGCTGCATCTGCTGCACCATCCGCGAAGACCTGCGCGTGACGCTGCAAATGCTCGCGGCCAAGCGCCGCAAAGGCCTGCTGGACTTTGATCGCATCGTGATCGAGACCACCGGCCTGGCCGACCCCGGCCCGGTGGCGCAGACTTTTTTCATGGACGATGAGATCGCCGAGAGCTTCTTGCTCGATGCCATCTTGACCTTGGTGGACGCCAAGCACGCCGCGCAGCAGCTCAACGACCGCCAAGAAGCGCGGCGTCAGGTGGGCTTTGCCGACCAAATCTTCATCAGCAAAGCCGACTTGGTCTCGCCCACAGAGCTGGACGCCTTGCAACACCGCCTCAAGCACATGAACCCGCGCGCGCCGCAAAAAGTGGTGCATTTCGGCGAAGTGGCTTTGTCTGAGGTGTTTGACCTCAAGGGCTTCAACCTGAACGCCAAGCTGGACATCGACCCGGACTTCCTGAAAGAAGAGGCGCATGACCATGAGCATGAACACGGCGAGCACTGCGACCACCCCTCGCACCAAGCTGCGCACGCGCATGAGCATGAACACGGCGAGCACTGTGACCACCCCTCGCACCAGCACGAAGCGGCCCAAGGGCCAGGCCACCACCATCACCATGACGACGATGTGAAAAGCTTTGTCTTTCGGTCGGACAAAGCCTTTGATCCGGCCAAGTTGGAAGATTTTTTAGGGGCCATCGTCAACATTTATGGCCCGCGCATGCTGCGCTACAAGGGCGTGCTGAACATGCGCGGCACCGAGCGCAAGGTGATTTTCCAGGGCGTGCACCAGCTCATGGGCAGCGACTTAGGGGCAGTTTGGGCCGAAGGTGAGGTCAAAATGAGCAAAATGGTCTTCATCGGCATCGATTTGCCCAAAGACATTTTGTTGCAAGGCCTGGATCAGTGTTTGGTCTGACACCTCGGCCCCAGGACCGGGCAGGCGTGATGTTGGGCGGTGGATCTGTCTTAAATGCACGCCCGGCAAATTTTGAGCTTTCAAGTCGCTACAATCGCGCGCCGACGGCCCTGCCTTTTGGTGAGGGCCCGATAAGCCCGCAAGGTCTACCACAAGGGTTTGTGAATCACATGTTCAGTTTGAGGGCGGGTGGCTCCAGCGCACCGGCCTTCGGATCTGCCCGACCCGCCACTAACATGGATCTGCCCTTGACACGGCCAGGAGACAAGACGTGAAGATCGCGACCAAGACAATGCCCAGCACAGCATCGACAAAGACAAAGTCAAAGGCCCCCAAGCCCAGCGCCGCACCATCGGGGCAAAAAGCCAAAACCGATGGCAAAACCAAGGCCAAATTGGGCACGGTGAAACCCTCTGCGGCCAAATCGCCCCCCCTGGCCGCACCTGCAAAGGCCAAGCCCGCGGCCAAGCCAGTGGCCAAGCCCGCGGCCAAGCCGGTGGCCAAAAAACCGACCAAAACCCAAGCCGTGGCCGCGCCCAAACCCAGTGCCGCCACCCATTCTTCCCGTACAGCTGCTCCTCAACCTTTCAAGGCAGCGCCTGTCCCCAAGACAGACCAGGCATCCCCAGAGAAATCTATGAGCGTGACCCAAGTGGAATCAGTCAAAACCCCTGTTGAACCAAGCCCCATCAGCACCAGCCCTGTGCCCGAGCAACTGGTGCGCGCCTCACGGCCATCGGCTCGTCTGGCCCAGATCACCGTCCCCTCTTTGCCGCCGGCAGTGGCCTCGACGGCTGCCAAGTCGAGTTTCATGCCGCATACCGCGCCTGCAGCCGCACCGTTTGTTTTTGCACCGCTCAAAAAAGACCCCAAGTTGGCCAACAACTGGAAGAGCAAAAAGGTCGCTGAGTTGTCGGACGCAGAGATACTCGCCATGTCCGACGATGCCTACATGAACGACACGCAGCTGGCTTTTTTCCGCCTCAAGCTCTCGCTCCTGAAGCAAGAAATTTTGGCCAGTGCAGGTTTGACCACTGAACACTTGCGCGAAGACACCGTGGTCGTGCCCGATCCTGCCGACAGGGCGACGATTGAAGAAGAGCATGCGCTGGAGCTTCGCACCCGTGACCGTGAGCGCAAGTTGCTGAAAAAAATCGAACAATCCATTCAGCGCATCGACGCGGGTGATTACGGTTTTTGCGATGAAACCGGCGAAGCCATCGGTGTAGGCCGATTACTGGCCCGCCCCACGGCCACTTTGTCTCTGGAAGCCCAGCAGCGACGGGAGCTCAAGCAAAAAATGTTTGGCGACTGAGGACGCCGCCCTGAGCAAGCCTGAGCAAGCCCTGACAAAACCCCTCTCGAGGGGTTTTTTTTCGACTGGGCCCATAAATTGTCAAAAATCGGCCGCTTTTGGCGCCTGCTGAATTTGTTAAATTTTACTGTTTAAATCCTTAAGAGCTTACTTTCAATGACCGATGTAAGTGTTTAATTTTGAAAGAAAATGTCCATTCTTTAACCTTTAAATTATGCGCTAAGCCTTTGATTTCATTGAAAAAAAACACTTCGAACTTGAAATAGGTCCGGGTTTCCTGTTACAGTGCAAAAAAGTGCAATTAAGTGGGAATTTGTGCCGCTGATGTGCTGATTGACACCAAAGGGTCTTCGTCGTGTTCCAAGGGGCTTCATCGCTGAGTCTGGATGCCAAGGGGCGGCTGTCTGTGCCGACCCGGCACCGTGACGTCCTGAGCGCCACCGCGCAGGGGCAACTGACCCTCACCAAGCACCCGCATGGCTGTTTGATGGTGTTTCCCCGCCCCGAGTGGGAGAAATTCCGCGAGCGCATTGCCGAACTGCCCATGTCTGCCCAGTGGTGGAAGCGCATCTTTTTGGGCAATGCCATGGATGTGGAGATGGACGGCACCGGGCGTGTCCTGATCTCGCCCGAGTTGCGCCAAGCCGCGGGCATCGCCAAAGACACCATGCTGCTGGGCATGGGCCACCACTTTGAGCTGTGGGACAAAACCACCTACGACGCCCAAGAAGCGCAGGCCATGCAGGGCGACATGCCCGATGTGTTCAAAGACTTCACTTTTTGAATGCCATGACCGAGCACGCCATCAGCCCAGCCGCCTTGACGCACAGCACCGTGCTGTTGACCGAGGCCGTGGACGAATTGCTGCAAGCCTCGGCTGGGGCCGATGGGGCCTATGTGGACGCCACTTTTGGCCGTGGCGGCCATTCGCGCTTGATTTTGTCGCGCCTGTCGGCGCAAGGGCGTTTGTTGGCGTTTGACAAAGACCTGGAAGCCATAGCCGAGGCGCAGCGCGTGACGGACACCCGGTTTTGCATCCGCCATGAGGGCTTTTCGAGCTTGGGTGAGCTGCCGCCTGGCAGCGTGGATGGCGTGCTGTTGGATCTGGGCATCAGCTCCCCCCAAATCGACAACCCCGTGAGGGGTTTTTCTTTTCGTTTTGAAGGCCCGCTCGACATGCGCATGGACACCACGCGCGGACACAGTGTGGCCGATTGGCTGGCCACTGCAGAGGTGGATCAAATCACGGAGGTGATACGTGACTATGGCGAAGAACGGTTTGCTGTTCAGATTGCAAAGGCGCTTGTGGCTCGCCGACAAGAACGGGGTCCAATTTCAAGCACCACCGATTTGGCCCAGCTCGTGGCTGACACGGTCAAAACCCGCGAGCCGGGCCAGAACCCTGCAACGCGGACATTTCAGGCTTTTCGGATTTTCATCAACGCCGAGCTTGAAGAACTCGAACAAGCGCTAGAGGCCAGCTTGCGGGTCTTGAGGCCGGGGGCTCGTTTGGTGGTCATCAGCTTCCACTCCTTGGAAGACCGCATCGTCAAGCAGTTCATGGCCAAGCACTCCAAAGAGGTGGTCGACCGCCGGGTGCCCTTTGCCGAGCCGGTCAAGATGCGCCTGAAAACCCATGGCCGCAGACGTCCGAGTGAAGCAGAGGTGCGCGCCAACCCCCGTTCGCGCAGTGCCATCATGCGCATGGCCGAACGCACCGAGGTGCCCGCATGATCAGCCGCCTCAGTTTGTTCTTGCTCATGGCCACGGTGCTCAGCGCCCTGTGGTTGGTGCACAGCCATTACGAGTCACGGCGTCTGTTCATGGCATTGGAAAGCGCACGCAAAGAAACGCAGCGCTTGGCCGTGCAACAAGACCGATTGGAAGTGGAGCGGCGCTCACAGTCATCGCCGCTGCGGGTGGAAAAAATCGCCAGGCAGCAGTTGCAAATGCACACCGCCTCGCCCGCCATCACCCAGTATGTCAAGCGCCCTGAGTCTGTGGGTGCCCATCCAACAGCCCCCGCAGCCCCAGTTCCGAAAGATGCCCCATGAGTCGCGGTCGCAGCGTTCAATTGAGCGCCAGCCCTTTGCTGGCCAGCAAAACACCGGTATGGCGCAGCAAACTGATTGTGGCGGCGATGGCTTTGGGCTTTTTGACTTTGATGGGTCGGGCTGCACATGTGCAGGTCATCCACAACGATTTTTTCATTCAACAAGGCGAGGTTCGGTTTGCCCGAACTTTGGCGTTGCCTGCCAACCGTGGCCGTGTGGTGGACCGCCATGGCGTGCTGTTGGCCTCGAGCGTGCCAGCGCCCAGCATTTGGGCCAACCCGGAGGACATGGAGCGCGATCCGGTCAAGCTGCAGCAGTTGGCCCGCTTGCTGAAAATGACGCCAGCCGAGTTGGGCCAAAGACTCAAAAATGAAGAAAAGACCTTTGTTTGGTTGCGCAGGCAACTTGACGAACCGGTGGTCAAAGAAGTCTTGGCCTTGGGCATCAAAGGCGTTTATGACATCAAGGAATACAAGCGCATTTACCCCGAGGGCGAGGCGGTTGCGCACCTTGTGGGCTTTACCAATGTGGAAGACAAAGGCCAAGAGGGTGTCGAGCTCGTGTTCCAAAAGCAGCTGTCGGGCCAAGCGGGTTCACGCCGCGTCATCAAAGACCGGTTGGGCCGCGTGGTCGAGGCGGTGGGCGAGACCTTGCACCCCGTGGATGGCCAAGATGTGCAGCTGAGCATTGACAGCAAAGTGCAGTTTTATGCCTACCAAACTTTGCGCGATGCGGTCAAGGCCAACAAAGCCAAAGCGGGCAGCGTGGTGGTGCTTGACGTCCAAACGGGCGAGATCTTGGCGCTGGCCAATTACCCCAGTTATGTGCCAGACAAACGGGTCAACCTGAGTGGTGAGCAGTTGCGCAACCGAGCGCTGACCGACAGCTTCGAGCCGGGCTCGATCATGAAGCCGTTCACGGTGGCACTGGCCCTGGAGCAAGGCTTGGTCAAACCGGAGACCTCGATTCAAACCGCGCCCGGTCGCATCACCATCAGCGGCTCCACCATCCGCGATGTGAAGATGCATGGGCTGCTCACGGTCAACCAGGTGATTCAAAAGTCCAGCAACGTGGGGACCGTGAAAATGGCCATGCAAATGCAGCCCCGCGACATGTGGGAGTTGTTTTCGGAACTGGGCTTTGGGCACAAGCCCGACCTGCCTTTTCCCGGTGTGGTCAGTGGTCGTTTGCGACCTTATAAATCATGGCGTCCGGTTGAGCAAGCGACCATGAGTTACGGCTATGGCGTATCGGGCAGTTTGTTTCAGGTGGCGCGCGCCTACACGGTGTTTGCGCGGGACGGCGAAATCGTCCCGGCCACCTTGCTCAAATCTGTGCAACAGGTGCAAGGCACCCGGGTGATCAGCCCCGACAGCGCCCGCGCCATTCGCCACATGCTGCAACTGGCCGCTGGGCCGGGCGGCACCGGGCCACAAGCACAAACCATGGGCTACTCGGTGGGTGGTAAGTCAGGCACGGCCCGCAAGCAAGAGGGCAAGGGCTACGCCAGCGACAAATACCGCAGCTTCTTTGTCGGCATCGCACCCATTGACCAGCCGCGGATCGTGGTGGCCGTGATGGTGGATGAACCCAACAACGGCGTTTACTACGGTGGGGCCGTGGCCGGACCTGTGTTCAGCCAAACGGTGCAACAAACTTTGCGCGTCATGGGCGTGCAACCCGACATGGCGGTCAAGCCCCAAATCTTGGCACAAGCGGTGGAGGAGTCGTTCTGATGCAGCGCTTGCACAGCGCTCAAGAAGCCGCTGATTGGTTGCGTGCGCGCGTGACCGGCACGGTGCACACCGACAGCCGGCTGGTGCGCGCTGGCGATGGTTTTATGGCTTGGCCGGGCCAGGCCACCGATGGCCGCCGTTACTTGGCGCAAGCCTTGGCGCAAGGCGCAACGGCTTGTTTGATGGAAGAGGCTGGGCATGGTCCTTGGGTCAGCGCCTTGGACGGGCATGTGGACCGCGCTGCCTTGGCCGTCATGCGCGATCTGAAAGCCCAAACGGGCTGGGTGATGGACGCCTACTGCGCGCAGCCCAGCCAAGCCCTCAAGGTCTTGGCCGTGACGGGCACCAACGGCAAAACCTCCACGGCTTGGTGGTTGGCGCAAGCCTTGTCATCGCCTGTGCTGCAGCAAAAGTGCGGTTTGGTGGGCACTTTGGGCGTGGGCCAGTGGCCAGACCTCGAGAGCACGGGCATGACCACCCCCGACCCGGTGTTGCTGCAGCGGCAGTTTCGGGCTTTGCGGGACGCAGGCGTGGCGTACTGCGCCCTAGAGGCTTCGTCCATCGGGCTGGCTGAGCAGCGTTTGGCGGGTACACGCATCCGTGTGGCGGTGTTCACCAACTTCACCCAAGATCATTTGGACTACCACGGTGACATGGCCCGCTATTGGTTGGCCAAAGCCAGCTTGTTCAGTTGGCCAGGTTTGCAAGCAGCGGTGATCAACATCGACGATGCGCAAGGCGCAAGTCTGGCCGGGCAGCTGCAAGGCGGCACGCTCGATATTTGGACCTGCTCGCGGCGCGGTTGCGCCCGTTTGCAAGCGCGTGCCTTGCCCAGCAAGCACGGCTTGGCCATCGAGGTGCTCGAAGGTGGCCAAATGCAAACCCTGCGCACCCAGCTGATAGGCGACTACAACATCGACAACCTGTTGGCTGTGTTGGGCAGTTTGCGGGCTTTGGGATTTGATTTGGCCCAAGCCGTGCAAGCCTGCGAGCACTTGACGGCTGTGCCCGGGCGCATGCAGCGCGTAGGCGCAGACGGAGACAGTGGGCCAGACGCCTCGGTGGCACAACATTTGCCTTTGGTCGTGGTCGACTATGCGCACACGCCAGATGCTGTAGCGCAGGCCTTGGCGGCGCTGCGTGCCTTGGCGGTTCAGCGCGGCGGGCGCTTGTGGTGCATGCTGGGTTGCGGCGGTGACCGCGATGCCAGCAAGCGCCCCTTGATGGCTGCCGCTGCCGAAGCGGCGGCAGACCAGCTTGTGTTGACCAGCGACAACCCGCGCACCGAATCGCCCGATGCGATTGTGGCGGCCATGTGCTTGGGCCTGCTGCGCCCGCAATCGGTCCGCGTTTTATTGGGCCGCGCCCAGGCCATCGCCGAGACCGTGCAGCAAGCAGCAGCGCAAGACGTGGTGCTGCTGGCAGGCAAAGGCCATGAGACGACGCAAGAAATCATGGGTGTGCACCACCCCTTCTCAGACGTGCTGCACGCCCACAGCGCTTTGCAGCAACGCGCTGCGCTGCACCCAGGGGAGCTGGCATGAGCACCGACTCGGGCATGAATTTGAATTTGTCATGGGCCTTGAAGGGTTTGGGCCACGCACGCGGCGTGCATGTGCACGGCTTGGTGGCCAAGCGGGTGCACACCGACAGCCGCAGCGTGCAAGCGGGTGACTTGTTTGTGGCGCTGCGCGGCGAGCGGTTTGACGGCAACGCCTTCATCGCTCAGGCCAAAGCACAAGGTGCAGTGGCCGTGGTCTGCGAGGCCGCAGGTGAAGCCGCAGCCGCAGCGCACGCATTGCCTGCTTTGGTGGTGCCCGATGCGCGCATCGCATTGGGCGAGCTGGCGGCGAGCTGGCGCGCGCAGTTCAGTTTGCCCTTGATTGCGGTGACGGGCAGCAACGGCAAAACGACTGTGACGCAAATGATCGCGTCCATTTTGCGCGCGCATGTGGGCAAGGCTGCCTTGTCTACACAGGGCAATTTCAACAACGACATTGGTCTGCCCCTGACCTTGTTCAATTTGCGCGCCCACCACCGCCTGGCCGTGGTCGAGTTGGGCATGAACCACCCTGGGGAAATCGCCTACTTGGCTGGGTTGGCAAAACCCAGCGTGGCGCTGGTCAACAACGCGCAGCGTGAGCACCAGGAATTCATGGGCACGGTCGAGGCGGTTGCACACGAAAACGGTGCGGTGCTGCAAGCCCTGCCAGCGCACGGTGTGGCGGTATTTCCGGCGGACGATGTCTACACCCCCATTTGGCAAACTTTGAGCGCTGGCCGTGCACATCGCACATTTTCCTTGTCGCTCGATGCCCAAGGTGGCTCGCCCACCGATGTGCGCGCTGCTGTGCTGGTCTGGCAGTCGGGGGCTTGGCAGTTCACCCTCAAAGCCACAGAAGGCACCGCACCAGTGCGCCTGCACATTGCCGGGCGTCACAACGTTAAAAACGCCTTGGCCGCCAGCGCTTGTGCGCTGGCCGCAGGAGTTCCCCTGGCCGCTGTGGTCCAGGGATTGATGGCTTTTGAGCCGGTGCAAGGCCGCTCGCGTGCGCGGCTGCTGCCCAGCATCAGCAGCGCCGATGCAGCCGCAGCCAGCAACCCAATCACCTTGGTGGACGACACCTACAACGCCAACCCCGACTCGGTGCGCGCCGCCATCGACGTGTTGGCAGAGTTGCCAGCACCGCGGTTGCTGGTGCTGGGCGATATGGGTGAGGTGGGTGAGCAAGGCCCCAAGTTCCATGCCGAGGTGGGGGCTTACGCGGCCGAGCGCGGCATACAGGCGCTGTTCACTTGGGGTCACCTGTCTGTGCACAGCGCGCAGGCCTTTGGTGCGGCCCAGCAATTCGACACCATGGACGCGTTGTGTCAAGCGGTGATGGCGCAGGTGGACACGTTCCAAAGTGTGCTTGTCAAAGGTTCACGCGCCATGCAGATGGAGCGCGTGGTCCAAGCCCTGCTGTCACGGGGCGACAAGGACAACAGCACACCTGCCCATAAAAAAGAGGATTCACATGCTGCTTAGTCTGGCCCAATGGTTGCAAAGTTTGTCACCTGAGTGGGGCTTTCTGCGTGTTTTCCAATACCTCACCTTCCGTGCGGTGATGGCGGCGATGACCGCGCTGTTGATTGGCTTGGCGGCAGGGCCATGGGTTATCCGCCGCCTGACTGCTTTGAAGATCGGGCAGCCCATCCGGGGCTACGGCATGGCCTCGCATTTGGCCAAAAGCGGAACGCCCACCATGGGCGGCGTGCTGATTTTGTTGTCGATCGCCCTGTCCACTTTGCTCTGGTTTGACTTGTCTAACCGCTTTGTCTGGATCGTGTTGGTGGTCACCCTGGGCTTTGGGGCCATTGGCTGGGTGGACGACTGGCGCAAGGTGGTGCACAAAGACCCCGAGGGCATGCGTTCACGTGAAAAGTATTTTTGGCAATCGGTGCTTGGTTTGCTGGCGGCACTGTGTTTGGTGTTCAGCATTTCCGAAGTGTCCAACAAGCGGGTGCTCGACCTGTTTGTGCAGTGGGTCATGTCTGGCTTTGATGTGGAGCTGCCGCTCAAGGCCGGCTTGCAAGTGCCTTTCTTCAAAGAGATCACCTATCCCTTGGGGGTACTCGGCTTTGTCGTGCTGACCTACTTGGTCATCGTCGGGTCGAGCAACGCCGTCAACCTGACCGACGGCTTGGACGGTTTGGCCATCATGCCAGTGGTCATGGTCGGTTCCGCCTTGGGTGTGTTTGCCTACGTCACGGGCAGTTCGGTATTTTCCAAGTACTTGATTTTTCCGCACATCCCGGGCTCGGGTGAGTTGTTGATTTTTTGTGCCGCCATGGCGGGCGCAGGCTTGGCATTCTTGTGGTTCAACACACACCCGGCGCAAGTCTTCATGGGGGATGTGGGCGCGCTGGCGCTGGGCGCTGCCTTGGGCACCATCGCGGTCATCGTGCGCCAAGAAATCGTGCTTGCCATCATGGGCGGCATTTTTGTCGTCGAGGCCTTGTCGGTCATGGCCCAAGTGGGCTATTTCAAATACACCAAAAGAAAATACGGCGAAGGCCGTCGCATTTTGAAAATGGCGCCTTTGCACCACCATTTTGAAAAGAGCGGCTGGAAGGAAACGCAAGTGGTTGTGCGTTTCTGGATCATCACCATGCTGCTGTGCTTGGTCGGCCTGTCGACCTTGAAGCTGAGGTAAGCCATGCAGCTGCAGGGTCAACATGTTCTGATTCTCGGCCTGGGTGCATCGGGCCTTGCGATGGCCCGTTGGTGCCTGCGTGCCGGGGCCATCGTGAGCGTGGCCGACACCCGAGACATGCCTCCCCAATGGGCCAGCTTGCAGCAAGAGTGCCCATCGGTGCGATTTGTGCCGGGTGCTTTTGTCGCCAGTTTGGTCGAGGGCACATCGGTGCGTGCGGTGTTCCGCAGCCCGGGCCTGGCCCCGCCAGTGGTGGCCCCAGTGGTCGATGCGGCCTCTGCCATGGGCCTGTGGCAAGGCGGCGAGCTGAGTTTGTTTGCCGCAGGCCTGCACGATTTGAAAACCCGGTTTGGCTACGCGCCGCAGGTCTTGGCGATCACCGGCACCAACGGCAAGACCACGGTAACGGCGCTCACAGGGCAGTTGGTCGCGCGTGCGGGCAAAACTGTGCAGGTGGCTGGCAACATTGGCCCCACTTTGCTCGACACCTTGACACAGGCCCTGCTCGAGGCCGAGGCCCAGCTCAAAAGGCAGGCTGAACAAGCTGCAGCCGATCAGGCATTGGATCAGCCCTCAAGCGCTGACGCCATTGCGCCGCGCCAAGTGGCCCACCACACGACACAAACCAGCGAGCAAATGGACGCTTGCGAAGCGCTGCCCCTGAGCTTGCACGAGGACGCCCCAGCGCCAGCAGCGCGGCAGCCTGACGTGCCGCTGCCCATGCACCCCATGGCGCAGGCCTTGCCGCAAGTGTGGGTGTTGGAGTTGTCGAGTTTTCAGCTGGACAGCTGTGCGGGCTTTGAGCCCACAGCGGCAGCGCTGCTCAACCTCTCGCAAGACCACTTGGACTGGCACGGCAGCATGGCCGCCTATGCCGCAGCGAAAGCCCGAATTTTTGGCACACAAGCGCTGATGGTGCTCAACCGCGACGACCCACAGGTCATGGCCATGCGGCCTGCACCTGTGCGCGTGAAACTGCAAAAACCTGTGCAACGTGCCTGCACGCTGTTTGGCGCTGACATGCCCCAGCGACCGGGTGACTTTGGCATCGAAGTGACGCACGGCATGACCTGGTTGGTGCGGGCCTTAGAGGCCGATGAAACCCGACGCCGACGCCACGAGGCGGTCGAAGACTTGCACATTCAACGGTTGATGCCGGCTGATGCCTTGCGCATTCGGGGTCGGCACAACGCGGCCAATGCCCTGGCCGCCTTGGCATTGGCCCACAGCGCAGGTTGTGCGCTGGGGCCCATGTTGTATGGCCTGCGCGAGTACCGAGGCGAAGCGCACCGCATGCAGGCCGTGGCTGTGATCAACGGGGTGGAATTTTTTGACGACAGCAAGGGCACCAACGTGGGCGCCACGGTGGCCGCGCTGCAGGGTTTGGGCGCTGAAAGGCGCGTGGTGGTGATTTTGGGAGGGGACGGCAAAGGGCAAGATTTCGCGCCTCTGGCCGATCCGGTCTCGCGCTATGCGCGCTGCGCAGTCTTGCTGGGCCGCGATGCCTCGCGCATTGGCCAAGCGCTGCACGACACGGGTGTGCCCTTGGTGCACGTTGCCGACATGCACGCAGCCGTGCAGCAAGCAGCAGCAGTGGCCCAAAGTGGCGATGCGGTCTTGCTGTCGCCTGCCTGCGCAAGTTTTGACATGTTTGAGCATTACGGTCACCGTGCCGAGGTGTTTTGTCAAGCCGTGGCCGAGTTGGCACAGGCCGCTGGCGTGTCCATGACGGGGGGCTTGTGAGCAACAGCCTGAATTTCCAGCAACGCCTTCAATTGGGCTGGGCCCGTTGCAGCGGCTTGCTGCTGGGCGTTCACACAGACCGGGCATCAGCGACGGGCCAGCGTTTGCCTGTCAATTTGGGTGACTATGGTCTGAGCGCACAGGCGCGCGGCCAAGCAGCCCGCATCCAAGGCGTGGACCAAGCCCTGGTGTGGGTGGTCGCGGCCTTGTTGTTGTGGGGCATGGTCATGGTCTATTCGGCCTCCATCGCCATGCCCGACAACCCCCGGTTTGCCCGTTATTCCCAGACCCACTTTTTGCTGCGCCACGTCATCTCCATGGCGATTGGCTTGGTCGTGGCCTTGTTGGCATTTCAGGTGCGCATGGACACCTGGGAAAAACTGGCGCGTCCGCTGTTTGTGTTGGCCTTGATTTTTCTGGTGGTGGTGTTGCTCCCATTCATTGGCAAGGGCGTGAATGGTGCACGCCGATGGATTTCTTTGGGCGTGGTGACGTTTCAGCCATCCGAATTGGCCAAGTTGGCCACCATCATTTACGCCGCCGATTACATGGTGCGCAAGATGGATGTGAAGGAAAAATTCTTCAGGGCTGTCTTGCCCATGGGCGTTGCAGTGGGTTTGGCCGGTGTGTTGTTGCTGGCCGAGCCGGACATGGGGGCCTTCATCGTGATCGCCACGATCGCCTTGGGCATCTTGTTTTTGGGCGGTGTCAACGCCCGCATGCTCTTCATGATTTTGGGGGTTTTGATCTTGGCCTTTGTGCTCATGATCGCCGAGTCACCTTGGCGCAGGGAGCGCATTTTTGCTTACCTCGACCCCTTCAGTGCAGAACATGCCTTGGGTAAAGGCTACCAGTTGACACACTCGCTGATTGCGATCGGCCGAGGCGAGGTGTGGGGCGTAGGCTTGGGCGGCAGCGTTGAAAAACTGCACTGGTTACCGGAGGCCCACACCGACTTTTTGTTGGCCGTGATCGGCGAAGAATTTGGCTTGGTGGGCGTGAGCTTGGTGATCTGTTTGTTCCTGTGGCTCAGTCGCCGCATCATGGTGATTGGTCGTCAGGCCATCGCTTTGGAAAAAGTGTTTTCGGGCTTGGTCGCGCAAGGTGTGGGCATCTGGATTGGTTTTCAGTCCTTCATCAACATGGGCGTCAACCTGGGGGCTTTGCCCACCAAGGGGCTGACTTTGCCACTGATGAGCTATGGCGGCTCGGCCATCATGATGAACCTGATTGCCATCGCCATCGTGCTGCGCATTGACGCAGAAAACAAACGAATGATGCGTGGAGGCAGGCCATGAGCCACAAAGCAAAGACGGCGTTGATCATGGCGGGTGGCACAGGCGGGCATATTTTTCCGGGTTTGGCTGTGGCCGAGGCGCTGCGCGAAGCGGGCTGGCAAGTGCATTGGTTGGGTGCGCCAGGCAGCATGGAGGCCGACTTGGTGCCTGCGCGCGGTTTGGCTTTTGAGTCGGTGTCGTTTGGTGGGGTGCGGGGCAAAGGCCTGCAGACCTTGGTGCTGTTGCCGCTGCGCTTGTTGCGCGCATTTTGGCAAAGCCTGCAGGTGCTGCGCCGCGTGCGGCCTGATGTGGTGTTGGGCATGGGTGGCTACATCACCTTCCCCGGCGGCATGATGGCCAGCCTGTGGGGCAAGCCATTGGTTTTGCACGAACAAAATTCGGTGGCTGGTTTGAGCAACCGGGTATTGGCGGGGTTGGCCGACCGCGTGTTCACCGCTTTCCCGGGGGTCTTCAAAACCGGCCACTGGGTGGGCAATCCGCTGCGCCGGGCCTTCACCGAGAAGGCTGCGCCCGCAGAACGCTTTGCGGGACGATCGGGCCCGCTGCACGTGCTGGTGGTGGGCGGCAGTTTGGGGGCCAAAGCGCTGAACGATATCGTGCCGCAAGCCTTGGCTTTGATGCCCGAGGCCTTGCGCCCGAGCGTGATCCACCAAAGTGGGGCCAAGCAGATCGATGCCGTGCGCGCCAACTACGCGGCCGCAGGCGTGCAGGCCGAGATGACGCCGTTCATCGAAGACACCGCCAGCGCATTTGCGCAAGCCGATGTGGTGATCTGCCGCGCCGGGGCCAGCACGGTGACCGAGTTGTCGGCAGTGGGCGTGGCCGCAGTGCTGGTGCCGTTTCCGTTTGCGGTGGACGACCACCAAACCAGCAATGCCCAATTTTTGGTGGCCGCTGGTGGCGCTTGGCTGGTGCCTCAGGCCGAGTTTTCGCCGCAAAGCCTGGCCGAGCGCCTGATGGCTTTGGACCGCGACAGCTTGCTGGAAGTGGCGCAAAAAGCCCACGCTCAGAAAAAAACCAATGCGACCCGGGAGATGGTGATGGCTTGTGAGGAGTTGGCAGCATGAAACACGCCATCCGAAAAATTCACTTCATCGGTGTGGGCGGCTCTGGCATGAGCGGCATCGCGGAGGTCTTGTGCAATTTGGGCTACCAAATTTCAGGCTCAGACCTGTCGGACAGCGCCACGCTCAGGCGCTTGGCCGGTTTGGGCATCACCACGCATGTGGGGCACAGCGCTGCGCACGTGAAAGACGCCGACGCGGTGGTCACATCGACCGCCGTGAAAGCCGACAACCCCGAGGTGCTGGCGGCGCGTGCGCGCCACATCCCAATCGTGCCGCGAGCCGTCATGCTGGCCGAACTCATGCGCATGAAACAAGGTGTGGCGATTGCGGGCACACACGGCAAAACGACCACCACCAGTTTGGTGGCCAGCGTGTTGGCCGAGGCGGGGCTGGACCCCACTTTTGTGATTGGTGGCCGTTTGAACAGCGCCGGTGCCAACGCCAAGCTGGGCACAGGCGATTACATCGTGGTCGAGGCTGACGAGTCAGATGCCTCCTTTTTGAACCTCTTGCCCGTCATGGCGGTGGTCACCAACATCGATGCCGACCACATGGAGACCTATGGCCACGATCTGGCCAAGCTGAAAGCCGCCTTTGTGGAGTTTTTACACCGCATGCCCTTTTATGGCACGGCGATTGTTTGCAGTGATGACCCGGGGGTCCAGTCCATCCTTGACGACATCGCCCGCCCGGTGACCACCTATGGTTTGAACCCAGGGGCGCAGCTGCGGGCAGTGGCTGTGCAAGCGCACAACGGTCAGATGCATTTCACGGTGCAAAGGCGCAATGGTGTGACCCTGCCCGACTTGCCCATCGTGCTCAACCTGCCCGGCGAGCACAACGTGCTCAATGCCTTGGCCGCGATTTCGGTGGCGGTTGAGTTGGGTGTCGACGATGCCGCTGTGCAGCGCGCGCTGGCGGGCTTCAAAGGCGTGGGGCGGCGCTTTCAGCGCTATGGCGATGTGGCCACTGCCGATGGCCATGGCCGCTTCACGGTGATTGACGACTATGGCCACCACCCGGTGGAGATGGCCGCCACCTTGGCTGCGGCCCGGGGGGCCTTTCCAGGTCGGCGCTTGGTGCTGGCCTTTCAGCCGCACCGCTACAGCCGCACCCGCGATTGTTTCGAAGACTTCGTCAAGGTCATCGGACAAGGCTGCGACAGCGTCTTGCTGGCCGAGGTGTACGCCGCTGGCGAAGCCCCCATCGTGGCAGCCGATGGCCGCTCGCTGGCGCGGGCACTGCGCGTGGCGGGCAAGTTGGAGCCGATTTTTGTCGACCAAATGGTGGACATGCCGCAGGCCGTCATGGGCAACGCCCAAGACGGTGATGTGCTCATTTGCATGGGGGCAGGCTCGATCGGTGCCACACCGGCGCAGGTGGTGGCTTTGGCAGGGCAAGTCAAAGAGGTGAACGCATGACCCCGACCACGGTGCTTGAGCACATCGGCAAAGTGGCCGTGCTCATGGGGGGGCGTTCTGCCGAGCGCGAGATCTCCCTCATGTCAGGCCAAGGCGTGCTCAAGGCTTTGCAGGCAAGCGGCGTGGACGCGCATGCTTTTGACCCTGCCCAGCGCGATCTGAGCGAGCTGAAAACGGCAGGCTTCAAGTGCTGCTTTATTGCGCTGCATGGTCGCTTTGGCGAAGACGGCACGGTACAAGGCGCGCTGGAATTGATGGGCATTCCTTACACAGGCTCAGGCGTCATGGCTTCGAGCATCGCCATGGACAAGGTCATGACCAAGCGCGTTTGGCAGGCCGAGGGTTTGCCGGTGCCGCGCCATGTGCTGGTGCACCCAGACCAGATTGAGCATTTGTCGGCCGACGAATTGGTTGCAAGCCTGGGCTTGCCTCTGATCGTGAAGCCCGCGCGCGAAGGCTCTTCGATCGGTGTGAACAAAGTGCAGCGGGTCGAGGATGTGCACGCCGCTTTGCGGGCAGCTGCCGCTTGCGACCACGACATCTTGTGCGAGCAATGCATCGTGGGTGACGAGGTGACCTGCCCTGTCTTGGGCGCAGGCGACGCGGCCCGCGCACTGCCGGTGATCCGCATCGTGGCCCCCGATGGCCATTACGACTACCAAAACAAATACTTCACCGACGTGACCCAGTACCTGGTGCCCTGCGCTTTGCCCAAAGGCGAAGAGGCTGCCATCCAGAGCCTGGTGCGCAAGGCCTACCAAGTGCTCGGTTGCCGGGGTTGGGGCCGCATCGATGTGATGATCGATGGCCGCACACGTCAGCCTTATTTGCTTGAAATCAACACCTCACCTGGCATGACGGGGCACTCGCTGGTGCCCATGTCGGCAGCGGCCGAGGGCCTGACGTACCAGGCCTTGTGCTGCCATTTGCTGGCTGGTGCGGGCCTTGACTACCCTGAGGTCCAAGCATGACCCACCCCCAAAGCATGCCTTTGCCAGCCGACCTTCGCTTGATGAACATGGCCGCTGCAGCTTTGCTGCTGGTGTTCGTGTTGCTCGGCCTGGTGGGCTTGGCGTGGTGGTTGTTGCGCCACCCCGCGTTCTCGCTGCAAGCCATCACCGTCCAAGGCGAGGTTGCGCGCAACAATGCCTTTGTTTTTCGCACGCAAGTGGTGCCGAAATTAGAAGGCAACTTTTTCACTCTCGACTTGACCCAAACACGCCAAGCCTTTGAGGCGGTGCCCTGGGTCAGGGCGGCTGTGGTGCACCGTGAATTTCCCAACCGTTTGCGCACGGTTTTGTCAGAACACCACCCCTTGGCCGTGTGGGGCGAAGCTGGGGCCAACACCATGGTCAACCTGCAAGGCCAGGTGTTTGAGGCGAATTTGGAAGACGCAGATGCCGAGCGCTTGCCTCGCTTGATGGGGCCCGAGGGCGAGTCCTTGACCGTGGCCAACATGTACGCGACTTTGTTGCCACGATTTCAAGCCCTGGAGATGGACATTGAGTTGCTCGAATGGACACCGCGCGGCAGTTGGCGTCTCGAAACCAAGCAAGCCGCAGTGATCGAGTTGGGACGCGGAAGCAAAGAGCAGCTGCAGCAAAGGGTCGATGTCTTCATCGCCACATTGGCACAGGTGACCGCCAGTTATGGGCGAAGCCCTGTGTCTTTGATCAGCGCAGATTTACGGCACAAAGACGGCTACGCCTTGCGTTTGCAAGGTGTGACGACCTTGGAGACTGACCCCCTGAAAAAAACTTTGGATTGAGCAAGATGAACACATCAAACGGACACGGTGAAAGACATGGCTAAAGAATACAAAGACCTGGTCATTGGCTTGGACATCGGCACCTCCAAGGTGATGGCGGTGGTGGCCGAGGTCATGCCTGACGGTCAGCTCAAGATCGCTGGGCTGGGCATTGCACCGGGCCATGGACTCAAGCGGGGTGTGGTGGTCAACATCGACGCCACGGTGCAAAGCATTCAGCAAGCTTTGAAAGAGGCGGAGCTGATGGCCGATTGCAAAATCACCCGCGTCAACTGCGGCATCACCGGCAGCCACATTCGGGGCATCAACTCCAGTGGCATGGTGGCCATCAAAGACAAAGAGGTCAGTCAAGCCGATTTGGCCCGGGTGATGGAGACGGCACGGGCCATCAACATCTCCAGCGACCAGCGTCTGCTGCTGGTGGCACCGCAAGAGTTTGTGATCGACGGGCAAGAGGTCAAAGAGCCCATTGGCATGAGCGGCATGCGCTTAGAGGCCAAGGTGCACATCGTGACCGGTGCGCAAAGTGCAGCTGAAAACATCATCAAGTGCGTGCGCCGCTGCGGTCTGGAGGTGGACCAACTGCTGCTCAACCCGCAGTCGTCCAGCTTGGCTGTGCTGTCTGAAGATGAACGCGAGCTGGGCGTGGTGTGTGTGGACATTGGCGCTGGCACCACCGATGTGGCGATTTTTGCCAACGGTTCGATTCGCCACACGGCGGTGATTCCCATTGCCGGTGACCTGATCACCAGCGACATCGCCATGGCCTTGCGCACGCCGACCAAAGACGCCGAGGACATCAAAGTCGAAAGCGGTTTTGCCAAGCAGCTGCTGGCCGACCCCAATGCCCAAGTGGAGGTGCCAGGGCTGGGCGACCGGGGTCCCCGCATGCTCAGCCGCCAAGCGCTGGCGGGTGTCATCGAGCCTCGCATTGAAGAGATTTTTTCGCTGGTGCACCAAGTCATCCGCGAGTCGGGCTACGAAGAGGTGCTGTCCTCGGGCATCGTGCTCACGGGTGGCAGTGCGGTCATGCCAGGCATGGTCGAGTTGGGCGAAGACATCTTCCTCAAACCCGTGCGCCGAGGTTTGCCCAAGTATTCGGGCGCCTTGGCCGACATGGTCAGCCAACCGCGTGCCGCCACCGTGATGGGCTTGCTCGAAGAGGCCCGCATGGCGCGCCTCAGGGGCTACAAGGTGACGCAAAAAAAGAGCGCCATGAACAACGCATTCGGCCGCTTCAAAGACTTCATTGTGGGTAACTTCTGATGCGCTGGAAACACAGATTGCTGGCCCGTGGCAGCCCGCCCTTGACCGTACCGCTGCGATGTTGACGGCTCGCGCAGCCCCGGATTTCACGTTTTCAAACACCCCATTTTTTCA
This sequence comes from Limnohabitans sp., assembly GCF_044361645.1. GTDB lineage: Bacteria > Pseudomonadota > Gammaproteobacteria > Burkholderiales > Burkholderiaceae_C > Limnohabitans_A. Next base: position 14,827 of record NZ_JBIKIL010000004.1, on the reverse strand, counting down.
TCCATTGAGGAGCTCAGCATGACCATCGAAATGATCCAAACCGAAGAATTCAACCAAGGCACCCAGATCAAAGTGATCGGTGTGGGCGGCGGCGGCGGCAACGCTGTAGAGCACATGATCGAGCGCCAAGTTCAAGGCGTTGAGTTCATTTGCGCCAACACCGACGCGCAAGCCTTGGCCCGCAGTGCGGCCCACCGCTTTGTGCAACTGGGGCAGACCGGCTTGGGCGCTGGCAGCAAGCCCGACAAGGGCCGAGAGGCGGCACTGGCCGCAGAGGCCGACATACGCGCAGCCATTGAGGGTGCGCACATGTTGTTCATTACCGCTGGCATGGGCGGCGGCACCGGCACAGGTGCTGCGCCCGTGATTGCGAAAATCGCCAAAGACATGGGCATCCTCACCGTCGGGGTGGTCACCAAGCCATTTGACTTTGAAGGCAAACGCCGCATGTCCAATGCCGACGAAGGCATGCGCGAGCTGGAGGCCAATGTGGACTCCTTGATCGTGGTGCTGAATGAAAAGCTGCTCGAATTGCCGGGTGGTGAAGACATGACCCAAGACGAGGCCTTCTCGCACGCCAACGACGTGCTGAAAAACGCCGTGGGCGGCATCGCCGAAATCATCAATGTGCCCGGCCATGTGAACGTCGACTTTGAAGACGTGCGCACCGTGATGGGAGAGCCTGGCAAGGCCATGATGGGCACGGCGGTCGCCAACGGGCCCGACCGCGCCCGCATCGCCGCCGAGCAAGCCGTGGCCTGCCCACTGCTCGAGGGCGTTGACCTCAAAGGCGCGCGCGGCGTGCTGGTGCTCATCAGCGCTGCCAAAGGCTCTTTGAAACTTTCGGAGTCCAAGCAAGCCATGAACACCATCCGTGACAGCGCTTCGGAAGAGGCTCACGTGATTTATGGCACCGCCTACGACGAAAGCTTGGGCGACCAAATCCGCGTGACCGTGGTGGCAACGGGCTTGTCCAAAGCCGGTGCTGCGCGTCCTGAACTCAAGGTGTTGCGCACCGGTACCGACAACGTGCCTTTTATGATGGGCGGCCAAGACGCTGTCACGTCCCCGATGGGCGGCATGCCCACGGCTGGCAGTGCCATGAACACCCCAGCCGTGTGGCGCAGCAGCCGCACCCATGCAGCTGCCCGTGTGGATGGCATGGCCAATGCAGGCATGGACGACATCGAAATCCCGGCTTTCTTGCGCAAGCAAGCAGACTGAGCCGGGCCAAGAAACCCCAGTCCAAGACAAAGCCAGACGCCAGGGCGTCTGGCTTTGTTGCAGATGCCAAGCCGATTGGGCGCAGATGGGCGGGCTGAGCGCATGATTTGCTTGCGGCTTGGCAACATGTCGGGGGACTGAGCCATAAAATAGCGCCATGCTTGCACAACGCACCCTCAAAACATTGACCAAAGCCGTAGGCGTTGGTTTGCACAGCGGCCAACGCGTCGAGTTGACCTTGCGCCCGGCCGCGCCCGACACCGGCATCGTCTTTCGCCGTGTGGACTTGCCCGAGCCAGTGGACATCCCCGTGCGCGCCGAATCCGTCACCGACACGCGCTTGGCCTCGACCATCTCGATCGGCCAAGCCAAGGTGTTCACCGTCGAGCACCTGATGTCAGCCTGCGCCGGTTTGGGCGTCGACAACCTCTACGTGGACATCACCGCTGAAGAGGTGCCCATCTTGGATGGCTCGGCCTCCTCGTTTGTGTTTTTGTTGCAAAGCGCGGGCATCGTCGAACAAAACGCACCCAAGCGTTTTTTGCGGGTGCTCAAAACGGTGCAGGTCAGCGAAGGGGAGGGCAAAAACATCAAATGGGCCAAGCTCGAGCCTTTCCATGGCTACAAACTCAGTTTCGAAATCGACTTTCGCCACCCCGCCGTTGACTCAACCGGGCAGCAAGTGGTGTTTGACATGTCCGAAGGCGTGTATGCGCGCGACATCGCCCGAGCCCGTACCTTTGGCTTTACCAAAGATGTCGAAATGATGAGGGCCAACGGTTTGGCCTTGGGCGGCGGTTTGGACAACGCCATCGTCATGGACGACTACAAAGTACTCAATGCCGAGGGCTTGCGTTACGACGATGAGTTCGTCAAACACAAGATCCTGGACGCCATGGGCGACCTGTACATTCTGGGCAAACCTTTGTTGGCCGCCTACAGCGCCTTTCGCTCGGGCCATGCCATGAACAACCAATTGCTGCGTGCACTGCTGGCCCAAACCGATGCCTACGAGGTTGTGACCTTTGAGCATGCCAGCCAAGCACCCAAAGGCTTTATGGCATTGCAACCGGCTTGGTGAGCGGGGCAGCAAAAAACGGCTGACAGGGGCTGAGTGACAGATGGCGGGGCGCTTGCAGTGTGCTCAAAGGGCTTGGGGGCCACAAGTCAAGCGCTGGCGTTTTTGCTGGGCCACAGCACGGCGGCGATCGACAGCACCATCAAACCCACAGCGGCCCAATCTTGCCAATGCAACACCTCGTTCAACCACACCGCACCACTGAACACGCCCAACACCGGGATCAGCATCACACTCAAGGTTGAGGCCACAGGCGGCAAGCTGCGTGCCAAGAAAAACCAGGCGGCGTGGGCAAAACCAAAGACCAGCACCCCGTTGTAAACAATCGCAAACCAGTTGGACGGCGATGGGGCCACCCAAAGCGTGCGTTCGAACACGAGCGCCAACAAACCCATGACCCCCGTGGTCATCACGGTCATCCAAAAAGAAATGGCCAAAGTGGGCACGGGCATCTGCGTGCGGCGCAGCATGTGCGTGCCCAAGGCCCAAGTGCTGGCTGCGCCCAAGGCCAACAAGACGGCATGGGGTCGACCGCTCAAGTTCGACAACTCGTGCCACAACAGCAGCACCACCCCCAGACTGGCCGCTGCCACCCCCAGCCACGAGCGTTTGGCCAATTGGTTGCCAAACAGCCAAGCGCCCAGCAGGGCCGAAAAAATCGGCATGGTGTAGCCCAAAATCGCCGCCCGCCCGCTGGACAGCGACTGCACCGCGATGATGATCATCGTTTGCCAAATGAACATGTTGAACACCGCCAACACCAGCAACTCGCGCCAATGCGCACGGGGAATGCGAAACGGCACCTTCATGACCACCAAAGCCAGCCCCAAAATCGGTGCGCCCAGCCACAGGCTCAAAGACCGAAACGTGATCGGCGCAAAGTCTGTGACCCCCATTTTCATGACCGGCCAATTGAAGCCCCAGACCACGGTGAGCAAGACCAGCAAGGTCCATTGAAGCGGGGAGAGTTTGTGCATGGGCCGTATCTTATAGGGCCGTAAAATGTCCCCCATGACATTTCTTGACATGCTGCGCGCCGCTGAGCGCCAAAACGGCTCCCTGCTTTGTGTGGGCCTGGACCCTGAACCCAGCAAGTTTCCTGCCGCCTACAAAGGCAATGCCAACAAAATTTACGACTTTTGTGCCCGCATCGTGGACGCCACGGCCGACTTGGTCAGCAGCTTCAAGCCCCAAATCGCCTACTTTGCCGCGCACCGTGCCGAAGGCCAACTCGAACGCCTGATGGAACACATGCGCCGCGTCGCGCCCCAAGTGCCCATCATCCTGGATGCCAAGCGCGGCGACATCGGCAGCACGGCCGAGCAATACGCCATCGAAGCCTTTGAGCGCTACGGCGCGGACGCCGTGACCCTCTCGCCCTTCATGGGCTGGGACTCGGTGGCCCCTTACTTGAAGTTCCACGGCAAAGGCGCGTTCTTGTTGTGCCGCACCTCCAACCCCGGCGGCGACGACTTGCAAAACCAACGCCTGGCCTCTGTTGCAGGCCAGCCTTTGCTCTACGAACACATCGCCCAACTGGCCCAAGGCCCCTGGAACCTGAACGGCCAACTGGGTTTGGTGGTGGGCGCAACCTACCCTGCAGAGATCGAGCGTGTGCGCGAAATCGCGCCCACACTGCCCTTGCTGATTCCTGGTGTGGGCGCACAAGGCGGCGACGCGGTGGCCACCATCCAAGCCGGTTGGCGCGCCCACAGCGACGGCAGCAGCGCAGGCCCGGTCATCGTGAACTCTTCTCGCGCCGTGCTCTACGCCTCCAGCGGAGACGATTTTGAGCAAGCCGCCCGCCGAGTGGCGATGCAAACGCGCAACACGCTGGAAGCGGCCAAACGCTGAGGTCCGCAGCTGTTGCCGCCGACCGAACACTGACCATCTGGCAACAGGCATCCGGCATCCGGCATCAAACCCATGCAGCTGCATCACGGCGGCAGACCAGCATGCAGGCTCAGTGCTGGGGCGACACAGCCTGGCGCTTGCGCTTGGCCAGTATCCGGGCTGAGTTCAGACCGGTGAGGACCATGATGGGCCACAAGAAAGTGCAGACCATGGCCCACAACACGCGAGCACCCCAAGCCGCACCCGCCTCAGCCGCATCGACCTGGTGGGGGCCTTCGCTGAAGAGGTGCCGGTAAGAAAAAGTCGAGAGGCCAAATACCAAGCCCAACAAAAGGAACAGACAGATGTAGATGTTCAAGACCCTCTCCTCATCAGAGCCATCCGGGCCGCCTGTATGGGCGGTTTTCCGGGCTCCAAGACGACATGCTAAACCAGTGTCAATTACATGTGACATTTTAATTTGCACATCAACCGTGACATGCGGGGATTTAAACGTTCTCCAGCGGAGGGTCTGCCGCCTTTGTGCATCCTGGGCGGGTCGACGCTTGAGCGAGCAGACGCGCCGCAAGCCGTCCGAGTGCCACAAACCCGTCACCGCGAGCCAAACCCGCCATCGCGAGCCAAACCCGCCATCGCCACACCACAAACCCGTCATCGCGAGCGAAGCGCGGCGATCCATGCCTTGGTGCACGCCCGCCATCACCACGCCACAAACCCGCCATCGCGAGCAAACCCGCCATCGCGAGCCAAGCGCGGCGATCAAGACATCAGATGCGCCACAGCCGTGGGTAAGTGCCCAGCAATCCCCACATCTCTTGCCGCCAAGCCGCCCACACTTGCCGCAGCAACTGCATGGCGGGTTCGGTCACCGGTGCCAGCGCGCGCAGCACGATGACTTGTTTATGCGGTGAGGTGGCGCCTGCGCTCAGGCGCAGTTCAGAGGCTTCGAGCAGTTCGCGGGCGCAAGCCAAAGCCCGTTCGATGCGCTCATCGGCCATGGCGCTGCCTGCGGCAAACACCAGCGTGGCCATGCAGCGCTGACCTGCCAGGCCCAAGGGGCTGTCCATCAATCGGGTGTCCTCAGCGTTCAGGCTGCCGCGCTCCAGCCACACGCCGGGGATTTCCAGGTGTTGGCGAAACCTGCCTTGCACATAAGGCAAATCGGCCGCAGGCAGTCCAAATGCCGTGATGTCCCAGGCCATCATTTCTGCGCCGGGGGCCAGCTCAAACACGGCGCGGTTGAGGGCATCGCATTGGTTGTAGGCAATGGCTTCCAAAGGCAGCCATTCCAGGCGAGCGCCAGATTCAACCCGCGCCTGTACCTGTTGTGTGGCCAGACCTGCTTCAGACCGGTAAAAGCGCGTGGCCCCGGGGGTGGTCACCAGGCCATGCGCCCCTTCGCCCACGGTGATGTGCATGTCCAGCGTGTCGCCTCCCACCAAGCCGCTGGGCGGGTGCACCAGCACGTTGTGGCAGACCGCATCGCCTTCGGGGTAGAGGCTTTGCAAAATGCGCAGCGGGCCGCTGTGCAGGTAGCGCGCCACGCTGCGTTCGGCTTCGCGCGTGTAGTTCAAATCGAGGCGGGCCAGCCAAGTCATTGCAGTCACTTGCTTGGATGGACCGACTGCATCACACGCCAAACAGCATGCGCTTTACTCGCCTTGCGAGCTGCGGTGGGCCCAGCCGGTGGTGCGCTTTTCGATGGCGCTGAACAGCTCGTACATGGCCATGGCCATGGCACCCACCACCACCAAGCCAGAAAACGCCAAGCCCATTTGCATGGCCGAGCCCGCCGAGATCAGCAGGTAGCCAATGCCCTCGTTCGAGGCCGTCATCTCGGACACCGTGGTGCCCACAAAGGCCAAGGTGATGGCCACTTTGAGCGAGCCGTAAAAGTAAGGCATGGAGCGCGGCAGACCGACTTTGACCAACACATCCCAGCGCTTGGCGCCCAGCACGCGCAGCACGTCTTCGAGCTCGGGCTCCAGTGTGGCCAGACCGGTGGCGATGTTCACCATGATGGGGAAGAAGCTGATGAGGAAAGCCGTGAGGATGGCCGGGCCGATGCCGATGCCAAACCACACCACCAAGATGGGCACAAAGGCCGCTTTGGGCAGCGCGTTGAAAGCGGTCATGAGCGGGTACACGGCGGCATAGGCCAGGCGTGAGCTGCCAATCACAAAACCCAGCAGCACGCCCACCACAATGGCAATGCCAAAGCCCACCATGGTCACCCAATAAGTGCGCCACGCGTGACCGGCGATCACGTCGCGGTATTCGATGGTTTGTTGTGCGATGCGCGAGGGGCTGGGGAAGACGAATTCCGACACGTTGAAGGCGCGGCACAGCCCTTCCCAAATCAGGATGCTCAGCACCAGCAAGATCCAGGGTGACCAGCTTTCGAGGGTTTTTTTGTTCATAAGGTGCTCCCGCTCATTGGTTGATGGCTGCACCGGTCTTGCGCATGGCACCGATGTGGCCGCGCAGCTCGTGCACGATGTTGGTGAATTCAGGGGTGTAGGTGATCTCCAGGTCACGCGGGCGCGGCAGGTCGATCTCGCGCTTGACCACAAAGCGGCCCGGGCTCTTGCTCATCACGTACACCGTGTCGGCCAAAAATACCGATTCGCGCAGGTCGTGTGTGACCAAAATCACGTTGAACTTTTGCTCGGTCCACAGGTCGCGCAAGATGCACCACAGCTCTTCACGCGTGAAGGCATCGAGCGCGCCAAAGGGCTCGTCGAGCAGCAGCATTTTGGGCTCGTGGATCAAGGCGCGGCAGATGCTGGCGCGTTGCTGCATGCCGCCCGACAGTTGCCAAGGGAATTTGTCTTCGTAACCCCCTAAGCCCACGGTGTTCAGCAGTTTGCGGGCGCGTTCGGCGTACTCGGCCTTTTTTTGCTTGAAGTTGGAGCGGTAGGGTTCCACGATTTCAAGCGGCAGCAGCACGTTGTCCAGCGTGGTGCGCCAAGGCAAGAGCGAAGACGCCTGAAACGCCATGCCGCTGATTTTGAGGGGCCCTGTGACCGGCTGACCATCGACCAGGATGCGGCCTTTGCTGGGCATCTTCAGGCCCGTGGTCAGCTTCATGAAGGTCGACTTGCCGCAGCCAGTCGGCCCAACGATGGCGATGAACTCGCCTTGCTTGACTTGCAGGTTGATGTCTTCGACAGCGAAATGGTTTTGCGCCAACAACTCATCGTTGTAGGCCAGCCAGACGTTTTGAAAATCAACGAATGATTCGGAGGTCATGGTGAAAGCTCGCAAATGGTGTTCATAAGTGTATACACGCTACGCCCGATAAAAGCCCACCGACCCAAAACGGGTTGCGGTGGGCCTCAAGCCCCAGGGCACAAGCCCAGGGGCAGGTGCGCCATTACATTTTGCCTTTGGGCAAGATGTCCAACTCTTTGGCGGTGGGCAAGAAAGAGCCGTTCCAGATGTCTTCAGATTTGACGCGGGTTTTGGTGTTGAAGGCGTCGGACACTTCAGAGGCCATCAGGGACAGGCGAGGTGCATTGATTTGGCCAAAGCCTTCGGCGCGGGCCGAGGGGCTGTTGATCACGGTGTCAATGGCCAGCTGCAGGCGGCGGGTTTCGAGTGCGGTGTTGATGATGCCGTCGCGCGCCTTGACCGAGTCAATGGCTTTGGCCGGGTCGGCGATCACGTCTTTGGCCCCTTTGGCAAAGGCGCTCAGGAAGGCTTTCACGGCAGCGGGGTTTTCTTTCAAGATTTTGGGCGAGGCAATGATCACGTTGCCATACAGCTTGACGCCAAAGTCGGGGTACTGCATGACCACCACATCTTCGGCCTTCACGCCACGCGCTTCGATGTTGAGCAGCGAGGTGAAGGTGAAGCCAGTGATGGCATCCACGTCGCCGCGCACCAGCATGGTTTCACGCAGGGGTGGGTCCATCGCGGTCCAGTTGACAGTGCCGATGTTGTTGACTTTTTGGAAGATGGGAAATGCACGGCGACCGGCGTCAAATACGGGTGCGCCCATTTTTTTGCCTGCCAAATCGGCAGGGGTTTTGATGCCCGACTTTTTCAGCGCCATGACCGAGGCGGGGGTGTTGTTGTAGACCATCATGATGGCCACGGGCTTGTTGGGCGCGTCGGGGTTGTTGGCGTGAAATTCCATCAAGGCGGCCAGATCGGCAAAGCCCAGGTCGTAAGTGCCTGAGGCCACGCGGGTCACCGCACCACCCGAGCCGTTGCCCGAGTCCACAGTCACGTCGAGCTTGGCGTCTTTAAAGTAGCCTTTGGCCGCAGGCAGCAAAAAGAAAGCCGAGGGGCCCTCAAAGCGCCAGTCGAGTTGGAATTTGATGGCCGTGGTTTGGGCTTGAGCCAGGCCAAAAGAGGCGACAGCCGCCAATGCGGCCGTGGCCTTGAGTAAAAAACGCTTGTTCATGAGGGGCTCCAATGACTGGTAAAGGGTGAATCTTGCTAAGCAAATTCGGTGCCATTATCCAGCAAGCTCTGACGGGGGCTTGTCAGGTTCTTCCCCTAGAAACCGTCTGTTTTGGTGCACGATCGGCAAGCTAAAGGCTCCAAAATGGGGCGTCAAGCTTGGCCAGGTCCTGCACACCGGCTTTGCTGCACGGGTTTGGCTGCGCTGTGGGGCTGTGCTTTTTCAAGCGCGCAGCCCTGCAGCGGCCAGTGCGGTCATGTTGAGCACCCGGCGCACGGTGGCCGCTGGGGTCAAGATGTGGGCTGTGCCCGCGGCACCCATCAAGATCGGCCCCACCGTCACGCCACCGCTGCTGGTGGTTTTCATGACGTTGTACAAAATATTGGCCGCGTCCAGGTTGGGGCAGACCAGCAAATTGGCCGAGCCACTGAGTGTGCTGTCTTCCAGGTACACGTTGCGGATTTCAGGCTGCAAGGCCGCGTCGCCATGCAGCTCGCCGTCGCACTCGATGTCGGGGTGCTGCGCCACAAACAGGTCACGCGCCAAGCGCATTTTGCGGGCCGATGCGCGTTTGGACGAGCCGTAGCTCGAATGCGAGAGGAAGGCCACCTTGGGCACGATGCCAAAGCGCTGGATTTCTTTGACCGCCATGGCCGCGATCTCGGCCAGTTGCTCGGCGCTCGGGTCTTCGTTGGCATAGGTGTCGGTGATGAACAGCGGCCCCAAGTCGCTCATGAGCGCGTTCAAGGCGGCGTAATGGGTCACGCCCGTGCGTTTGCCCAGAATGCTGTCGATGCGCTCCAGGTGGGTCATGTAGTTGCCTGTGAGGCCGCAAATCAGGCCATCGGCATCGCCCAGCGACAGCATCAGCGCGCCAATGATGGTGTTGGAGCGGCGCACCGCCGCCTTGGCCACGGCGGGGGTGGCACCGTTGCGTTTCATGAGTTGGTGGTAATGCTCCCAATACTGACGAAAGCGGCCATCGTCCTCAGGGTTGACGTTGTCCACGTCGACCCCCAAGCGCATGCGCAGCCCGGCTTTTTCGATGCGGGCGGTGATCACGCCGGGGCGGCCGATCAACACCGGGTGGGCCAGTTTGTCGTCGATCGCCATTTGCGCGGCGCGCAGGGCGCGCTCGTCTTCGCCGTCAGCATAAGCCACGCGTTTGGCGCTTGGCGGCAAGGCTTTGGCGGCATTGAAAATGGGGCGCATCAGCAGGCCGGTTTGCGACACAAAGCTTTGCAGCTGCTGGCGGTAGGCGTCCATGTCGGTGATGGGGCGCGTGGCCACACCCGACTCGGCAGCGGCTTGCGCCACGGCGGGTGCGATGCGCAAGATCAAACGCGAGTCAAAGGGTGTGGGGATCAGGTAGTCGCGGCCAAAAGACAGCTCTTTGCCCGCATAGGCGCTGGCCACTTCTTCGCTGATGTCGGCCTTGGCCAGATCGGCAATTTGGCGCACGCAGGCCAGCTTCATGGCCTCGGTGATTTTGGTGGCACCGCAGTCCAGGGCCCCCCGAAAAATGTAGGGAAAGCACAGCACGTTGTTGACTTGGTTCGGGTAGTCCGAGCGGCCGGTGGCGATGATGCAGTCCGGGCGGGCGGCTTTGGCCAGTTCGGGGCGAATTTCGGGCTCAGGGTTGGCCAAGGCCAAGATGACCGGGTCACGGGCCATGGTCTTGAGCATGTCCACCGTCATCACGCCGGGGGCCGAGCAGCCCAAAAACACGTCTGCCCCGTTGACCGCGTCGGCCAGCGTGCGGGCGTCCGTGTGTTGCGCATAGCGCGTTTTGGACTCGTCGTAGCCACCGGGGCGGCCCTGGTAGATCACGCCCTTGGAGTCGCAGACAAAAATGTTGTCGGACTTCACGCCCAAGCCCACCATCACATCCAGGCAGGCGATGGCCGCAGCGCCTGCGCCAGAGACGGCCAGCTTGATGCTGCCAATGTCCTTGCCCACCAGCTCCAGGCCGTTGAGCATGGCGGCCGAGCCGATGATGGCGGTGCCGTGCTGGTCGTCGTGAAAGACCGGGATGTTCATGCGCTCGCGCAGCTTCTTTTCGATGTAGAAGCATTCGGGCGCCTTGATGTCTTCGAGGTTGATGCCGCCCAGCGTAGGCTCCATGGCGGCGATGATCTCGACCAGCTTGTCGGGGTCGCGCTCGGCCAGCTCGATGTCAAACACGTCGATGCCCGCGAACTTCTTGAACAGGCAACCCTTGCCCTCCATCACAGGCTTGGCCGCCAACGGGCCAATGTCGCCCAAGCCCAGCACGGCGGTGCCGTTGGTGATCACCGCCACCAAGTTGCCGCGTGAGGTGTATTCATGCGCTTTGGAGGGGTCTGCCTCAATGTCCAAGCACGGGTAAGCCACACCGGGCGAGTAGGCCAAAGACAGATCGCGTTGGTTGGACAGGGGCTTGGTCGGGTTGACCGAAACCTTGCCGCGCGTCGGAAAGCGGTGGTAATCGCGGGCCGCTTCGCGCAGGGCTTCTTCGGCAGGAGAAAGTGGCTTGCTCATGGGTGTCTCGGCTGGGGGTTGGGAAACAAAATCCAACAAAGACTAACCCATTTGCCGGGCCGATGAACAGGCGGATTACCTGCATAAAAAGCAAAAAAGCCAAACCTCTGACCGGGCCTTGAGAGGCGAGCCCCATGCGCTGAGCATCGGGGCGCAGCAAAGCGCGTTGTGTGGCCACCCCAGGCTTTGCAATGCCTCAGTGCTGCAGGCTGGCGCGCTTTGAATGGCCTTGTTGGCAAATTGGGGCCGAGCTCGAAAAGCGCCAGGGTATTTGCGTAAGCCAGCCCAATTGGAGAGCCGACTCTAAAGTGCTCGATTTGCCTTGTCAGGCTTGTCCTGTGCTGTTCAAATTGCTGCATTGCAACAAAACCTCTCTTAAAGGAAAAACCATGAACTTCAATGCTGAACAATTTGCAGCCACCCAAAAAGCCAACATGACTGCTGCTGCAGGCCTGTCGCAGTCCGTCTTCGCCAGCTTCGAGCGCGTGATCGAACTGAACATGGCCGCTGGCAAAGCCGCTGTGAGCGAGTCCTTTTCCAACATGCAGGCCATCATGGGTGCCAAGACCCCACAAGACTTCATGGCTGTGCAAGCCGCTTTGGTCCAGCCTGCGATTGAAAAGTCACTGTCTTATGGCCGTCACCTGACCGACATCGCCAAAAACACCGGCACTGAGTTCAGCAAGGCCGTTGAAAGCAAAATGACCGAGTCCGAGCAGGCTGTCAAAAGTTTGCTCGAGAGCAGCTTGAAAAACGCACCTGCCGGTTCTGAAGCCGCTGTGGCCGTGCTCAAAACCGCCATCGAAGCCAGCCAAAACGCGGCTGAAACCTTGAAAAAAGTGGTCAAGCAAGCCGCTGACAGCGCTGAGACCAGCATGAAGGCGGCCACTGCCCAAGCCGAAGCTTCGGTCAAAGCGGCTTTGAGCAAGTCCAAAGCCAAGGCTTGAGCCTTGCGCTTTCGAGCTGATCTGGGCTAAGGGCCCAGTTCCTACAATCAGGGTGTCTTCGGACACCCTTTTTTCGTTTGGACGCACGCCATGTCACCCTCCCTTCCGTTGGCTTCTTTGCCCATCTTGCACATCGACGGCGGCGTGGCCACCCTCACTTTGAACCGACCGGCGCAGCGCAATCGGCTGGAAAACGCCGACCTCAAGGCCTTGTTGGCGCACTTTGACAGCGTCAACCGCGATGCCTCGGTGCGTGTGCTGGTGCTGACCGCCAACACCAGCGGCCATGTACAACCGGTGTTTTGTGCGGGCTACGACATCGGCGGCTTTGACGAACCCGGACATGGGGCCCGTTTTTTTGAAGACATACCGGATGCCCTGGCCACTGTGCGCCCGGTGAGCATTTGCGCTCTGAATGGCAGCGTCTACGGCGGCGCGACCGATTTGGCCTTGGCCTGCGACCTGCGCTTGGGCTTGCAGGGCACCGAGTGGCGCATGCCGGCCACGGCGCTGGGCCTGCATTACTACCCCAGCGGTCTGCAGCGCTATGTCAGCCGTTTTGGTTTGGCGGGTGCCAAGCGCGCTTTTTTGACGGCCCGACCCTTCACGGCCCAGCAACTCGATGCCATGGGTTTGTTCGAGGCTTTGGTGGGCTTGGATGACTGGGCTGCTGCGCTGCAAGCTTTGGTGCAAGACATCTTGGCACTGGCCCCGCAGGCCCTGCAAGACACCAAAAAATCACTCAACGACATCGAGGCAGGGCGGGCCGACATGGCGCAGCTGCGCCAGCGCGAGCAGCAAAGCAGCCAAAGTGCCGACTTTGCCGAAGGCAGAATGGCCTTTGCCCAGCGCCGTGCCCCCGTGTTCACTGGGCGTTGATCCGGCTTTGCGGCGCGCGCACGCGGTCAAGTTTGCCGCCTTGCTGCCGATACACCCTTGAACAAGTTGTTGTGGAAAGATCTGTTTGTGATGAAAGCCAAATGCTGGGGCTTGCTGTTGTGCATGTTGAGCACGCCTTGGGCGTGGGCGGGTCAGTACGTCTTGCAAGCGGGCCAGGCCCATACCGTGCCTGTGGCCGCTCGCGTGCTCAATGGCGAGCAAGTGTGCAATTTGCAAATTCAAGTACCAGGCCAAGCGCCCTTTGAACGCGAGGTGCGGGCCCCTTTTTTTGAGACACGCATCACGCTGACCCCGCTTGACGTGGACAGTTTGACCGTGCGCTGGCATGGCCAATTCAAACGCGTCAATGGCCAAATCGTCAACCCGTGTCCCACGCAGGGAGAGGCCCACTTCAAGGTAGAGACCGACAACGCACTGACCCGCGCTGTTTGGGCGGGCATGTTGACCCAACTGGCCCCGGCCAAGGCCGAGTGCGTGCGCACTGTGTTTGAGCACGACAGGATTCGGCCCGAATGGTTCGATTTCACAGACCCCCAAGTCAGCGCAGAAGACGCCAAGATCGACCGCGCTTTTGTGCAATGCCAAGCATTTTTGGCGCAAGCCAAAGCTTGGGGCAAGCAAAACCCCACTGGCCACGCCTGCACACCAGGCGGCGTTGCCACCCGTTGTGAGGGCATTTACACGGCCCGGATTCAGGGCAAAGTGCAAACCATCTCAAAGACCGAGGCCATGCTCCGCCAGTTGCACAATTTGCCGTGGGACACGGGGGTGCGTGAGATCGCTACCGCCAGAGCGGGGCGTGTTCAACAAGAGAAAAACCGCCTTGCACAGGTGGCCGCGCAAGAGGCCGCCAAACTGCAAGCGATAGAAGATGCCCGCCTTCAGGCCGAGCAACAAGTGATAGACGCCAAAGTGGCCGAACAACGGGCCTTGCAAGAAAAGATCAGCGCGCTGCGGGCCAAAATTGCCGAAGACAAAGCCCGCGAAGCCCAAGAACGCAACTGGCTCTTGCAGCAAATGGACAAAGTCACCGGCAAAGCACCCGCCGAGGCACCTCCAGCCAACGCGGCTGCACCTGCGGCACCACCTGCAGCGCCACCTGCTGCGGCACCTGCAGCGCCTGCGGCACCACCTGCGGCACCTGCGGCACCTGCGGCACCACCGGCGGCACCGGCAGCGCCTGCAGTTGCACCTGCTGCACCCGCTGCACCCGCTGCACCCGCTGCACCCGCAGCGCCTGCAGCGCCTGCAGCGCCTGCAGTTGTACCTGCTGCACCCGCTGCACCGGCAGCGCCTGCAGTTGCACCGGCTGCACCCGTTGCACCCGCTGCAGCAGCGTCGCCAACTGCAGCGCAGTGATGCAGACAGCAGGCTGACGCAAGCTTGCGCACCCCCGTAACGCAAGCGACCAGTTGTCGGCGCGTTGGCCCCTAAGATCCGCGGGTGATCAGCAACTTTTGTTGCGCGGCTGCATGACACCGCGCAAACCCATTTCTGTGTGGCGTCGGTACTTGCTGACCCAACACCTTGGCAAGCGCACATTTGCGGCTTGGCCTGTCGCCGTGCGCGGCATGGTTTGGATGGTGTTGGGCGGCCTGCTGTTCTCGATGCTCAACACCATTGCCCGCGAATTGACCTTGCACCTGGACGTGTACCAGTCGCAGTTTTTACGCTACCTGTTTGGCCTGTTGGTGATCTTGCCTTGGGTTTACAAAGACGGCTGGCGGTCTTATATGCCGGTCAACATGAGTGGGCAGTTTTGGCGCGGCGCAGTGCACACGCTGGGCCTTGTTTTGTGGTTCACCGCATTGCCCAAAATTCCCTTGGCCGACATGACCGCGATCGGATTCACAGGGCCCATCTTCATCATGATGGGTGCAGCTTGGTTTTTGG
>NZ_JBIKIL010000178.1:0-5446 GCF_044361645.1 Limnohabitans sp. | reverse complement strand
GTTGCCTCAGGCGGATCGATGGAAGACGTTCTTGGACTACGTGGTGCAGAGAATCACCCGCCCCCTGCCGCCTTGGTATCCACCAAGTCAGCTCACGATGACAGAATAACTGCCGGATCTAGGTTGATCGCCACTTGCGCTGTGCTTTGGGTGATGGTCATTTGGCCGGGTGTTTGTGTGATGTGGGCCGCGCCTGCACTCACCACGCCGCCGTTGGGCATGGCCAAGACCAACCCACCCCATGCCAGCATCAAGGCCAGGGACAGGGGTCGCCACACGCCCATGACGTGGCCTGCGCGGCGGGCGCCTGTGCCCAGCAGGGCGGTGGCCAGCTTGCTGGAGGCGCTTGGCCTGCCCTGCGCTGGGGCGTGTTCTGCGCTGGCCACTTTGGTTGCCGTGTGGGGGCTCCAGGTGGCGTGGTCAATGGGGTTCATGCAAAGGTCCTCGGTTATAGCGCTGAGCACCAAGCCATTGGTCTGGCCAGGTGTGGTGTTGGAATGAGCGGCCAGGCCGACAGGTTTGGGTCAGGTCTTGTCGACGGTGCGCCAAGCTGCGCACAGGCATACGGGGCGTTGAGCTGGTGGTGGCTGATTCCCCGGGGCTCAAAAGTAGCTGACCGCCTGCACCCACGCGCGCGCTGATCGGTCTGGCGCTGACAAAGCCTTTTCGCTGCCCAATTTGCGTGCATAAAACGCTTTGACCGAGAAGTCCCCTGGTTTTGTCCAGTAAACGCCCACGCCAGCGCCGCTCAGGCGGCGCTGCTTTGTGCTCAGCCAAGGCTGGTGGTGCAGCTTGACGATGCCTGCATCCATGAACGCGGCCACTTGCCATTGGCCAGTGGCATGGCCGGGTATGCGCAATTGCTGGCGCGCCTCCAAACTCAGCAAGGCCCCTTCATCGGCGTAAGCCTCTCCCTCGGGATAGGCCCGCACGCCATACATGCCGCCGAGCGCCATCTTTTCGGAGACGTCCAGATTTTTCGAGGCGATTTGCCCGCTCAAAGAGCCATACAAACTCAGGCTGTCGTTGGCGCGCTGTACCCGCGACAGGGCAAAGGCCAACTTGCTGAATGGGCCATGGCTGTGTGCGGTCTCAGCATCGCGCTGCCGCGCAATGGGCGTCAGGATGTCGATGCTGCCTGCAGTCCACGCCAATGAATAGCTGTTGAACCCGCCGCCGCCCCATGCGTCTCGCTGATCACCATAAGCAGTGACCACGGCCACCTGCGCGCGTTTATCGGTGACCGAGGGCTCGGCATCAATTTGGTCATGGAATCTTTTGGATTCCAGTGACACGCCCACATGCTGGTTGCTTTGGCGCGTGCGCTGGCGTGTGTAGCTGCCAAACAATGCAGCAACGCGGGCATGACCATGGGCGCCCAAAACCGCAAAATCGCGGCCCAATGCATAGGCCAAGTCGCTGTAAGACACGCCCACACGGGCACGCCCCAGTGGCACTTGGTAGGCCACCCGGCCATAACGCAAACCCGCTCCTGAGGTGAGCACGCGCAGGCTGGCCAAGTCGCCACGGCCCCTGGGGTTGTTCAAGTTCAGCGTGAGACCGATTCTCTCTTCGCCTGTGTAGGGGCTGCCCGCATTGTCGGCGTCCAGGCTGCCACTGATGCGGGCATCCGGTGTGATATCGACCACCAGGTCGGACAAGCCCAAGCTGGCCCCCGGCACCAAGGTCGAGCGCACCTGCACACCCGGCAAATCTGACAGCAAGAGCAAACGCTCTTCCAGCGGGGCCAGCGTGATCACGTCACCTTGTTGCAAGTCGCGCAGCACATCTTGTGGCACTTGCTTGTCTAAGGCGCTTTTGTTGTTCAGCTGGACTTGGCCATATTGCCCTTCCAGCACACTCAGCGTGGCCACAGCATCGCGGATTTCCTGCGCGGGCACGTAGGCCCGGGCCACCAAATACCCGTTTTGCCGGTAGTGCAGCGTGATGCGTTCGGACATGGCTTTGAGGTCTGTCAAGTTCAGCACGCGTGCGGGCTCAAAGCCAGCAACTTGCAGCAACTCGGCTTCAGCAAATTTGCTGACCCCTGTCAATTGGATGCGATCTACTTTGAACTGCAGGGTCGAGACGGGGCCCGTTGCCGCGTTGGAATCTGTCGCTGCGGGCGCTTGAATCGCCGTGGGCGTGTCGCTGTCACGGGTGTTGGTGACCGGGGGTATTTGCCGCAATTGTCCGCCCGCGCTGGGCAGACTTTGGGCCATTGCGGGGCTCATCGCCAGCACCAACACAGGCAACAGCAAGAGCGAGCGGGCCAGGCTTTGGGGTTTGAACATGCGCATTCTTTCAGTGAGGTCCCGTGGCCCAAAATGGGCCTGTTGCAGAATGCCTTGACTGGGTTTGCCTGTCGGTTCGCTGCGGCACACAATTGGCTTTGCACGAGCGCGCACTGTGGTGCCGCACTTTGCTGGCACGGGCTACACATCCTGGTTTGGGCAAGCCTGTACAGTCGCCATCAGCCAGCGCCTTTTGGTTTTTTGTTTTCGCGCTGCACCGATTGTTTTTTTGAACCCCTCTTTACCCGGCTACCTGACCAAACAGGAAAGCATCGCGGTGGCTGGCGCAGATGATTTGCTGATCCGCTCCTTGCTCGACAGGAACCAGTTTGACGACCCCTTGGACGAGGCCTTGAACATGGGCATCTCATCGGCCACTTGGCCTTTGTTTGGTTTGCTTTGGCCATCGGGCTTGTTCATGGCCGAACGCTTGGCTTTGCGGCCCGTGTCGGATGAGCGCATTTTGGAATTGGGTTGTGGTCTGGGTTTGTCCAGTTTGGTGGCGCACAGGCGCGGCGCACAGGTCACCGCCAGTGACTGCCATCCACTGACCCATTCCTTTTTAGACGAAAACACCCGCCTGAACGGCTTGTCACCCCTGACTTATCGACACGGCTTATGGGGCCAAGCCGCACTGCGCGAAGACGGGTTGCCGGTGTTGACGCAAACGCGGGACACCCAGTTGACGGGTGTTTTTGACCTGATTGTGGGCAGCGATATTTTGTATGAACGCGATGACAAAGGTGCCCTGGCCGGTTTCATCAACGCCCATGCAGCGCCCCACGCACAGGTGTGGGTGATTGACCCCAACCGCGGTAACCGTTCGGCGTTTCACCAGCACATGGCACGCGCCGGTTTTGCACTCCAAGAGCAGGTGATGAACCATGCAGCGCATGGCCAGCGCCTTGCGTTCAGGGGTCGCATGTTGACTTACACCCGCGCTTGAAGAGCAGGGGTCCAGCCCCCTGAAGCTTGCCGTGGGCGAGGCCCCGTGTTTGTCCATCGCGCGGCCACGATCTGTGTCATCCCAGCTTTGCGCACGCATCCCAGACCTGCGCCTGGACCCAGAAAGCCCATGCGGTGTTGGCAAAGTGCCGCCATGCACACTGGAGTCCAGTTCAGCGCCCGGGTCGACAATCAACGCCCTTGAATGACCCCACTGCCCTGGCCTGACTTGAAATTCCTTGGGCTTACAAAACAATGGGGATGCGATGGATGCGTCAAGCGCGAAGGGCCTGACCCAGCAACTCTGCCCCAGTGGCGCTTTCACAGACTGAGGTCGTAGGTGATGGTGACCGGTGCATGATCGGAAAACTTTTCGCCCTTGTAAATCGATTCGCTCAGGGCTTGCGCGGCCATGGCCGGTGTGGCCAAGTGGTAATCCAAGCGCCAGCCGACGTTCTTGGCGTAGGCTTGCCCCCGGTTGCTCCACCAGGTGTAACAAGCATCGGTGGTGTCGGGTTGCAATTGGCGGTAGACATCGACCACGCCCCCTTCGGTGGTGAGCCGGGTCATCCAGTCGCGCTCTTGGGGTAAGAAGCCACTGTTTTTTTGGTTGCTGCGCCAGTTTTTCAGATCGGCTTGCTGGTGTGCGATGTTGACATCACTGCACAGGACAAACTCACGCCCTCTCTTCAAGGCCATGAGGTGCGGGTACATCTTGTCCAAAAATCGAAATTTGGCCTCTTGCCTTTCAGGCCCCGACGAGCCACTTGGGAAATAGCTGCTGATGATGGACAGCTTGCGGGCAAGGGTGTCAAAGCGCAGCTCCACGTAGCGCCCTTCTGCATCGAACTCTCCGTCATCGAATCCGACCACCACATCGCTGGGCACATGGCGGGTGTAAATGCCAACGCCCGAGTAGCCTTTTTTCTCAGCAAAATGGAAGTGACTCGGCATTTCGGCCAAGCTGTCGAACTTGCCGGACACATCGCTGGCTTGGGCTTTGACTTCTTGCACGCAAATACAATCGGACTTTTCTTGCCGCAGCCACGCTTCAAGCCCTTTGCTGGTGGCCGAGCGTATGCCATTGAGGTTGAGGCTGGTGAGTTTGAACAAGGATTTTCCCCATGGTGACAGAACAGGCAAGCAGCGCCCCAGTGCAGGCGATGGCTCAGGAATTTGTGCAGTTTGCAGTCGACTCGGGCGTGCTGCGCTTTGGTCAGTTCAAGACCAAAGCTGGACGCATGAGTCCCTATTTTTTCAACGCCGGCTTGTTTGACGATGGTGCCAAATTGGGCCGGCTGGTGCAATTTTATGCAAAAGCCTTGTTGGCCAGTGGCATCGAATTTGACATGATTTTTGGCCCGGCCTACAAAGGCATTCCGCTGGGGGCGGCTGTGGCTGTGGAGTTGGCCCGCTTGGGCAAAAACGTGCCCTTTGCTTACAACCGCAAGGAAGTCAAAGACCACGGCGAGGGCGGCAGTTTGGTCGGCGCACCGCTGCAAGGGCGGGTGTTGATTGTGGATGACGTGATGAGTGCTGGCACGGCCGCGCGCGAGTCCATTGCCTTGATCCAAGCCGCTGGGGCCCAAGCACACGCCATGGCCATTGCCCTGGACCGACAAGAGATGGCCACCGAAGTCCAAGCTGATGGCCTTGTGCGAGACCTACCGCACAGCGCAGTGCAGTATGTGCGCCAGACTTTGCGCATGCAGGTCTGCACCATTGCCCAGTTGTCCGATCTGCTGGCTTTTTTGCAAACCCGCGCCCACAAGCACCCCGAATGGTCAGCCCAGTTGGCGCATGTGCAAGCCTACCGAGAGCGTTACGGCGTTTGAATTGAACCTGAATCCGGCAGTTGGGCGCGGCCGAGGGGCTGACGAAGCAGGTCTCTGGCTAGGCGCGAGTGCCCCTGGACTGCCTGTCCTGGGGGCGCCGAGCCCATTTGCCGGTGCCTGGCCTTTGGCTGCCCAGCTTGGCGCATGGCCATGTCGCCATTTCCTGCGTGCAGCCCGCCTGAACGAGCTTTGCCCTTTGCGCCGAATTGCACTCGGCCCCAGCCCGCATCGCTGAGCATTTCATGATCCTATTTCCGGCAGTTGACGTTGCATAAACCGGCCGCAAGCTAGACTGGTAGCCAGTTTCAACGGATTTACAGAGGTCACCAAATGGGTGAAGCCAAAAGACGCCAACTCGCTGTCCAAACGCAA
>NZ_JBIKIL010000177.1:0-5631 GCF_044361645.1 Limnohabitans sp. | reverse complement strand
GGTGGTGTCCACCAGCACGCGCAACTTCCCCAACCGCTTGGGCAAAAACGCCAACGTGTTCTTGGCCAGTGCCGAGTTGGCTGCGATCGCGTCCAAGCTGGGCCACATCCCGACGGTGGCCGAATACCACGCTGCCATGGGCATCGTGAACCAGGACGGCGCAGCGATCTACAAGTATCTGAACTTCGATCAGATCGAGGAGTACGTGGAAAATGCCAAGGGCGTGAGCGCCTGAGCCTCGGCGTTGATTCGCTGAGACGGAAAAAAACTGCCCTGGGAGCGATTCCGGGGCCGTTTTGTTTGAGCAGATCAAGCGGGGTGATGTCAGGTGCAGGCGGTGATTGCAAATGACGGAGCAGTTGAGCAGCATGCAAGCCCGCCCCCGATGAATCCACCTGGTACAACTCATTCCACCCAAGCACAGGTTTTTTCAAACCGTAGCCGAGTATGACGAGGCATGGCTAGGGTTCGCTCGCGCCGCCCAAACGATCAGCGATCCGTTATTGTTAGGGATATTCTTGGCGAGAGTGCAAGACACGCAAAATATCAATCACATCGGTGCCGACCTGATACACCACAATGTAATTAGGATGCACAACCAGCTCACGGGTGCCAGCCACGCGACCGGGCCGGAACAAATACGGCATGAGCGGCAGATTTTCGGCAGATTGAACGATGGTGGCGTAAAGATTTTGCGCCGCCGGAGCGTTGCGCTGCTCGATGTAATCGATGATTTCCACCAAGTCGGTGGTTGCCTCGTCAGCCCACCGAATTGTTTGCACGGGCTTTGCGGCGTTCTTCGAGCATGGTCTGAACCTTTGCCATGGCCGCATCGTGTGGCAAACGTGGCTTGTTGCTGTGCAATGCTTCTTCAACTTTGGCGCGAAACCAAAGGTTGTAGCTTGATTCCTGTTCTTCGGTCTCGAACTCGGAAACGATGGGGGACAGCAGAGCGCTCATGTTTTAAAGGTTAGCACAATACGGTCATCCTGCCAAATAACGCTCGGCTGCTCGCTGCGCATGGGCAACCAGGCCACTTTGCGCAAACGCATCCTGCGCGCCTTTGTCGGGCGGGGCCTGCTGGAGGATTTCGAGGCCCAAGAGATGCTGGCCTACCGGCACAGCGGCTTCTCGGTAGACGCCAGCGTGTGCATAGCTGCGCACGACCGCGCGGGCCTGGAGCGGCTGCTGCGCTACTGCGCGCGGCCCCCGTTTGCTCTGGCGCGGCTGCGCAAAGCGGGCAGCGAGTTGGCCTACCGCTGCGCCAAACAACACAGCGAGCCGGGCAGCAAACCCGACAACAAGCGCGGCGCAAAGGTCGACGAGATCCCGCTCACGCCGCTGGAGCTGATTGATCGCATTGCGGCCCTGGTGCCATCACCGCGCACCCACCGCCACCGTTACTTTGGTGTGTTGGCACCGAACTCACCCTTGAGGCCTGCTGTCACGGCGCTGGCACAAGATGCCGTGGTGCAAGCGGCGCAGGTGCAAGCCGAGCCAGAGAGCACGGCTGCAGGCGAGGGCGCACGTGGGGCAGGCAACTCACTCCCAACCCAGCCCGAGCCCGCCGAGCCGGTGAAGCCTAAGCGCCCGGCGCATGACCTGTGGGCGGTGCTCATCGTTCGCTTCTACGAGGTGTTTCCTTTGTTGTGCCCCATTTGCGGCGGGCAAATGCGAATCATCGCCTTCATCACACACGGTGCAGACATCCGCCAAATACTGAACCACATCGGGGTGGATGCAGAGCCACCGCGCATCACCCCGGCAAGTGGGCCACCGCTGTGGGACGGGTGCGACGCGCAGATGGGCCAGGGTGTCGACGTTGCGCCCGATTGGGACGAAGCGGCCTAAGTGGCACCGGACTTTGAGGGCGATCAGCGCGTCAGTTGGTAGGGGGGCAACAGCGGTTTTGCCAACGCTGCGGGGGGAGGGTTGCGCCTGTCACTGCTGGGAATGGAGAAATGCCGGAAAACCTCGGGTTCCGGACCCTCAGCGACGGCTCAAAACGACCTGGTTCAGTGGCGTGGTGACCCCCAAGTGGTGCTATATTTCACCTGAGCGGTTGAATTTCCTATCCATGGTTGAAGGTCAGACGCCCGGGCTCAACACCGGCCCCGTGATTCGGTAGGATGAAAGCGCTGCAAGGTCCGCCTCAAGCCATCATCTATCCAGGCCCGACGGTTGCTGTCATTGTTTTTCTAATCAAAGTTTCAAGGTGAAATCAAGCATGCAGGATGTCAATCACCCGCTTCTGATTTTCATTTGTTGGTTGCCGCTTCGCCTTGAAATAAGGGCTCCAAACGAACTGTGACCAATAGGATTCCGCCAGCTCGACCCAGCCCTCAATCCCGAAGTCTGATTTTGCAAAGCGCGCAGCGCTTTTGAGCAACCAGGAATACACGGCCTGGCTGTCGCGGCAACCTTCGCACTTGCCCGATGTGCAGCAAAACTGCGTTGTCTTGAGATCCGGTGCCCAGGCGTTGAACTTATCCAAGGCCGGATTACCGTTGGCCAAGCGCTCTTTGTGGACCGGGTGATCCACCGAAATGCTGGGGCAAACGTCATAGCCAAACTCCCCCCATGAGGTCTTGCCGGTAATCATGGCGTCAATGTAGACCTTCGGGCTTGTGCAAACATCGGGGTACTTTTCGGCCACACGGTGCGCAGCCTCCAGCAGTCGCGGTTGTGGGCTGATGCGCAGCGGGTCGTCTGTCCCATAGGCCGAGTAAAAATTGAAGGTGACGCCGTTGCAGTTCTGTGCGATGCGGTCCACCGTTTCATCCATGTGGTCGATGCCTTCCTCGTTGATGGCGTAGATGAAGTGCGCCCTCCGGTCCGCATGGTAGTTACGCAATGCCGTCTCGAACAGGCCGGTGAACCGCGTCCCATTCGGGCGAATCGCCCGAAGCTTGTCGTCGGTCGGCCCGCCTCCAAACAAAGTCACTGCCACCGCAACGTTTTCGAATCCATCCACGGGGAACGGCTTCAGGCCATTGGTGGAAATCGTGACCCGCTCCATTTGCGCCACGTATTCGGCAATGCGCAGCGGGAACAACGTCGGCTCCCCGCCGATCAGCAGGGCCGTGTTCACCCCTCTGGCGACTTCTTGCGCGATGAACTCGCGGATCAGCCCAAGGTCTTTGACTTCCTTCGTGGCCGTGTCGTGCCCGCAATCGAAGAACCAACACCCTTCACATCGGATATTGCAGGCGTTGCTGAGGATGTACTCGGATGCCCGGATCTTTTTGGAATACCGGGCCACAGCAGCGAATCGCTCGCTCATGTCGGCGCTTCCGCCAATGAGTCGTTTTGACATACCTGCCTCCCTGTTGTTTCATGTTGCCGTTTGACGATCAAAAATCACGTAACGGGTTGGCCGTGAATGCCACGGTCCAGCGTTCAGGCTGGTTTCCGGCCGAAGAGGTAGTCGACTTCGCCGGTCATAACGACGCTGCCGTCGTCGGTGGTCACCGTCTGGCGCGTTGTGATGACGCCCAAGATGGAAGTTTTGGGATGGGGTGGTTTTCTGACGACCTCTATCTTGACGGCGATGTGGTCACCGGGGCGCACGGGCTTGACCCACTGGACGTTGTTCATGCCCGCGCCACCCACCATGGCGGTGTCCGGCAGGTACTCGTCCACGACGATAGACGCCGCTGTTGAAAGGGTGTGCAAGCCGCTGGCAATGAGGCCTTTGAAAATCGTCTTTTTGGCGGCCACCTCGTCGATGTGTATGGTTTGCCGGTCGAACTTGATCGCGAATTCGATGATGTCCTCACGGCTCATCAAACGCTCACCGAGTTGCCTAGACTCACCAACTTGAAAGTCTTCAAAATATTTCATGGCACCACCTGGCTCACATGAACTGGCGGTTCACATGATCAGCCGGCGCATTCAAGCCCATGTCTGCCAGCTTGGGCCGTGTGCGAATGATCCAGTCTTGGCGAGCCACTTCGTTGGACCGCTGCCGAAGGCCCCACTTCTGGAACAGCTCCGAACGCTTGGAGGTGCTGGAGCCGAACAAATCAAGCACCTGGCCCCATTTTCTATCCAGCACGCTCTGGCAGGCTTGCCGCCCCTCTTCGGTTTCGCACATCTCACGCACGATGCGACGCCCGTGGCTGATGTGCACAGACTCTTCGGCAATGACTTTGTCCACGATGGCCGCAAAAGGCCGGTAGCTGCTTTCGCGAAACTCGACCAGATGTTCCAGCGCCGCCGACTCGGCCAGCATCGATGTCAAGCCACGCTCTGCCCAATTTGTGTAGTCCGCCATAAACTGGCTGGGGTAGTGGTATCGGTCCTCGACCTTCGTCTTCAACATGTACGAAGCGTCAATGCCCATATCGGTCAGCAGCCGAGCGCCCACCATGTAATGCTCAATCTCGTCCGCTGCCGACTCGTAAAGTACCTTGAGCTCGCGCGCGTTGGGTGCAAAAGCCAGCCCTTCGCGGTAAGCATCTGCCCCACTGAGTTCGCCTTCGGTGTGTGCCAAAAGCATGTGCTTGAGGATTTCCGAATACTCCTTCGGCATCTCTTTGAGTTGCTCGGCGCTTTCGACTTGAACGATGGTCATGGCTCTTACTTGTCATGTGGTGATCAACATCTCTCGGATCATCATCCCGAAGCGCCTTAAATTTTAACTAAAGTTCTGCATTTATCCATTGGCGTGGGGTGCGTGTCAGTCATACCGCGACCGATGAATCGCCCACTGAGCATTGAGATCGGCCATCGCGGCCGAGTTAACCTGATCCGCCCGGCGCCCCAGCACCATGGCCAGCAGTTCCGCGTCGTTGACCGCGTCGACCGGATCGCGATCGAGCGCCGCGGTGAGCGCGTTTTTCAGCCCGTGGCTGGTCCCTGGGCCGCTGAGAATCTGCCTGATTTCGTCATCACTGGGCATTGCGCCCGAGTCGGTGTTGGTGCGCTTCAAAGGTGAAATGCAGCCCGGCGTGACCCTGCGCGACTTGGTGCACGCCATTCCCCTGTACGCCATCAAGAAGGGCCTGCTCACCGTGGCCAAGTCCGGCAAGATCAACGAGTTCTCCGGCCGCATCCTGGAAATCGAAGGCCTGCCCGACCTGAAAGTGGAGCAAGCCTTTGAATTGTCCGACGCGTCCGCCGAGCGTTCGGCCGCCGGTTGCGCCATCAAGCTGAACAAAGAGCCGGTGCAGGAATACCTGAACTCCAACGTGGTGCTCATGCAAAACATGATCGCCAACGGCTATGCCGACGCCCGCACGCTGGCCCGCCGCATCGAGAAGGTACAAGCCTGGCTGGCCAAGCCCGAGTTGCTCGAAGCCGACAAAGACGCCGAATACGCGCACGTCATCGAAATCGACATGAACGAGATCAAAGAGCCGATCCTGTGCTGCCCCAACGACCCGGACGACGCCAAGTTCTTGTCTGAAGTCGCCGGCACCAAGATCGACGAAGCCTTCATCGGCAGCTGCATGACCAACATCGGCCACTTCCGCGCTGCCGCCAAGCTGCTGGGCGGCCAGCGCGACATCCCGGTCAAGCTGTGGGTGGCCCCACCGACCAAAATGGACGAGAGCGAGCTGATCAAGGAAGGCCACTACGCCAACTTCGGCGCCGCCGGTGCCCGGACTGAGATGCCCGGCTGCTCGT
>NZ_JBIKIL010000176.1:0-5678 GCF_044361645.1 Limnohabitans sp. | reverse complement strand
TGCTCAGCCCTGCAGCGCACGCTTTGGACTTGCTGCAAACGTGGGAGCAGGCGCGCCTGCACGACCCCCAAATGCAGCTGGTGCTGTCCACGCGTTCCTCGGTGCAGGCTTTTGAAGCGCAGGCCCAAGCCTTGTGGCGTCCGGTGCTGATGGGCAGCGCCACGCTGGGCGCCATGTCGGCCGACAGCCGCACAAACGGTGCGCAGTTCGCCGTGGGCGGTCAAGCGCCCATGCCCGGCGATTTCGCCACTTCGGCCAACGCGGCCACTTCCTCGCGTTGGTCGCTGCAAGCCAAGCAAGCACTCTACAGCCCAGAGCGCCGAGCCCAGCAGACCCAATTGCACACAGCGGCAAATGTGGCCACTTTGCGGGCCGATGCAGCGCAGCAGCAACTCATGCTGAGCACGGTGCAAAGGTATTTCAATTTGCTGCTGGCCGAGCGCCAGCTGCAGGTGCTCAAGCAGCAATACGCTGCCGTGCGCCGTTCCTTGACCGAAGCCCAAGACCGCTTTGCGCTGGGCGACTTGCCGGTCACCGATACACACGAGGCATCGGCCCGCGCGGCTGCACTGCAAGCGCAATTGTTGGCCTCTGAGAGTGAAGTGCAGATGGCCCGCAGCGTGCTGGCTGACTCCACCCGATTGGGCACCGATGCCTTGCGGCCCATGACCCCACAGCCTGCGCTCAAGGAGCTTGCCCTGCCCGCACTGGCGCAAGTGCTGCAACAGGTCAGCACGGCCAACACGGGGGTGTTGCTGCGAAAAGCCCAACAAGCAGCGGCTCAACAGGCGCTGAAAAAGCACCAAGTGGGCGGCGGCGTCAGCTTGGACTTGGTCGCCTCGGCTGGGCGTGAGCGCCTCAGCGGCGAAGGTGACTTTGGCCCGTCGTCCAACACCCAAAACCACCACATGCTGGGCTTGAGCTTGCAAGTGCCCATTTACACTGGAGGCGGGCGCAGTGCCCAACTGCAAGAGGCGGTCAGCGCCCAAGCCCAGGCCACAGCCGAAGTGGATTTGGCCGTCCAGCAGGCGCAGCAACAAGCCCATGCGCTTTGGTTGGCGCTGCAAACCGGCCCGGCGCGTTTGAGCGCGCTCAAGGCCGCTTGGTTGGCCAGCACCGCGCGCCAAGAAGCCACACGGCTGGGCCGACAAGTGGGCGATCGCACCACGCTGGAGCTGTTGCAAGCCGAAAATGACGCGGCCCAGGCCCAATTGCAGTGGCTGCGTGCCCAAACCGAGCTGCTGCTCAGCCATTTGCAACTTGACGCCTTGACAGGTCAGCTGTCAGTGCAAAGCCTGCAGACGCTGAACGCACAATTGGCCCCTTGAAACCCCCCGCATTGAGCAAGAAGGAGACCCCATGAAAACAGCCCACGATTTGGTGTTGCAAGCCAAAACCAGCATCCACGAAATCGCCTTGTCGGACGCGCCAGAGGCCATCCAACAAGCCGATCTGTTGATCGACGTGCGCGAGGCCGATGAGTTCGCTGCCGGGCATTTGACCGGCGCCATCTTGGTTCCACGCGGCCTGTTGGAGTTCAAGCTCAGCAGCACCCCCGCTTTGTCGGGCCGTGACCTCAACGTGGTGCTTTACTGCAAAACCAGCGGCCGCGCGGCCTTGGCAGCTCAAACCATGCAAAGCATGGGTTACCTGAACGTGCGCTCGATAGCCGGTGGCTTTGACGCATGGGCTGCAGCGGGCATGCCAGTGGTCAAGCCTGTGCCGCCTGTGTTTGAGTGACACCCATAACCACATGGATGGACTGGCATCGCGCCAGCGCCAGCCTTGTGTGCACCCGGGGGCTCAGTAAAATCCCTGACGCTAAAAACTGTTTTCAAGGACCACACCGATTTGTTTTCGGTTAAATTAGCGACTGGTTATATTCAACGCCCCATTTGGAGACCTCATGAAACTGATTTTTGTTGCCGTTGCTGTGTCGGCCCTGTTTTCCAGCCCCGCCTTTGCGAGTGCAGAGATCGCCAAGAAAAACGCCTGCATGTCGTGCCACGCCGCTGAGCGCAAATTGGTCGGCCCCTCTTACAACGATGTGGCCAAAAAATACGCTGGCCAAAAAGATGCGGCTGCCACATTGGCCAAGAGCATCAAGGCCGGTGGTGCTGGCAAGTGGGGCCCTGTTCCCATGCCCGCACAAGCCAATTTGAGCGAGGCCGATGCCAGCACCTTGGCCGCATGGATATTGGCTGGCGCCAAATAAATCGCCAAGCCCCAAGTGGCTTGAAAAAACGTTTGCACAAGATGGAAAGCGCGATGGGTACTCGTGGCTTTTTTTTGCCGCCCAAAGCAATGCCTTTGAGCGGCTTTTTTGATGGGAGACCGCCATGAAAAATTTTCTTTTCAGCATGTGTGCCGCACTCTTGACCACCACCGCGCACGCCCAGCCCGCCATCTACAAAGACGCTGATTTCGAGTTGGGCGAGAAGCTGATCGCAGAGAGCAAATGCGTGGCCTGCCATGTCAGCAAAGTGGGTGGCAACGGCAGCGCCATTTACAAACCGCAGGGCCGCATCAACAACGCCTCACTGTTGCGCGGCATGGTGGAGCAATGCAACACCGAACTCAACCTGGGCATGTTTCCTGAAGACGTGACTTCGGTGGCTGCGGTGCTCAACCGAGACCACTACAAATTCAAGTGAATTCAAAAGAATTCAAACAAAAAATGAATTGAAATACCCTACCCCTTAGGGTATAGGGTATGTGCCAATACCTCATTTTTTCCGGGTCATTGATGATGAATGTCAACCCGGCTTGATGCCTTATTGGTGTCGAGCCGGGCTTCATCAATGGTTGACCTCCGGAGAAAATCAATGCGTCTTTCTTTCACTTGGATGACCGGTGCTGTCTTGCTCAGCTCAGTCTGGCTGACCGGCTGCGGCACCCTCGGCACGCTGGGCAAACTCGAAGACGGTGCGGCCACCGAAGCCAGCCGCATGTGGGACCGCTGGATTGAAGGGGGCGGTGACATCGCCGTCGCCACCACTTGGGAGCGCAAAGTCAAATCTGGCATCACCGCCAGTGAAGTCGAGCAAGTGCTCAAACAAGTGGCCACAGAGCGCAACATGCGCGATGTGGGCACCTTGCCCTTGTCAAAAGAGCTCGAAGCACGTTCGGGCCAAAAAGAAAAGCTGCTGACGGTGTATTCGTTTTGTTCGCCCTTGACAGCCCGCAAGATGGTCGACTTCAGCCCGCACATGGCGGCTTACCTGCCTTGCCGCGTGTCCATGGTTGAAAAAGAAGACGGCCTGTGGCTCTACACCCTCAACATGGACATGATGGTCAAGATGGGCCGCAAGTTGCCCTCGCCTCTGAAAGAAGAGGCGCAAGCCGTGCGCGACACCATCTGGGAAATGATGGAACGCGGCAGCAAAGGCGAGTTTTGAACACGCATCACCAGGAAACAAAAATGAAAAAAATCAACACTTTGCGCGCGACGGTGGTGGCGACTGTTTTGGCCACGACATCGGCTGCTTGGGCGACCGACGGTTATTTTCCACACGGCTTTGGCATGAAATCCAAGGGCATGGGCGGGGCCTCGGTGGCCGTGACCGACAACGCCTTTGCGGGCATCAACAACCCGGCCGCATCGGTTTGGGCGGGCAACCGAGTCGAAATGGGTGTCGATGCTTTCATGCCCAAGCGCAGTGCAGCGCGCTCGGCCCCGGGTTTTGGCGGCATGCTTGAAGGCGATATGAAGAGCGGCGGCAGCGTCTTTGCGGTGCCTGAATTTGCTTACAACAAAATGATCGATGACCGCATGAGCTGGGGTGTGACTGTCTATGGCAACGGTGGCATGAACACCGAATACCCCGGCGCAAGGGTCTCTTGCCCGAATCCACAAGACCCACAGAACCTGCCGCCCATCGAGGGCTTGAATTTGTTGTGTGGCCAAGGCAAGTTGGGCGTTGACCTGATGCAACTGATCATCGCGCCCACCTTGGCATACAAAGTGGACGCGCAGCACTCGGTGGGCGTCTCCCCCCTCTTGGTGGTGCAGCAATTCAAGGCCACGGGACTTCAAGCATTTACAGGTTTTTCGTTGGCGTCCAGCAAAGTCAGCAACACGGGCACAGACCGCAGCACGGGCGTGGGTGTGCGCTTGGGCTATTTGGGGCAATTGAACGACACCTTGACGCTCGGTGCAACTTACTCGCCCAAAATCAAGATGAGCAAGTTTGACCGGTACGCCGGTTTGTTTGCCGATGCCGGCTCGTTTGACATTCCAGAAAACTATGCCTTGGGCCTCAATGTCCAAGTGACCCCAGCGGTGTCGGTGGCGGCAGATTATTCGCGCATCAACTACAGCGGCGTGACCTCGATTGGCAACCCCATGAGCAACTTGACACCAAGCACACCCATGGGCTCTGCAAACGGGCCAGGCTTTGGTTGGTCGAATGTGGATGTGTTCAAGCTGGGTGTTCAGTGGCAAGCCTCTGCGACCATGGTGTTGAGGGCGGGTTTCAACCAAAGTACCAACCCGGTCAAGCCTGAAAACGTGACTTTCAACATCCTGGCACCGGGTGTGATCACCCAGCACTTCACACTGGGCGGCACATACGCCCTGGGGCAGGATGCAGAGTTCACTTGGGCCTATATGTATGCACCCAAGAACACGGTGACCGGTCCATCGATGTTCAACCAACCGGGCTCCACCGCCATCACCGAAACCGTGCGCATGTCCCAGCAATCCCTGGGTGTGCAGTACGGTTGGAAGTTCTGAAAACAGAGTGATTGCCATCTGATCAGGGTTTGTCCTGATCAGGTGGCGGTCCCCGTGTAATCCCTGATTCAGCTTGGATCGATACAGTATATATTCACGTATCCGAATATACGAACCTAATGGCAAAGAGACCATGAATGCAGAGATCGACGAGGTGTTTGAGAAAGCAGCAGAGCTGTTTGCTGTGCTCTCAACGCCGGTTCGTTTGCGCATCATCAGCGAGTTGTGCCAAGGCGAGAGGAATGTAGGGCAGTTGCTGGACCAGATCGGCGTCTCGCAACCCAATATGTCGCAGCACCTGAACATCATGTACAGGTCGGGCATTTTGGGTAAGCGTCGTCAAGGGGCCCAGATGTTCTACCGGATTGCAGACGAAAAAGCGGTGGTGGTGTGCCGTGCCATGTGCTCGCAAGTGGCGACCGAAACAGCCGTGAATTGACCCTTCAAAACGAGGAGATTGTGTGAAAGAAGACAGCATCAATTCAGGAAGGGTGCAAAAAGCACCTGAAAACTTCCTGACCCCCAGTGGCATCAAGGCGGTTTTTGCCGAAGGCAAAAAAGGCCGACGTGATTTCATCCGCAACGCCTTTGCTGCTGCTGCAGCCGGCGCTGCAGCGCCCATGGCCTTGGCCCAGAGCAACCCTGTGCCTGCCGAAGGGGGTGACCCCCATATCTTGAACTTGCCTGAGCACACCACGGGTCTGGGTCAGGGCGTGGCGGTTGAGGGCTACGGCAAGCCCTCCAAGTTTGAAGCCAACTTGCAGCGCCGCCAAAGCCCGGGCCTGACCCAAACCACCCAGGCGTCGGTCTCGTTTGCGCCGCTGCAGTCCCTGTTTGGCATCGTCACGCCCAGTGGCTTGCACTTTGAGCGGCACCACCAAGGTTGGTGGGACATCGACCCGTCCAAGCACCGCTTCATGATCAACGGCATGGTCAAAAAGAA
>NZ_JBIKIL010000003.1:0-69453 GCF_044361645.1 Limnohabitans sp. | reverse complement strand
ACCGACGGCCAAAACTTGATCAATCACGATTTCCTGGCCAACGTCCGCAGCAATCTGTTCTACTTTAATTTTTTCGCCAGCGACAACACGATACTGTTTGCCACCGGTTTTTATGACCGCGTACATAAATGACCTCTTTGAATGGAAGTTTCCAAGGACTGATTTCCAAGGAACCGGCGATTTTAGCATGATCATCCCTGGCCTGCCAAATGCGCGCAAGAAAGACAAGTGTGTGGCTGCAGGCCCATACCCGCATGCCAAGCCCATGACTTTCGCCCATGACCCAAACCCGTGAAGCGCGCTTGCAAACTGCAGGGGTCTCTATAATCAATTGACTTACATTCTCCTGAATGCGCTTTTACCCGCCTCGGCCAAGCCGGGCTTTTCTGCCGGATAAACCAAGTTGCCCGCCACTGAAAACAGCACCGCTGCCGTCCTTGAACTCGTGGCTCCCGACATGGCTGAAGTCGACCGCGTCATCGATCAACGGCTCAGCTCAGGCGTTCCTTTGGTGGCTGAGGTGGCCCGTTACATCATCTCGGCCGGAGGCAAACGGCTGCGCCCGGTGTTGCTTCTTTTGACCAGCCGTGCACTGGGCTACACCGGAAACCAACACCACAATTTGGCGGCTGTGGTCGAATTCATCCACACGGCCACATTGCTGCACGATGATGTGGTGGACCAGTCCACCCTGCGGCGCGGGCGCGCCACAGCCAATGAAAATTTTGGCAACCCAGCCAGTGTCTTGGTCGGCGACTTTTTGTATTCGCGCGCTTTTCAAATGATGCTCGACGCCGACAGCATGCGTGTGATGCAAACCTTGGCTGACGCCACCAACGTGATCGCCGAAGGTGAGGTGTTGCAGCTGATGAACATGCACGATGCCTCTCTGAGCGAACAAGGCTATTTGCGTGTGATCCGCTCCAAAACAGCCAAACTTTTCGAAGCCAGCGCCCGGCTGGGTGCCATATTGACCCACAGTGATGCCGCGACAGAAGCCGCGTGCGCAGCTTACGGTCAAGCCTTGGGCACGGCTTTTCAAGTGATTGATGACGTGTTGGACTACGAGGGGGACACCCATGAGATGGGCAAAAACCTGGGCGATGACTTGCGCGAAGGCAAAGCCACTTTGCCCCTGATTTTGGCGATTCAACGCGGCAATCCACAGCAAAGTCAAACTGTGCGCGAGGCCATCGAGTCGGGCAGTCTGGAGCGCTTGACCGAGATCGCCGCCATCGTGCGAGAAACAGGTGCTTTAGAAGCCACGCGCAAAGCCGCAGCGGGCGAGGCACAAAGGGCCTTTGACGCAGCCATGCAACTGCCCCGCAACAATTACCGCGATGCCATGGTGGTGCTGGCTTCGCAGCTGCTCGAGCGCCGCACCTGATTTGTTGGTGTGGGTGATGGTGAGGCCATGCGCTCTTGCGCATGACTTTTGCTAGTCTTTGGCTCCCAGTCAAAATGTCAAGACAGCTCGATCCCGCGCCTGCTGCCAAAGCAAAAACCCGCGCAAGGCCCAGTTTTGCAGCCGATTGACACGGCCCGGTGGGGTTTGCAGTGGTCCAAGCTGAACCGCTTTGTCACTTTCTGGCCTTTGTCTCTTTCATCCCGACCCGGCGCCGATATCCGCAAAGCACAGGGGGGCGTTGGCAAAGGGCAAGCGTGGACACTGGGCGCAGGGTCTTCGCCCGGGATGACAAAAATTGGGACGCCATGGCTGTATCAACTTCATCGGTTCGGACCCATAAGTCACACCGGCGTGTTTACAAAAACCAGCTGAGAACGCATGATAAGAGCCAAAATTAGCTCTTATCGGGGTTTTTTATGCCGCAACAAGCTGCATCCCGGCCCGCTTATTCAGCCGCCCATTCAGCAAGCGATGACGCCCCTGTGGTGACTTATGTTCAGCAATTGCTGGAACAGGCGGTGGCTTTGAGGGCCTCTGATCTCCACCTCGAACCCTACGAGCACCACTACCGCGTGCGCATGCGCATCGATGGCGAGTTGCGTGAAATGGACAGCCCCCACATGGCCTTGAAAGACCGGCTGGCCTCCCGCATCAAGGTCATGTCACGGCTTGACATTGCCGAAAAGCGCTTGCCCCAAGATGGCCGCATGAAACTTCACTTGGCCGAAGGTCGAGAGTTGGACTTGCGCGTGAGCACCTTGCCCACGTTGTTTGGTGAGAAGCTGGTGATTCGGGTGCTGGATGGCGCACAGGCCCAGCTCGACTTGAATCGCCTGGGTTACGAACCCGAAGACCTTGCGCGTCTCGTCGCGGCCATCCGCGCGCCCCACGGCATGGTGCTCGTGACGGGCCCAACCGGTTCCGGCAAAACACAATCTTTGTATGCCTGCTTGAACCTGCTGAACACGCCCGAAGTGAACATCGCCACGGTTGAAGATCCGTGTGAGATTCAACTTCCAGGGATCAACCAGGTCAATGTGCAAGACAAACCAGGTTTGAGTTTTGCGGTGGCTCTGCGGGCTTTTTTGCGACAAGACCCAGACATTTTGATGGTGGGCGAAGTGCGCGACTTGGAAACAGCCAACATCGCCATTCAAGCTGCACAAACTGGCCATTTGGTCTTGTCCACTTTGCACACCAACGATGCCCCCGGCACCTTGGTGCGGCTGCGCAACATGGGCACCGCCCCCTACAACATCGCGGCCAGCGTGAGCATGATCACGGCCCAACGCTTGGTCCGCTGCTTGTGCCCGCTCTGCAAAAAGACCACCTCGCTGTCGCCCTCTGTTTTGGCGGCTGCCGGCTGGTCAAAAACCACTTGCCCCAGCCACGCCGTGCCCGTGTTTGAGGCGGTCGGTTGCGCGCAATGCCACAAAGGCTTTGTCGGGCGCACGGGCATCTTTCAAGTCATGCCCATCAGCGCCAAGATGCAACAACTCGTGCTGCAAGAGGCGGGCCTGCAAGACATAGCGCAACAAGCCAAATCCGAGGGGGTGCAAAGCCTGCGTCAAGCGGGTTTGCGCAAAGTCCTGCAAGGCATCACATCACTGGACGAGGTGATGGCCGCCACCCGAGAGTCAGCATGAGCTCACGCACCGAATCTGGACAAATGCCGGCATTTCGGTGGACGGGGCAAGACAGCCAAGGCATTCGACAAAAAGGGCAAATCCAGGCCTTGAACGCCGACTTGGCTCGGGCGCAATTGCGCAGATTGGGCCTGCACAGTGTGCGCGTTCAGCGTCTTTGGTGGTCCAAACCCGAGCTCATCAAAGCCAAGGATTTGTCTGTCATGACGCGGCAATGGGCCACCATGCTTCAGGCCGGGGTGCCCGTGGTGCAAGCTCTGGACATGCTTTGCCGCAGCGCCAATTCACAGGTCTTGAGCGAGAAGCTGCAAGCTGTGCGCAAGGACGTTCATGCAGGTGTTGCACTGCACCAAGCCTTGGCCAAACACCCCTTGCATTTCAGCGGCCTGTATGTGCACATGGTGCAAGCAGGAGAAGCCGCAGGCATCTTGGAAGTCATGATGGAGCGGCTGTCCCAAGCACTCGAAAAAAACCATGCTTTGCGGTCCAAAATTCGGTCGGCACTGATGTACCCCGTGACGGTGTTTGCGCTGGCCGTTGGTATTTTGCTGCTGATTTTGACCCTGGTTGTGCCAGTTTTTGAAGACGTGTTCAGCTCATTTGGTGCTGAACTGCCGTGGCCCACACGGCTTGTCGTGGGTTTGAGCGATGGCTTGGCACAGGCTTGGCCCCTCATCATTGCAATGGTTTTGCTGGGCTGGTGGGCTGCACAACAGCCCAGCGCCGCCGCATTGCGTGTCAAACAATCGCTGGCTGAGCAGGTGCTGTCTTGGCCGGTGCTGGGGCCACTGGTGAGCACCGCGGTGCTCGCGCGCTGGGCGCAAACCTTGTCCGCCTTGTTGTCTGCTGGGGTGCCCTTGGCGGAAGCTTTGGGGCCCACAGCGCAAGCGTGCGATCATTCGGTTTATGCCCGTTGTACCCTGACGCTGCAACGCAAAGTGGCGCAAGGCAGCGGCTTGAGCGAGGCCATGGGCCAAACCGGGCGCTTTCCTGCGATGATCGTCCAGTTGTGCGCCACAGGCGAAGAAACCGGCGCACTCAGCAACTTGCTGGCCCGTGCCAGCGGCCTGATGGAAACGGAGCTCAACGACCAAGTCAATGGCCTGACCAGTTTGTTGGAGCCTTTGATCATTGTGGTTTTGGGCGGCTTTATTGGGGCCATTTTGGTGGCCATGTATCTCCCTATTTTTCATTTGGGACAAGTTTTTTGACATGAACGACACAGCTTGGGCATTGACATGGGCCGGCTTGCTGGGCCTGCTCACGGGAAGTTTTCTGAATCGGCTGATCCACCGCCTGCCACGCATGCTGCAGGCTCAGTGGGAGGCTTTACCCAGTGCCCCAAGCCCTGCGGAACCGTCATACAACTTGCTTGTGCCGCGTTCTCACTGCCCCGAATGTTTGCAAACCCTGAAGTGGCACCACCAAATACCCGTGCTGGGTTTTTTGCATTTGCGGGGGCGCTGCGCGCACTGCAAGACCTCTATCTCCTGGCGTTACCCGATCATTGAGCTGGTCACGGCCGGTCTGTTTGTTTGGGTCTTTGCACAACACGGCTGGGGCTTTCAGGCCTGGGTCTGGGCCGGTTTCGCGGCGGCCTTGGTGGCCTTGGCCGCCATCGATGCCGACACGCGCTTGTTGCCCGATGCCATAACCCAACCCTTGGTTTGGTCCGGCTTGTTAGCGGCCAGCTTGGGGCTGTCGGGCGTGCTGCTTTCAGATGCGCTTTGGGGTGCTGCGGCCGGTTATCTTTTTTTGTGGTCGGTTTTTTGGCTTTTCAAAGGCCTCACGGGCAAAGATGGCATGGGGCAAGGTGACTTCAAACTTTTGGCTGCATTGGGGGCTTGGCTGGGTTGGCCCGCGCTGCTGTCTCTGGTCTTGATCGCCTCATTGACCGGCATCCTGGCTGCCATGGTGTTGAAGCTGCGCGGTCAATTGGCCCAAGGTGGTGAAATGGCTTTTGGCCCTTGCTTGGTTCTTGCTGGTTTGTGGGTCATGGTGTGGGGCCCACTGCCCCAGGTGATTTTTTGATTTCAACCCCTATGTCTGAACGTATTTGGCGCATTGGCTTGACCGGCGGCATCGGCAGCGGCAAAAGCACTGTGGCTGGTTTTTTGGCAAAGCGGGGGGCGTTTGTGATCGATGCCGATGCCATTTCCCGCCAACTGACCGCCCCCCAAGGCTTGGCCATGCCCGCGATAGTGACAAGCTTCGGACCTCAAATGCAGGCCCCCGATGGCTCTATGGACCGCCAAGCCATGAGGACCTTGGTCTTCCAAGACCCTCAAGCCAAACAGGTGCTTGAAAACATCATCCACCCTTTGGTGAGCTTGACCCTTGATGCGCAAGCCCAAACAGCGGCACTCCAGGGTCACCGGGTTTTGGTTTTTGACGTGCCCTTGCTGGTTGAGTCAGGTGCGCGCTGGCGAAAGCAACTGGACCGGGTATGGGTGGTCGATTGCGATGCCCAGACCCAGCGCCATCGCGTTCAGCTGCGCAGTGGGCTCAGCCCTGAAGACACCGACCGCATCATGGCGCAACAAGCCACACGTGCGCAACGCTTGGCTTGCGCCGATTTGGTCATTCTCAATCAACACCTCAGTTTTGACGAATTAGACCACCTCGTGGGTCTGGCGGCCACAGACTTCGGGCTATGATGGCGGCACTGGAAACTGCCGCGTGATACTGTACGAATTCCCTTTTAACGAACGCGTTCGCACTTATTTGCGACTGCAACAACTGTTCAATCGCTTGCATCTATTGGTTCAGCGCGAAACCGCGTTGGACCACCATTTTGCCTTCACCACCTTGTTTGAAATCATGGAAGTGGGTACCCGCTCAGAACTCAAATCCGAAGTGCTCAAGGATTTGGAGCGACAAAAACAAATTTACATGGCCTACAGAGGCAATCCTGCCATTTCTGAAAAGGCACTGGATGGCCTGATAACGCAATTGGATCGGCACTTTGAAGCCCTCAACCAAGTGAACGGCAAAATCGGTCAAAGCCTGAACGACAACGATTTTCTGATGGCCCTCAGAAGCCGGGCTGTCATTCCGGGCGGCACATGCGAGTTTGACCTGCCGGCCTACCACGCTTGGCAACACCACGATGCGCACAGCCGTCAAGCCGATTTGCAGCAGTGGTTTGCCGCCTTTGTGCCTTTGTCCCAAGCCATCGAGCTGCTGTTGCAAATGCTCCGCGAAACAGGCTCCAGTCAAAAGGTCATGGCCACAGCGGGCTTGATGCAACAGAATTTGCCTCAGGGCCGCACATTTCAACTTTTGCGCCTGAAAATCGACCCCGGCTTGGGCATCACCCCTGAAATCAGCTGCAACCGCTTGCTGGTGGTGATCCGCTTGATGCGCCAACAAGCCGATGGCAAATTGGTGCCCAGCGCCGAAGACGTGCCTTTTGAAATGTCTTTGTGCGCATGAGCCATTCGAACCCGCCTGAAGACTTTGCGTCCCGCAAGGTTCGCTGCCCTGCCTGCGCTGGAACCAGCATTTACAGCCCCAACAACGCCTACCGACCGTTTTGCAGCGCGCGCTGCAAGGGCGTCGACTTGGGGGCTTGGGCCAGCGAAGATTTCAAATTGCCCGACGACACCCCACCCGACCCGCCCTCTGGCGATCCGCGTCTACAGTGACTTGGTCGGCGGCCGACTTGCACTTGGGTGTGCTTTAAGTCTTGCGCTCATGCGTGCCCACAACGTGGGTGGCCTCATGGGTTTTACCGGTAAATTGGCGTTCCTCTGCCAAGCAAGCCAACACCGGTAGGGTGCCCGGCAACACCGGCACCACCGCCACCGGCAAAGTCTGCCACGCATGGGATTGCGCTTCGCGCATCTGCAAATCACCCCGCCAATCCCAGACTTTGCAGAAGTGCAAACGCACCAAGGCATGCGGGTAATCGACCATCTGGGTTTTCCAGACTTGCGCTGCGCCAATGGTGATGCCCAGCTCTTCTTGCAACTCACGGCGCAAGGCTTGTTCGACCGTCTCGCCGGGCTCCAATTTGCCGCCTGGGAATTCCCAATAGCCCGCATACACCTTGCCCTCGGGGCGCGAGGTCAGCAAAAACAGGCCATTGGCCTGCAGCAGCACACCCACCGCCACATCGACCACGGCACGCGCTGCCAAGCCTGTACTCAGGTCTTCGCGTGCGCGTTCGCCATCGGCCACCAGCAGGGCTTGGCTCATGTGGGGTTCAGGCCTGAGCCGCTTGGCGGCCCATCATGTCGCGCGCGAACTGGTAAGCCACGCGGCCGCTGCGCGAACCGCGCTCCAAAGCCCAGAGCAGGGCGTCAGGGCGGGCAGCGGCTATTTGTGCGGGCGTCGCACCCAGGGCACTGAGCCACTGCCCGGCAATCGTCAGGTACTCGTCTTGCGAGAAGGGGTAAAAGCTGATCCACAGGCCAAAGCGTTCAGACAAGGAGATTTTTTCCTCCACACCCTCGCCCGGATGCACTTCGCCGTCTTCGGTGTGTTTGTAGCTGAGGTTTTCGCTCATGTACTCGGGCAACAAGTGGCGGCGGTTGCTGGTCGCGTACACCAGCACATTGGGGGTGGAAGCCGCCACCGTACCATCCAAAATCGACTTGAGCGCTTTGTAGCCGGGCTCGCCGTCCTCAAAGCTCAAATCGTCGCAATAGACCATGAACTTTTCGGGGCGACTGGCCACCACCTCAATGATGTCGGGCAGGTCGGTCAGGTCTTCCTTGTCCACCTCAATCAGGCGCAGGCCTCGGGGCGCGTAAGTGTTCAGGCAGGCCTTGATGAGCGAGGACTTGCCGGTGCCACGGGCACCGGTGAGCAGCACGTTGTTGGCCGGACGGCCTTGCACAAACTGCTCGGTGTTGCGTTGCAGTTTTTCTTTTTGGTCGTCGATTTCTTTCAGATCGGCCAGCGCCATGGCCGCCACATGGCGCACCGGCTCCAGCACACCATGGCCCGACGAACGCTTGCGGTAACGCCAGGCAATGGCCTGCGTCCAGTCGGGCGCTGACAGGGGCTGGGGCAAAACCGACTCGATGCGGTCCACCAACTGGCTGACTTTGGCCAGCAGTTGGTCCAGGGCGGAGGTGGCGGGTGAATTCATGAACGGTAATCCGCGTTGATGGTGACGTAGTCGTGGCTCAGGTCGCAAGTCCATACGGTGTCGCTGGCCGTGCCCCGGCCCAGGCCCACGCGCACGGTGATCTCGCTGCCCTTCATGACGCGCTGGCCGTCTTCTTCGCGGTACTCGGCGCGGCGACCGCCTTGCGAGACCACATGCACATCGTCCAAGTGCAAGTCGATCAGGCCCTGGTCCAGGTCCTCAATGCCTGCATAGCCCACGGCGGCCAAGATGCGACCCAGGTTGGGGTCGCTGGCAAAAAAAGCGGTTTTGACCAAGGGCGAATGTGCAATGGCATAAGCCACCAGGCGGCACTCCTCGGCCGTGCGGCCGCCCTGCACTTGCACGGTGATGAACTTGGTCGCGCCCTCGCCATCGCGCACGATGGCGTGTGCCAGCTGGCGTGCCACTTGCATCAGACCTTGGACCAAAGCTTGGCCGTCAGCGCTGTCCCAAGAGGTGATGGGCATGTGACCGGCCTGGTGCGTGGCGATCAGCATGAATGAATCGTTGGTCGAGGTGTCGCCGTCGATGGTGATGCGGTTGAAAGAGCCATCGGCCAGCCGCTTGGCCAGCGCAGGCAACAAGGCCGGATCAATGCAAGCGTCGGTGGCCACAAAGCCCAGCATGGTGGCCATGTTGGGTCGGATCATGCCCGCTCCTTTGCTGATGCCGGTGATGCTGACGGTCTTGCCGCCCACGCTCAGCTGCACGCTGGCCGCCTTGGGCACGGTGTCGGTGGTCATGATGCCTTGGGCCGCTTGTGCCCAATGCGCGGCTTGCGCGTCGGCCAGCGCGCCAGGCATGCCAGCCACGATACGCGCCACCGGCAGCGGCTCCATGATCACACCCGTTGAGAACGGCAAAATTTGCTCAGGCGCGCATTGCAGCAAGCTGGCCAGCGCTTCGCAAGTCTGGCGGGCATGCGCCAGGCCAGGCGCACCCGTGCCCGCATTCGCATTGCCGGTGTTGATGACCAAAGCCCGCACGCCACTGCCTGCGGCCAGGTGCTCGCGGCAGACTTGCACAGGGGCAGCGCAAAACCGGTTGCGGGTGAACACGCCCGCCACACTGGTGCCTGCGTCCAGCAAAAACACCGTGAGGTCTTTGCGATGGGCCTTGCGCACACCGGCCTCGGTAACGCCGATGCGCACCCCAGCGATGGGGCTGAGTTGGGCGGGGTCCAGGGGAGGCAAATTCACCGGCATGGGGCATCCTTGGGGAAATACGTTTGAGGCTTCACACGGACACAAGGGGCCAAAGCCCGCGCCATTCGCATCGCGCCTTCAGGCGAGTTTGCCGTGGCAGTGCTTGTACTTTTTGCCGCTGCCACAGGGACAAGGCTCGTTGCGTCCGACTTGGCCAACGGCTTGTTGCAAGCCCGCCAAGTTGGCCGACACCGTTTGCGGCTCCCCGGTCTCGTCGGGGGCACTGTAAGTCACATTGCTGATTCTCTCGGCACGCTCTTCGATGGATTGCGCTGCCAATTGCATCTGATCGCCCGAATCGATGCGAACCTTCATGAGGCTGCGGGTCACATCGTTTTTGACGGCATCGAGCAATTGGCCAAACAACTCAAACGCCTCGCGCTTGTATTCTTGTTTGGGTTGCTTTTGCGCATAACCACGCAAATGGATCCCTTGGCGCAAATAATCCAATGCACTCAAGTGATCGCGCCAATGCGTGTCTATGCTTTGCAACAAAATCATGCGCTCGAATGAAACAAAGCTCTCCGCACCGACTTGATCCAGCTTGCTTTGAAACTTCGCGTTGGCAGCGTTCAGCACCGTGGTCACAATGTCTTCGTCCGTGATGGCACTGGCTGCCTGAACCTGGCTTTGAATGTCCAAAGCCATGTCCCACTCTTCCAACAAGACCTTTTCCAAGCCGGGCAAGTCCCACTGCTCCTCCACCGACTCCACTGGCACGTACTGGCGCACCAGATCGTTGAAACACCCCTCGCGCAAGGCGTTGATCTGGCCGTCCATGCCTTGGGCATCCAAAATATCGTTGCGCTGTTGGTAAATCACTTTGCGCTGATCATTCGACACGTCGTCGTATTCGAGCAGTTGTTTGCGAATATCAAAATTACGGGCCTCCACTTTGCGCTGCGCACTTTCAATGCTGCGCGTGACCATGCCTGCTTCGATGGCTTCGCCCTCGGGCATTTTCAACCGGTCCATGATGGATCGCACACGGTCACCCGCAAAGATGCGCATCAGCGGGTCGTCCAAGCTCAGGTAAAAACGCGATGAACCCGGGTCGCCTTGGCGGCCTGAGCGGCCACGCAATTGATTGTCAATGCGCCGAGATTCGTGCCGCTCGGTAGCGATGATGCGCAGACCGCCCAAGGCTTTGACCTGCTCGTGCACGGCTTTCCAAGCCTCGCGCAACTCAAGCACTTTGTCATGCCGTGCTTGTTCGGTCAAACTCTCATCGGCTTCTGCGGCTTGCACGTCTTTTTCGATGTTGCCCCCTAAAACGATGTCGGTACCCCGGCCCGCCATGTTGGTGG
The DNA here is from genome assembly GCF_044361645.1 of Limnohabitans sp. Classification (GTDB taxonomy): domain Bacteria; phylum Pseudomonadota; class Gammaproteobacteria; order Burkholderiales; family Burkholderiaceae_C; genus Limnohabitans_A. Next base: position 58,768 of record NZ_JBIKIL010000003.1, on the reverse strand, counting down.
CAATGGTGATCATGCCGGGACGACCCGCTTGGGCCACGATGTCGGCCTCGCGGGCATGTTGCTTGGCGTTGAGCACTTGATGCGGCAGCTGCGCCTGGGTCAGCAAGTTGGCAATCAACTCCGAGTTTTCGATCGACGTGGTGCCCACGAGCACAGGTTGACCGCGCGTGTGGCATTCACGGATGTCGTCAATCGCAGCGTTGTAGCGCTCTTTTGATGTCTTGTACACGCGGTCAAGTTGGTCGGTGCGCTGGCTTTTGCGGTGCGGCGGAATGACCACGGTCTCTAAGCTGTAAATTTCTTGAAATTCGTAGGCTTCGGTATCGGCCGTGCCTGTCATGCCGCCGATCTTGCTGTACAGCCTGAAGTAGTTTTGAAATGTGATGGAGGCCAGTGTCTGGTTTTCGGCCTGAATTTGAACGCCCTCTTTGGCCTCGACGGCTTGGTGCAGGCCATCACTCCATCGGCGTCCCGTCATCAAGCGGCCCGTGAACTCGTCGACGATGATGATTTCACCCTCTTGGACCACGTAGTGCTGGTCACGGTGATACAAATGCTGCGCACGCAAAGCCGCATTCAAATGGTGCATCAGTGTGATGTTGGCAGGGTCGTAGAGGCTTGCACCCTCTGGAATCAAGCCCATTTGCGCCAGCACTGTTTCGGCCTTTTCGTGGCCCTGTTCGGTCAAAAAGATCTGATGGGCTTTTTCATCCAAAGTGAAATCGCCAGGGGTGATGACGCCTTCGCCCGTACGCGGGTCTGCCTCCCCCTCTTGACGAGTCAGCAAGGGCACGACTTGCTGCATCTGCATGTAGGTGGCTGTGTGGTCTTCAGCTTGCCCGCTGATGATCAAAGGTGTGCGCGCCTCGTCAATCAAGATCGAATCGACTTCATCGATGATGGCGTAATTCAAAGGGCGTTGCACGCGGTCATGGGCTTCATAGACCATGTTGTCACGCAAATAATCAAAGCCGTATTCGTTGTTCGTGCCGTAGGTGATGTCCGAGTTGTACGCGCTTTGTTTTTCTTCTCTGGGCATTTGCGGCAAATTGATGCCCACCGACAGACCCAGAAACTCATACAGCTTGCCCATCCACCGCGCGTCGCGACTGGCGAGGTAATCATTGACCGTCACGACATGCACGCCTTTGCCCGAAATGGCATTCAAATAAGCGGGCAATGTCGAGGTCAGCGTCTTGCCCTCACCCGTTCGCATTTCGGCAATTTTGCCGTTGTGCAGGGCAATGCCTCCCGCCAACTGCACATCAAAGTGGCGCATTTTCATGACACGCTTGGAGCCTTCGCGCACCACGGCAAAAGCTTCGGGCAGCAGTGCATCTAGGCTCTCGCCCGCTGCTGCACGGTCCCTGAAGTTTTGCGTTTTGGCCTTCAACTCGTTGTCGCTCAAACTTTCAAGACCGGCCTCCAACGCATTGATGCGTTCAACGGTTTTGCGGTATTGCTTGAGCAAGCGGTCATTGCGACTGCCAAAAATTTGGGTAAGGAATGGGATGGCCATGTCTATGAGATCTACCTTCAGCACTGGGCCAAAATACAGACCGTCTATCCTGTCAGGTTAAAAGTGTTATGAAATCTGGGCTTTTCTGGCACAGTGCCCTATCGCCCTCGCAGACCACCCTCGCACAGGCAGCTCAATCGGGTGATTTTAGCCGCTTGACACGCCCAATTCTTAACCCTTTTCAAGGCACTTTTCCCGTTCCACGGGCATGGCCAGATAATCCGATCTCACCGCCCACCATGCCAAGACGCCACCATGCCATCCCCCTGCAGCAAGCGGCCCAAGAGGCGCCCGCGCTGTCTGTCTTGATGGGCCGTGTGCGTGACTCCTGCGCACGCCTTCAAGCCATCCACGGCTTGCTGCCTGTCCCTTTGCGGTCCAGCGTTCAGGCGGGGCCGTTCGAAGACGGCACATGGTGCCTGTTGTGCAGCTCAAACGCTGTAGCAGCGAAATTGCGTCAACTTCTACCGGCCTTTCAGGCGCACCTGCAATCACAGCAATTGGGCGTTGTCTCGATCCGCATCAAAGTTCAAAACAAATGACTGCCCTGCTTGCTTTGGCCACTTGCAGTCTTGGTCTTCAGGGACAAAAAAGCCCCGGACTCTGAGAGACCGAGGCTGGTTTGATGGTGCCGCTTGTCGGATTCGAACTGACGACCTACCGCTTACAAGGCGGGTGCTCTACCAACTGAGCTAAAGCGGCAAGGCCTGAATTCTAACGCGCCTGTGCTCAGACTTGGCTCGGGTCACCAATTTTTTATTTCACCCGCTTGAGCGCAGGCCGCACTGGCGTGGCCGCGTTGGGGGTTGGTTTGTCGTCGTCGCCCTCCTTCAGGGGGCTGGGGTTTTCAACGCTTGTCAAAGATGCAGGGGCAAGCTCGTCGTCATTGACTGGAAAAGCCATGCCCTGGCCATTTTCTCGGGCATAAATGGCCATGACGCGGTGGATAGGCACCATGATCTCGCGTGGTTTGCCGCCAAAGCGTGCCTTGAACTCAATGAAGTCATTGCCCAACTTCAGCGAGCTGGTGGCGTCCATGCTGACGTTCAGCACAATCTCACCACCTTGCACGTACTCGCGCGGCACCTGTACTGAGTGGTCGACCTTCACAGCCACGTAAGGTGTGAAGCCATTTTCAGAGCACCAATCGTAAAGAGCGCGAATCAAATAAGGGCGGGTCGATGGCAATTCGGTTTTGCTGATCATGCGGTCTCCTTCGGCTCCATTATTCACCCGAAAGCGCCAAATTTTATTTGCGCATCACTTTTTCCGATGGGGTCAGCGCTTCGATGTAAGCGGGGCGTGAAAAAATCCGCTCAGCATATTTGAGCAAGGGCGCTGCATTTTTGCTCAGTTCAATGCCGTAGTAATCCAGACGCCACAACAATGGGGCAATGGCTACGTCCAACATTGAAAAATTGTCCCCCAGCATGAATTTGTTTTTCAAAAACACGGGTGCCAACTGGGTCAGGCGATCACGGATGTGCGAGCGCGCTTTTTCAAGTGCTTTGTCGTTGCCTTTGAGCGAACGGTTTTCCAGGGTCAACACATGGGTGAAGAGTTCTTTTTCAAAGTTGAGCAAGAACAGGCGCACACGGGCCCGGTCCACCGGGTCGCCGGGCATCAATTGGGGATGCGGAAAACGCTCGTCAATGTACTCGTTGATGATGTTGGACTCGTACAAAATCAAGTCGCGTTCCACCAAAATGGGCACTTGCCCATAGGGGTTCATGACATTGATGTCTTCCGGCTTGTTGTAGAGGTCCACGTCACGGATTTCAAAATCCATGCCTTTTTCAAACAGCACAAAGCGGCAGCGGTGAGAAAAGGGGCAAGTCGTACCAGAATAAAGCACCATCATGGTGGAGGCTCCTCAAAAAATTAAAAAGAGTGGGAGGCCGCAAGGGCCTGCCACTCCAGAGAACCTGACCTTGTAGCCAGGTGAAAGATCATTTACTTGATATCTTTCCAATACGCGGCATTCAAACGCCAAGCGATAAAGGTGAAGACCGACAAGAAAATCAACACCCACACACCAATGCGGACACGGTCGTTTTGACCGGGCTCAGCCATCCACTGCATGTACCCAGCCAAATCACCCATGGACTGGTCAAATTCCAGAGGTGTCATGGTGCCGGCTTTGACGGTATTCCAGCCTTTGAAGACCTGAACTTTTTGCCCGCGCTCCATTTGTTCTTCAAAGATGGGCTCTCGCTCTCCTTGCAGTTCCCAGAAAGGGTTGGGCATTCCCACATTGGGATAAGCCAAGTTGTTCCAGCCCGTGGGCTTGGTCTCATCACGGTAATACGTGCGCAGGTAGGTGTAGAGGTAGTCCACGCCCGGGCCTGCTGGACCAGAACGGGAACGCGCCATCAGGGTCAGGTCGGGCGGATTTTTGCCAAACCAGTCTTTGGCTTGAACCGGGTTCATCGCGACCTTCATGGTGTCACCCACACGATCGGTTGAAAACATCAAATTGTCTTTGATTTGCTGCTCTGTCAAACCAATGTCGGTCAGGCGGTTGTAACGCATGTAGGACGCCGAGTGGCAATTCAAGCAGTAGTTGGCAAACAGCTTGGCGCCATTTTGCAAAGCCGCCAAATCATTGGTTTTGTGCGGCGCTTGGTCCAAGGCAATACCGCCACCAGCCGCTTGGGCACCGGCCAAGAAGCCCAGCGCCATCACAAAGCCCAAGGCCAGTTTTTTAAAGTTTTTCATGTTCTAGATTCTCCAAGATCTCAGTGAGGCGTGAAGGTCACACGGTCGGGCACTGTTTTAAAAGTACCCAACTTGCTCCACCATGGCATCAAGAGGAAGAAACCGAAATAGCCCAGCGTGAACATCTGTGAAACACGTTCTGCGATGTCTTGTCCAGCGATGTGACCCCAGACACCTGGCGCCTTCACACCCAAGTAGCCGAGCACCACAAACATGAGGACAAAGGCGGCATAGATGTACTTGTGCCAGCCCGGACGGTAGCGAATCGACCGGACAGGGCTGTAGTCGAGCCATGGCAAGAAGAACATGATGATCACAGCACCGCCCATGACCACGACGCCCCAAAACTTGGCGTCAATGGACAACATCAGGGCACAGATCAAGACCGCAGCGCCCACCACAGCCGCTTTGAGAAATGAGGGCAGTTTGCCTTTGGCCACAGCCAACACGGCACCGATGACCACGCAAGCCACCAACACAAACATCATCTCGTTGGTGATGGCGCGCAACATGGAGTAGTAAGGCGTGAAGTACCAAACCGGAGCAATGTGCAAAGGTGTGGTCAAGGGGTCGGCTGGAATGAAGTTGTTGTATTCCAGAAAATAGCCGCCCATCTCGGGAGCGAAAAACACGATGGCCGTGAATGCCAGCAAGAAAACGCCCACCGAGAAAATGTCGTGAACCGTGTAGTAAGGGTGGAAGGGAATACCATCCAAAGGATTGCCGTTGGCGTCTTTGGGCGCATCCGCGGCCTTGATCTCGATGCCGTCAGGGTTGTTTGAGCCCACTTCGTGCAACGCAATGATGTGCGCCACCACCAAGCCCAACAACACCAAAGGTACAGCAATGACATGGAAGCTGAAGAAGCGGTTCAGGGTGGCATCGCCCACCACAAAGTCACCGCGAATGAGCAAGGCCAAATCAGGGCCGATGATGGGAACTGCTGAGAACAAATTCACGATCACCTGCGCTCCCCAGTAGGACATTTGGCCCCAAGGCAGCAAGTAACCCATGAAGGCTTCGGCCATGAGCACCAAGAAAATGGCGCAGCCGAAGATCCAGACCAATTCGCGTGGTTTGCGGTAGGAGCCGTAGATCAAGCCTCGGAACATGTGCAGGTACACCACCACAAAGAAAGCCGATGCGCCTGTCGAGTGCATGTATCGAATCAACCAACCCCAAGACACATCGCGCATGATGTACTCAACCGAGGCGAAAGCCAAATCGGCATCCGGCTTGTAGTGCATGGTCAAGAAAATGCCGGTCACAATCTGAATGACCAAAACCAACAGCGAGAGTGCGCCGAAAACATACCAAAAATTCAGATTTTTGGAAGCGTAATACTCAGAAAGGTGGTCTTTGTAGAGCTTGGATGCAGGAAAGCGGTTGTCTACCCAGTTGAGCAGCTTCTCGCCTGCAGGCGCGTTTGGAGAAATTTCTTTGAATTCAGCCATGTTGTTCTCCATCAGGCCTTTTTGTCTTCGCCAATGAGCAGCTTGGTATCCGACAGGTACATGTGAGGCGGCACTTCGAGGTTGTCGGGTGCTGGCTTGTTTTTGAACACGCGTCCAGCAAAGTCAAATGTAGACCCGTGGCATGCGCACAAAAAGCCTCCGTTCCAGTCGTCTGGCAGCGAAGGCTGAGGGCCGGGCGCAAACTTGTCAGCGGGCGAGCAACCCAAATGCGTACAAATGCCCACGGCCACCAAGATTTCGGGCTTGATCGAGCGATGGCTGTTCTTGGCGTATTCAGGCGTGGGGTAAGCGGTACGGTCCGAGGCTGGATCGGCCAGTTGTGCCTCGACTTTTTGGAGGGATTCGAGCTGCTCTGGCGAGCGCTTCATGATCCAAACGGGTTTGCCGCGCCATTCGACGGTGAGTTTTTCACCCGGGTTGAGGGCGGAGATGTCTACCTCAACAGCCGCACCCGCCGCTTTGGCACGTTCGGAAGGTTGAAAGCTGCTGACGAAGGGCACGGCCACAAAGCCAGCGCCTACAGCACCAGCGCAAGTGGAGGCGATAAGCCAAGTCCGCTTGCTGTTATCGACTGGGGTGTCACTCATGGGATTCCTCTAGCGAGACGTTATCAGGGTCAACCCGGGATTGTAGCGGAGTGAGTGAAGTCAAAGACTTACAAAACAATAAGCGTGGATTGGAATAGGTCACAATAGACATCTCTTTTATTAATGAGGCTCTAAGATGTCTTTTTCTCAAGAATTCAAATCTTTTGCACTGAAGGGCAATGTCATCGACTTGGCCGTGGGTGTGATCATTGGCGCGGCATTTGGCAAAATTGTCAGCTCATTGGTCGATGACCTCATCATGCCCGTGGTCAGTTTGGTCTTTGGTGGTCTTGATTTCGCCAACTATTACTGGGCTTTGTCAGGGCAAGCAGCGGGCTTGCCTTTGCTTGAGGCCAAAAAGCTGGGGGCAGTTTTTGCCTACGGCAACTTCATCACCGTGGCGATCAACTTCTTCATCTTGGCCTTCATGATTTTCATCATGGTGCGCCAAATCAACCGCCTCAAATCTGAACAAGTTGCCACACCGCCCGTTGAGGCCCCGGTGGTGACCCCTGAAGATGTGTTGCTGCTGCGCGAAATCCGCGACAGCCTCAAACCCAAGGCCTAAACTGGTCGAGCCAGCGCTAGGCGAGCATCTGGCGCGCCATGCGAATGGCTTGGATCATGCTGCTGGCGTCTGCTTGACCTTTGCCCGCCAAATCCATGGCGGTGCCATGGTCCGGGCTGGTCCTGACCAGCGGCAAACCCAAAGTGACATTCACGCCTTGCTCCACGCCAAGATACTTCACGGGAATCAAGCCTTGGTCGTGGTACATGGCGATCACCACATCAAACTCGCGCTCGCCATTGGCTCGCCTGCGCGCCCGCATGAACACGGTATCGGGTGCCAAAGGACCGTGGACATCAAGCCCCTCTTGACGCGCCACGGCCAAACACGGTTGCAACACATCGATTTCTTCGCGGCCAAACAGCCCCCCCTCACCTGCATGGGGGTTGACACCCGCCACAGCCATGCGCGGCCTGCGGCCCAACAGGCTTGACAACGCAGCATCGGTGATGCGCAATGTTTGCAACACGGCATCGAAGGTGATGGCATTCAAAGCGTCACGCAAAGACACATGGATGCTCACCAACACCGTGCGCAACTCGTCGTTGGCCAGCATCATGCGAACAGGCATGCGCTCGATCGGCACGCCAAGGTGCAGGGCTGCCTCGGCTTGTAACAACTCGGTATGTCCTGGGTATTGGTCATAGGGTGCGCCTGCAGCATGCAGCGCTTCCTTGTGTAACGGGGCCGTAACCAAAGCGGCCACCTCGCCACGCAAGGCCGCTCGAGTGGCCCACAGCACGGCCTCACCGGCCAAGCGCCCCGCGCGCGCGTCCACCTGCCCCCAAGGCAACACAGGTGCCACAGCCAGCACTTGAAGCACGGGTAAGCACCTGGGCGGCACACCAAGGGCTTGTGCTGGCGTGTCAATTTCACACACCGGAAAGCGTGGCCCAGACGACAACAAACCCATGGCACGGCGCATCACGCCCACATCGCCCGCGACAAAACAGCCCTGGCTTATTTCGGGGGCATCGCGCCATGCCCGGGCGATGATTTCTGGCCCAATCCCGCAGGGGTCGCCTAGCGTGATGGCGATGGGCAGATTCGTTGGCAGCTTATTCATCTTGGCACATCCACCCAGTCAAGCCGGGTTGTCGATTTCAATGAAACGGTGCGCAATACCCAAGGCCTTTGCAATGTGGCCCGCCACCGCTGGGGCGCCATAACGCTCTGAGGCGTGGTGCCCACAAGCCAAAAAGGCCACCCCTGTTTCACGTGCCAGATGGGCTTGGGGTTCCGAAATTTCACCCGTGATGAACACATCGGCACCGGCGGCAATGGCCGATTCGAAATAACTTTGCGCCCCACCCGTGCACCATGCCACCCGCCGCACCGGGCCCGGGGCCTGGGCAACGCATGTCACCGAGCGGCCCAGCACCCGGGCCACATGGTCGGCCAAAAACTGAGGGCTGGCCCAACTTTGCGCACCCGCACCGATAAAGCCCAAGTCCTGTTCGCCAAAGCGTCCGTCGGCGCGCAGCCCCAACAACCGGGCCAACTGGGCGTTGTTGCCCAGTTCGGGGTGCGCGTCCAAAGGCAGGTGGTACGCGAACAAATGCACGCCATGCGTTAACAGCAAGCGAATGCGCTCACGCATCCAGCCCGTGATGCGGCCATCTTGTCCACGCCAAAACAAACCGTGGTGCACAAAAATGGCATCGGCTTGGGCTTCAATGGCCGCTTCTATCAAAGCACGGCTGGCCGTGACACCGCTGACCAGCAACTTCACGGCACGATCACCCTCGACTTGCAGCCCATTGGGGCCGTAGTCACGAAATTTTTGGGGCTCAAGCAAGGCATCAAAGGCCTCGCCCAAGGTTTTGCCATCGGTCATGTTGCATCTCAAATGTGTTGGTCTGTCGATTGTGGCGCAGGTTGAAAATGGCCACGGGCATCTCGTCCCATGCACCTTGCCTCCAAATTGGGGCAATCCAATTCAAACGGCCATGCCTGGCTGCTGAATGGAGGACAATCAGACTCCATGAAACGTTATTGGCTTTTATTTTCTCAGTGGGTCACCGTGCTTTTCGCCGTGTGGTTTGTTGTGGCCACTTTGCAGCCCGAATGGTTGCGCGGCGCACAGCAACAAGCCAAGGGCATGACTTTGCTGCAAGCGCCTGCCGCCAACCATGGTGACCGTTCTGCTGGCAGCTTGAGCGCGCCCGCCCAAAGGGCCTCGCCAGCGGTGGTCAGCATCAACACCAGCAAAGGCACAGGCCGCAGGCCGCACGACCAAGACCCTTGGTTCCGTTTCTTTTACGGTGAGCAAGAAGAGCAAAACCCAGCAGGCTTAGGCAGCGGTGTGATTGTCAGCCCAGAGGGGCACATCCTGACCAATAACCACGTGATCGAAGACGCCGACGACATTGAGGTGGTGCTCAGCGATGGCCGCAAAGCATTGGCCAAAGTGATCGGGACCGACCCGGACACCGATCTGGCCCTGCTGCAAGTGCCTTTTGACAAACTGCCTGCAATCGTCTTGGGCCAATTGAACGACCTGCAAGTGGGCGATGTGGTTTTGGCCATTGGCAACCCTTTTGGCGTGGGTCAAACCGTGACATCAGGCATCGTCAGTGCTTTAGGCCGAAGCCAATTGGGCATCAACACATTTGAAAACTTCATCCAAACCGACGCCGCCATCAACCCTGGCAACTCTGGAGGCGCACTGGTTGACGTGAACGGGCACCTGATGGGCATCAACACCGCCATTTTTTCGCGCTCGGGCGGCAGCATGGGCATTGGGTTTGCTATCCCAATTTCGACAGCCCAACAAGTGATGCAAGATTTGCTTGAAAAAGGCAAGGTTGTTCGAGGTTGGATCGGGGTGGAACCCCAAAACCTTTCAGCCGAGTTGGCCGAGACCTTTCAACTCAAGCCGATAGGCAACGATATCAAAGCCTCTGGCGTGGTGATCACCGGTGTCTTACAAAATGGACCGGCGGCCAGAGCGGGCATTCGACCGGGGGATGTGATCACCCAGGTCGCCAAACAGCCGGTTGGCAATGTCTCCGATCTGCTCAACGAGGTGGCCAAGCTCAAACCCGGTCAACCAGCCGATGTGATGGTTTGGCGTCAGCAGGCTGAGTTGTCTTTGAGGTTGACCCCCGATGAAAGACCATTGCCTAAAAACAGGCAACGCTGACGCTCGCATCAAAGATTTGGCCCGCTGATGATGAAAAGTGAAAGCAGCACCCGCTGAAGTGGGCCGACGGCTGCAGCTGCAAACCTCGCGGGCTCAGGCCCGTCAATGGCTACACAAGCTGTTTTTCAAGCGTCTCTAAAGCTCGGTTCAGCGAGTTGCTGGTGTCAAGCACTTCATTGCAGCGCTCGATCAAGTGGTTTCAGACTCGGATTTTGGAGCTTGCGTGTTTTTGATGAAGATTTGCGCGGCCCAGATGCCCAATTCGTAGAGCAAGCACATGGGAATGGCCAAGGCCAACTGAGAAACCACATCGGGCGGCGTGACAATGGCGGCGATGACAAAAGCCAACACCACAAAATAGCCCCTGAAGTCTTTCAGCTTTTGAATGCTGACCACACCCATGCGGGCCAGCACCACCACGGCCACCGGCACCTCAAACGCCAGACCAAAAGCCAAAAACATGGACAAAACAAAGCTCAAATAGGCTTCGATGTCAGGCGCTGCGGTGATGCTTTTGGGTGCAAAGCTCTGAATGAAACTGAAAACTTGGCCAAACACAAAGAAATAACAAAAAGCCACGCCCACAAAAAACAGCAAGGTGCTGGACACCACCAAGGGCATGACCAATTTTTTCTCATGGTTGTACAGGCCTGGCGCAATGAAGGCCCACACTTGGTACAACACCACTGGCAGTGCGATAAGAAAGGCGCTCATCAACAAAATTTTGAGCGGCACCATGAAAGGCGAGATGACCGAGGTGGCGATCAAAGTGGCCCCTTTGGGCAAATGCACCACCAAGGGGGCCGCCAAAATGTCATACAAGTTGCCAGGCCCGGGGTAAATGGCCAAGGCCACAGCAGCCAGGGCCACTGCGGCAACGGCCCAAATCAATCGGTCACGCAACTCGATCAAATGCGCCACAAATGGCTGCTCTGAACCTTTGAGTTCGTCGTCGGGTTGGGAAGGGGTATCGGACATTTGGAGGTCGGTTGGACGGTGCGCACTGCAGGTGCGCCATCGTCACACAGAATTGAAGGGCTTGGGCCGGTAACGGGCCACGCGTGCGGCACCCGAAAGCGCTTTGGTGCGCACCCCGGAGCGGGCCTTGTACCACTGGGGCATGGCACCCCGCTTCAAACGCCAATTCTTCTCAGGATGTTTGTATACCGGAGCCAAAGGCTCGATGGAGGGCAGATCGCCCGTCAAACCCGCTGTGGTTTCTGCCCAGTCTTTTTCAAAATCAGAAGCCGTGGTTTGCACCGACTGCTCGACATCGCGCGCCGCCGACTCCATGGTTTCTTTCATTTTTTTGAGCTCTTCCAAGTCCATAGACCGATTGACCTCGGCCTTGACATCTGACACATAACGCTGCGCCTTGCCAAGCAAAGCACCCAGGGTTCGGGCCACCTTGGGCAGCTTCTCAGGGCCGATGACGATCAACGCCACCACCCCAATCAGGGCCATTTTTGAAAAACTCAGATCCAGCACGGTGTTGCGTTCAGTGGCTCGAAAAAATCAAGACTTGGTCTTGGCTTCGACGTCGATGGTGGTCTTCTCGGCCTGGACCGATGATGCGACCTGAGCCGCAGCCACAGGGGTCTCATCTTCGGCTTTGTTTGCGCCTTCTTTCATGCCATCCTTGAAACCTTTGACGGCACCGCCCAAGTCAGAACCCATGTTTTTGAGTTTTTTGGTGCCAAACACCATGACCACAATCAAAAGCACGATCAACCAATGCCAAATTGATAAAGCACCCATGAAAATCTCCTGTTAATCGACTGATTCTAAGGGGATCGTCACCCGACACTGGATCGGCCCTCATGGGAGAAGGATTTGGCAGAGAAACCCCCGGTTTTTAATCCCCATCAGGCCCGCAGCCAAGGTCGTGGGCCGCCCATGACGTGCATGTGCAAGTGGTGCACCTCTTGGCCACCCTCGGCACCGTTGTTGACCACGATCCGGAAACCGCCTTCGGGATAAGGCTTGCAACCCTCTTGCAAGGCCAGCTTGGGGGCCAACGTCATCATGTGCCCCAGCAAGGCCGTGTGCTCTGGCCCCAGCTGCGCCATGGACGGGATGTGCAGCTTCGGGATGATCAAAAAATGGATGGGCGCCCAAGGCGCAATGTCGTGAAAAGAGAACACGTGTTCGTCTTCGTACACCTTGCGAGAGGGAATCTTGCCCGCGATGATTTTGCAAAATAGGCAGTTGGCGTCGGTCATGGCTTGATTGGATTGAGAAAAAGAGTTCAGTCGGTCACCGGTCGCTGCCCGTTCAGGCGCACCATGCCCAGCACGATGCGGTACAAAAACCAGATGGAAATGCCCACCCAGGCCAGCCAGCCGGGGAAAAACATCAAGAGCCACAAAGGTGCTGTGATCAAGTACATCAAAGCGGCCCAAATCACAGTGCGGATGCGGTAGCTGAAATGCGTGGCTTCCCAGCCTGCGGTGTCGCCTTTTTTGACCAAATCGATGATCAGCGCCACCACCAGCAAGGCCGGGCCCATCTGGGCACCCGGAATCACGGCGCTGACTGCCACGATCAGGTGCAAGATGTAGCTGACCCAGCTGGTGGTGTGGGTGCTGTCATCGACGGGTTGGTCGTTCATGGTTTGTTCGCTCCAAGGTGAAATCTATTCGCCCAAGCGTGCAATCTATTCGCCCAAGCGCTCGCGCTCTTGCACTTTGCGCAGGGCTTTTTCTTCCAGGCCGCTCAGGCCTTCGCGGCGGGCCAACTCGTTGACCACGTCGGCGGGCGTCAGACCATAGTGCGCCAGCGCGATCATGCTGTGAAACCACAAATCGGCCACCTCGCACACCAGCTTGGACGCATCGCCGCCGTGCTCCACGTCTTTGGCAGCCATCACAGTTTCGGTGGCTTCTTCGCCGATTTTCTTCAAAAAAGCGTCCGGCCCCTTGTGCAGCAGGCGGGCCACATAGCTGGTCTCGGGGTCGCCACCGTTGGCCGCTTTGCGGCTTTCGATGATGGCGGCCAGACGCGCGAGCGTGTCTTCAGAGGACGGGGCCAAGGTGTCGGTAGAACTCATCGCGTTCACTTGTAAATGGTTTCAGGGTCCTTCAGGACCGGGTCCACAGCCTGCCAGCCGTCTGGCTGCAAGCTCTGGAAAAAGCAGCTGTGGCGACCCGTGTGGCAGGCAATGCCCGGCTCGTGCCCCAGCTGGGTGATTTTCAGCAAGACCACATCGTTGTCGCAATCGATGCGGATCTCGTGCACCGTCTGCACATGGCCCGACTCCTCGCCCTTGAACCACAGCTTGTTGCGCGAGCGGCTGAAATACACCGCCCGCTTGAGCTCGGCCGTCTTTTGCAGCGCCTCGCGGTTCATCCAGGCGAACATCATCACATCGCCGGTGTCTTTTTCTTGGGCGATCACAGGCACCAAGCCTTTGTCGTCCCATTTGATGTTGTCGAGCCAATTCATAGGGGGGTGATCTTAAGTGATTGACTGTGACGTTTTCATAAACCTGCAAACCCTCAATGGGGCACGCCATCGTCCGAATCGTCGGCCAGCAAAGACTCATAATCCTGCCCTCCGTAAAAGATGCCCAAGATGGATACCCACCCTGCATCTACTGCAAAAGCAATCACTGCGCGTTTTTTGTAGTGTGTGATGCGCAAACCAGTCCGCACATCGTCGCGTTTCATGCCGCGCTGAGGAAAAATGCTCAGGCTTTCGCAGTAGCTCACAATGGCTTCGGTGTAGCGCAAAGCAATACTAGGCGAGGCCTCGGATGCGATGTACTGGTAAAGGTCAGCAATTTGTTCCAAAGCCTCGGGCGAAAAGACAACCCGGTGTGTCATTGCAACTTGGTGTGCTCTTGTGCAAGGCGCTCACGCACCTGATCCACCGTGACAGCTCTCGTTGGATCAGCCTTGAGTGCATCGTAAGCCGCACCGACTTGATGCGTCAGCCAAGACTCAATGGCGCGGTCTCGGCTTAGAAGTGCGCGAAGACCTTCGCGAATGACTTCGCTTTCTGTCGCGTACTCGCCTGCACGCACTTTCCTCTTGATGGCATCGGCCATCTCATTGGGCAATGTGATGCTCAGTTGTTGAGTGGTTCGCATGACGGGCCTTTGAGTGAGTAGGATTGAATCTTATCAAAACAGCCATCACTTTGAATTCTTTGACCCAGCAACCAGCATGCCTCAGTAATGCAGCCTCAATTGGGCGATTTGCAGCTGATCCTCAGGCAAAAGTGATCTGACCATCACATCCTGCGTGAGGGGAACGGGTTTCGGCAACGGTTGCACAATCAGCTGCGCGACATGAGCGGAAAATCTTGGGGCCTGCGAATAGCGCTAACGGATAGGTCTATGTCCAGGCTCGGCCAATAAAGGTGATCTGGAGTAGGACGCTCAACGTGGGTGATTTGCGCCACCGTGGCTTGTTTAAACCAGGGGAATTGTTCATAGGACAACAGCAACTCCTCGTCGCCAAGGCGCATCCAGAAGCCATGGCGAGAGATGTTGGTGACCTCAGCCGCCAAAGTGATGGTTCCATGCATCTTCAATTTCCTTCATGTGTGCTTGAACAACGCCTTGCGCGTCAGTGATCTGGCGGGGTGACAGGCCCGTGGATGTCGCCAAGTGAACAACGGGGGTCAGCCAGAACTTGGCCTCTCCATCTGGATGTGCGACATGGAAGTGGATGCTTGGCTCTTATCAGGAGAAGAAGAACAACCGGTAAGGTCCATCGCGTACAACGGTAGGTGCCATCCTTCGACTCTAGCGGATTCGTCGGCAACATCCAAGCTGCTTCCACAAAATCCGGTGCGATTCATACCGTTGCGCCGCTTATTCATGGTGTGACCACATGCGAAGAACTTTGACGATTTTTTGCTCCTGGAGAACTTCGTACACAAGGCGATGCTGGATATTGATTCGCCATGAACAGGCGTCCGATAGATCGCCTACGGGCTTTTCATAAGGGGGTGGATTTTGAAATGGGTTTTCTTGGATGATGGCCAGCAGTTCTTGGGCTTTGCCCTTCAGCCCGCTGGCTGACAGTTTCTGCGCTTCTTTTTATGCGTGCTTGGCATCAAAAACTTTCCAGCTCACCCGTCGAGCGCCTTGGCGCATGTGTCCGGTGCTTGGGCCATGCCTTCTTTGGTCGACTCACGCATGCCTGGCACTTGGGGAGCGCCCAAGTGGCACGAGGGGCCCAGCTTATGTGGAATGTGGAACAACGCACTGCGCTGATCCATCGCATTCAGGACTGTTGTCTGAATTGGGCATTGTGCTGCCTCTGAAAGCTGCCACTGTGCGCTGCCATGCGCACATGCACCGCGAAGACTTGCCCGGCTGGTGCAACACCGACGCAGCCGATGCACTGAGCGAGTTGAGCCTCTGGGATGAACGTGTCAAGCAGTATGACCACCACATTGAGCAAGCCACCAAAGAAGATGTGTGATCACGCCAACTGATGCAGTTCGCAGGCATTGGCCCGACCACTGCCACTGCCACTGCCACTGCCACTGCCACTGCGGCCACAGTGGAGAAAGGCCGAGACTTTGCCGGCGGGCACCCATTCTGCGTCTGGCTAGGACTGGTGCCGGCCCTGTGGGGAAAATCAAGCCTTGACGCTGTTCAGGCGCAACATCAGCGTCATGGGGTGTGTTGGCGATTCCTGAAACCCGTAGTGCTTATAAAACGCTTTGGCCTGTTCGTGCAGCGCATGAACCAGCAAGGCGCGAACGCCGGTGTTTTGCGACACGGCAATGGCGCGATGGACCGCGTCCTGCAACAGTGCCGCTCCCAGTTGCATGCCTTGTGACCGACGATCCACCGCTAGCCTGCCCAGCACCATGACGGGAATCGGGTCGGGCATGTTGCGCCGCACCGAAGGGGTGGCCATCTGGTGCACGACCGCGCCAGCGGCCAAGGCATAAAAACCGCGCACCCGCTGTTCATCGTCAACGACCACAAAGGTCCTGCTGGCCCCGCTCAGATGGTTGTTCAGCGCCCGGCGTTTCAGCCACTCATCCAGCGCAGGCTCACCGCACTCGAAGTCGCCCAACAGGTGCGCAGCCGCCAGTGGCTGCGGGGCTGACAGGCTCAAGCTCATGTGGCTTGACTGTCCCACGGGGCCTTGACGGCCATCAGCCGCTCAAGACCCGCATTGGCACTGGGCGGCGCGTCGAGCAGGGCGGTGAACTGCTGGAACTTTTCCGCATCCAGTCCAAAAAACACTTGGTCGAGCAATACCGATTGCGCACGCTCACAAGCGGCTTCCAGCATGAAGTCAGAACGGTTCTTGCCCAGCAGGGTGGCGGCGTGATCAATGAGATCTCGCTGTTCCGGCAAGGCACGCAAATTGATGGCTGCGGCGCGCATGGTGACCTTTCGTGTGTATGCAGTGGCTACGAATGGCAGGCACGGGTGTAGCTGTTGTCAATACGTCGGCGGTATCTCATCCGCAAGCATCCAAGCTCAGTTGGAGGGCTTGGACGGCCTCAACAGCGAAGGCTCATTCGGGTTTCGCCTCGACGTGATGCCAGTTGACGTCAATCACAGAACAGCCCTGCAGCGTCAATTTATGAAGCAAGGTGCAGCAAAGTCATTGACACGTTCCGGCGGCGGCATTCTGATGCTGCTTGTCCGTGACCAGCAACTGGTTAAACCACGCCCGTCGCTTGCATCGCATCAAATTCACGGCGCAGTGTCCATGTGAAGCGCAAGCAGTCTGCAGGCGGATTCAGGTGCGCGAGCAATATGAAATTGCAACGCGCCGAGCCTCTCCGAGCGCGCGTTGATCCAGTAACCCTGGTATTTGTAAGATGGCGGCAAATCTTTCGATTGAATTGAAATGCGCTTGTGCTGAGCGAAGCGAGCAGTCGAAGCTGCTTTGATGTTCGTAATTTTTCCGAGGCTTTCTACCGTGCGCTGCAAAGGCTCAACAACCTCGGACTGGATTGTGAACAAGGCTGCCAGTTCCTCAGTCTTGCCTTCCGCAAGAAGACTCACGGCGTGCATGCCGCACGATTCTTCTGCGGCAGCACCAGACGCGGCGGCAACGAGAAAAATGGGCCAGAGTGCGTATCGCATATGCATAGATTCAATGCCGCAAAAAGTGGTTTCACACCTAGCGTTTATCCACCGCGCCAGCAAGGCCCGCCAGCGGCGATGACGTCATTCGCGGTTGATGAACCATGTTGAGCGAAACCGCATCAAAGGCGGTGGTGAGTCTTTCTTCAGAAAGGGGATTGATGCTTTCAACTCTCAAGTTCCAAGTTAGAGGCAGATTATGGTCTGTCTGGATACCTACAAAAGTCTCTTTGTGTCTGCATTTGAGAACTTTTTAGCAGTCATCACCGCATCTTACCCAGCGCATGAGCAGCGCCGCCTCCAGCAGGCCACCTGTTAAGACCATCGACTTTGCTGACCCTGTGCCTGGGTGCTCATGCAACGTCCCTCCAGTTTCGTCACTGGCAGGCTCACACCCAGCTTCACCGGGCTTCCTCCCTGCCAGCCCGGGTTGCCCCAGCATCTGACGCATGACTTTGCGGCTTTGCATGTCTTCAGTCACTCTCTAACGCCTGATTGACGTCAACCGTTTGGCCTTCGTGGATTTCTTTGTGCCACGTCGACCCCGTACGCCCACTGCTACGGTCTCTGCTGACTTCTCGCTTGCGGCTTGCACCGTCGGCCTTTCAGCCGTAGGGCGAGATCTCCCCGGGTAAGAACGCACACCTTCACCGCACAATCGCCGCATCTACGCCACTTCGCCTTGGTCACAAGAGCTTTGCAAATTGGCGCTTGCTCGCCCTGCTTGGCAGCGCCTTCTATGCGATTTTTGTTCATCGACTCGCGGTTTACGCGCCACGCTTGCCTTCCCACACTCGGTCACCCTCATGCAGTTGCGCAACACTCAAGCTCGCTGTGACCAGCTCGCGGCGGGACTTGCACCCACAGGTGTGCGCCCATGCCGGGCGCACGCCAACAAACGGACAGAAAAGCGGCTACGTGCGACCTGTCCTTACTCGTTAGGCGCTTCTGCGTGCACGCTCATTCCATTGCCTCTACGAGGTGCGCCCTATTGGCTGGAGGCGCATAAGGCTCGGGCCAAAACTCGACAAGCCGTGTGACTTTGCCTTGCTGGACGGTAAAGAAGGTGATGGCCCTGGCCTTTTGAACTCCGTCTGTGACTTCGACCTCGGACACGGCCTCCGACTCTGAGCCTACAAGCCGATTGACTGTGAACTTCCAGTGGCCATGCGCCGGGTACTCCTGGTTCATTTGTGCGAACCGTTCGGCACCGCGAATGCGTTCCTTCGATTGAGGCCATTCGAGTACAAAGTTGGGGGCCAGGACAGCACTGACTGCTTGGAAGTCATTGCTCGCCATAAGGCGCCAAAACTCTTTTGCAACTTCAACTGCGGTGGATTGCGGCATGGGGTGGTTTTGGTATCGCATAAAGTTGGCGCTGTCCGGCACGCAACAAGCGCCGCGCAGGGGCAAGCTGCTGCTGCGTGTACGTGACGAGCAGCCTGTTAAACCGAAGCGTCACGGAAGGCCCTCAGAACTGTATTAATGCGCGTCTGATAGCCCGCTCCTTGAGCCTTGAACCATTCGAGCACATCTTGATCCACGCGCAGCGAAATGGATGCTTTGGCAGGTAGCGGCTTCAAACCCTTGCGAACCAAACCGCGAACAATGTGCTTTACGTTCGCCTCTGGGTGCTCGGGGGCCGGCTTTTGTTCGCCCGCACCGGACTTCAGGCGCGCCCAATCAGTTTTGGATTTCATCGAAGTAGATTTGCGACTCGCGCTTGGTTGCTTTTCGGAAAGAGATGACGCGGATTTCATGTTCATTCTCCGTATGTACGACTGAAACAGTGATGCCAGCGAGCAAGCCCAGCGTAACGAAGCGTTGCTCGCCGTAGGAAAAACGGTCATCCTCGAACGTAAATGTCACGCCTTCAAAAACGCTCGCGGCATCCAGGAAGTCAAGCCCATGGGCTTTGATGTTCGCTGCACGCTTCGTTTCAGACCAAGTGAACTCCATGCGGCAAGTGTATATACAAAACGTATTGGCAACAACCAATATTTCTTCTGCGGTTTAGCGTTGGCACTCAGCGGGCTACGAAGCCGTTCGATGGAGCAACGGGTTAGCGAGCGTGTCATGTGCGCTCGCTTTTTATTGGGTCGAAATGATCTTGCCATGTCCACAATCGCAGCCTGACGTCATCGGGGAGGAACCGCAGTGTGGGTGGTCGATTGCAAGAGTGTGGGCAGTGGTCACAAGGCCATCATCTACTTGGGCCGCTATTTGTACCGGGGCGTCATTCAGGAGAAGGACATCTTGCGCTGCGACGGCAACAACGTCACCTACCGTTGGCGCGACAGCAAAACCAAACGCCTGACCACGCGCACCGTGAGTGGCGCGCAGTTTCTGCGTCTGGTGATGCAGCATGTTTTGCCCAAAGGCTTTAGAAGGGCGCGCAACTTTGGTTTCTTGCATCCGAACAGCAAAAGGCTGATCGCCTTGCTGAAGTTGCTGGTGTTCAAGCGCCCAAGTGGCACCGCAACCCCATCAGCGACATCTCAGACCACGCCTCGTGCGCAATGGAAGTGCGCGTGCTGCGCCGGTGCCATGAGGGTGCTGCGCCGCCGAATCTTGCCATCGACCAATGCGCCGCCACCGCAACACAGTCAGGCCACCACGAAGCAGTAACAATCCCGATCTCAGCTTGAGGATTGCGCAACAGTGCCCCAAAAGCACTGAGCATGTGCGCGACCAAAAACAGCCACACAGGGCCCAAAAGTGCCGCAATGGCACAAGGCGCAACGCCGTCAGATCGCTTGAGCCATGTGAATGCTCAATCGCACAGGCAAGACAAAAAAGATGTTTTCTGTAGGGCTCAAACCACCGCCCAGAACCGGGCTCGTCCAACAAACGGATCAGGTCGCGGCTTCGCGCGACCTATCCTTACTCGTTAGGCCTCATTCGACGACGCTAAGGACGGGCTTAATGTAACGACAACAGGCAATCAATTGTGCTTGCCCTGTCTCTTGTGGAAGCACGATGAGCCCGCTCCTCCGAACAATAGAGCCGCCCGACAGGAACCCGCCCGAGACAATTCCAACATCTCCGAGGGCGCGGACAAAGTAAGACTTACCGGCTTCTAGGGCTAACGTCGTGGATGCATCTGGCCATTGCTTGCTTCCGAAGAGTTCAGTCGGCCACTCCGCATATACCGTGTGAGTGCCCGCACGAACGTACGCCCATGTATAGGCCTGTTCGGTGGCGGCGAACAACGGCTTTCCCGCGATGCTCAACTTAATTTCTCTTGAGAATGGGGGCGCACTCAGCCGAAAAACGTACACGGTGGCAAAGCCCTCAGGCGCCGCAGGAGCGGCTGAAAACTTCGGAGCGTCCGCAGGGGCAGTTGCGCAACCCGTGATGACAGAGAGTGCGATCAGTGCAGCGGTGAAGAAACTGAGCTTCATTGAAGTAGGAAACATTTGATATGAGGCCTAACGTGATGTAGACCGCAAAACCCGGTGGATACATCCAGGCACAGTCGATACATCTTTTGGATGAAATGGCCGCAAGCCGCTTGCGCCTTGGCTTACAGGTTCGTATACTGTGGTTTTGTACAGGTATAAATTTGCCATGAAACCCGGTGCCCCTTCCTTGCAGTCCACCCGCTTGCTTGATCAGGTGCGCGAGCGGGTTCGGTATATGCACTATAGCCTCAAAACCGAGAAAGCTTACCTTTATTGGATTCGTTTTTTTATCCGCTGGAGCGCCACGCAGTCAGGCGGCATGCGTCACCCGCGCGAGTTGGGTGTGGCCGATGTCGAAGCTTTTTTGTCCATGCTGGCCAATGAGCGCAAGGTGTCGGCCTCCACTCACAACCAAGCGCTCAGTGCTCTGCTGTTTTTGTACCGGGAGGTGCTGGGCATTGATTTACCTTGGCTCAATAACATTGGTCGACCTCAGCAGACCAAGCGCATTCCGTCGGTGCTGACCAAAGACGAAGTGGCTGGTCTTTTGGCACAGATGGACGGCGTGACTGCGCTGCTGGCTCGGCTGCTGTACGGCACGGGCATGCGGCTGATGGAGGGGATGCGCTTGCGGATAAAAGACGTGGATTTTGAGCGTCAGGCCATCATCGTGCGCGAGGCCAAAGGGTCCAAAGACCGCGTGGTGATGCTGCCCCGCTCGCTGGCACCGGCCTTGCGTTTGCAAATGTTGGCGGCACGGGCGCAGTGGGAGGCTGATCGGCAAGTGCAACGGGGTGGTGTGGATGTGCCCCACGCTTTGGCTAGCAAATACCCCAAGGTAGGTGATACGTGGGGCTGGTTTTGGATGTTTCCTTCGCCCACGCTGTCGGTTGACCCTCGCAGTGGCGTGGAGCGCCGCCACCACTTGTTTGAAGAGCGCTTGCAACGCGCCTTAAAAAAGGCCGTTGCGGCTGCGGGCATTGTCAAACCCGTATCCGTTCACACGCTGCGCCACTCGTTTGCCACGCATTTGCTGCAGTCGGGCACCGACATTCGCACGGTGCAAGAGTTGCTGGGTCATTCTGACGTCTCGACAACGATGATTTACACCCATGTGCTGAAGGTGGCCGCGGGTGGCACAGCCAGCCCTTTGGATGCTTTGCTCAGCGTCTAGGCCGATTCGTCAACTCGTCAAATCCGCACCGGAATCCCCCGCTCCCGCATCCGCGCTTTGGCCTGTTGCACGGTGTATTCACCGTAATGAAAGATGCTGGCCGCCAAAACCGCATCCGCACCGCCGATGCTCACGCCATCGGCCAAGTGGTCGAGGTTGCCCACGCCGCCAGACGCAATCACGGGCACGCTCACAGCGTCGCTCACAGCGCGGGTCAGTGGCAGGTCAAAGCCGCTTTTGGTGCCGTCGCGGTCCATGCTGGTGAGCAGGATTTCGCCTGCACCATACTCGGCCATTTGGCTGGCCCAAGCCACCGCGTCCAGGCCCACGTTTTTGCGGCCGCCGTGGCTGTAAACGTCCCAGCCGGGGCCTAGGGCCAAACCGTTGGTGCCGATGCGCTGCTCGTCTTCGGGTGTGCGGCGCTTGGCGTCAATCGCCACCACGATGCACTGCGCGCCGTATTTGGCCGAGGCGTCGCGGATGACTTGCGGGTTGGCAATCGCGGCAGAGTTGAAGCTTGTTTTGTCTGCGCCTGCGTTGAGCAATCGGCGCACGTCTTCCACCGTGCGCACACCGCCGCCCACGGTGAGCGGGATGAACACCTGGCTGGCCACGGCTTCGATGATGTGCAAGATCACGTCGCGCCCGTCGCTGGTGGCGGTGATGTCCAAAAACGTGAGTTCGTCTGCGCCTTGCTCGTTGTAGCGGGCGGCGATTTCGACCGGGTCGCCGGCGTCGCGCAGTTCGACAAAGTTGACGCCCTTGACCACACGACCACCGGTCACGTCAAGGCAGGGGATGATGCGTTTGGCGAGCATGTTTCAGTGACCCTCTTGTGGTGCGATGGAGACGGTATTGGGCTTGATGTCGCTTTGTGTGGCCGTGATGTACAGATGCTCCAGAACGCCATTGCGCTCGACCACCAAAGCGGTTTGGGTTTGCGCAGCCGTTCGCCGGGCTTGATTGGCCGCTCTGGCCATGGCAGCCACCGATCCTCTTAAACTGCTGCTGCGCGCTTGTTCAATCGACATGATCTGACTCATTTTTTTACCCAATCCAAAGTTGCTTGCATCATGCACACAAAGCCAAGCGCTGCCAGCCTTCCCATCGTCCGCCCGCAGGCAAGGTGATGGGATCGTACACTTGCGCCGCTTCGACGCACAGCATGTGTCGCCAGCCACCCTCGGGCATGTCGGCCAAGCGCTTGCACAGGTCTTGCGCGGGGTTCCAAACCACGGTGTGGGCCCAACTGGGGCTTTGGCTGATGTGCAGGGTCTGGTTGAGCGTCATGGGCTGTGGCCCGGCTTCGTACACACGGTCAAATTCGGCGGCAAAGCGCAGTGTGTCGTCGGCTTGCGCGTGGGTGTCGGTGATTGAATCCCACTCGGGTTGACCGCCCAGGCCTTGCAGCGTGGCCTGCGTCACGTCGGGCACGGCCAAATAGGTGTGCAGCGCCCCCGAAAACGCCAGCGGCTGAGTGTCGGTGTTGTGCACGTTCAGGCTGATGCGCAGGGTGCCGGGGCGCAGGGTGATGTGCAGTTGCAGTGCAAAGGCCTGCGGCCACCATTTGCGGGTGCGGGCG
The DNA here is from genome assembly GCF_044361645.1 of Limnohabitans sp. Taxonomy (GTDB): domain Bacteria; phylum Pseudomonadota; class Gammaproteobacteria; order Burkholderiales; family Burkholderiaceae_C; genus Limnohabitans_A. Next base: position 35,527 of record NZ_JBIKIL010000003.1, on the reverse strand, counting down.
TTGTCTTGCAGATGCAAACATAGCTGGGCACTGTCGGCCGACAGCACAGGCGCATCGGCCTGCCAAGCCAGGTTGCGGGCAAAGCCGTGTTTGGGCAGGCGATCGGCCATCGGGCCGCGTTGGTTGAACTGCGGAAAGCACACCGGCACGCCGCCCCGGATAGCGGTTTGGCCGTCCATGACGCTTTGGGGGCTGAGGTACAGGCGCTCTTGGCCGCCCGACACCCAAGACAGCACATGCGCGCCGTGCAGGGCGACCAACAGGCGGTCGCCTTGCGGCAAACGCAGTTCACAAGCGGGCAGGCCTGCGAACTCGGTGTCGCGACAAGTGGCCTGAAGGCTCATGTGGAATGGGGATGGAGATCGTGTCAACCGTTGAGTTCGTCGGCGCGTTGCTGCGCCAGCGCGAAGTCCAGGTCGCCCGAATACACCGCACGGCCACAGATCACGCCTTCGACCCCTTCATCCTCCACTGCGCACAGTTGCTCGATGTCGGCCATGTTGGACAGGCCGCCCGAGGCAATGACGGGGATCGTCAAGGCTTGGGCCAGCTTGACGGTGGCGTCGATGTTGATGCCGCTGAGCATCCCGTCGCGGCCAATGTCGGTGTAAATGATGGATTCGACGCCCCAGTCTTCAAACTTCTTGGCCAAGTCCACCACTTCGTGGCCGGTGAGTTTGCTCCAGCCGTCGGTGGCGACTTTGCCGTCTTTGGCGTCCAGCCCGACGATGATGTGGCCGCCAAAGGCGGTGCAGGCGTCTTTCAAAAAGCCAGGGTTCTTGACGGCGGCGGTGCCGATGATGACGTAGCGCAGGCCGCTGTCGATGTATTTTTCAATCGTGTCCAGGTCGCGGATGCCGCCGCCCAGCTGCACCGGGATGTCGTCGCCCACGGCTTTCAAGATGGACTTGATGGCCGAGAAGTTTTGCGGCTTGCCCGCGAACGCGCCGTTCAAATCCACCAGGTGCAGGCGGCGTGCGCCTTTTTCGAGCCAGGTGCGGGCCATGGCGGCGGGGTCTTCACCAAAGGTCGTGGCTTGGTCCATATCGCCCTGTTTGAGGCGAACGCAGTGGCCGTCTTTGAGGTCAATGGCGGGGATCAGAATCATGGCGGGCTCAAAAGCAGTGGAGAGAAAGAAGCGGCAGTGAAAACTTCTCAAGGCTGCCAGTGGAGGAAATTGCGAAACAAGGCCAAGCCTTGGTCCGCGCTTTTTTCGGGGTGAAACTGGGTGGCAAAAATATTGTCACGGGCGATGGCACAGGCAAAGCGGCCACCGTAATCGGTTTCGGCCGCGCTGTGCTCAGCCTGGGCCACGCGGGCATAAAAGCTGTGCACAAAATAGTACCAGTTGCCGTCTGCGATGCCATGCCACAAAGCGTGCGGCTTGGCGGCTTGCCAGACCTGGTTCCAGCCCATTTGCGGGACTTTGTAGCGGGTGCCATCGGGCTGCGTTTGCCCCGCCAGCTCAAACTTGACCACGCGGCCGGGAATCAGGCCCAGGCCGGGCGTGTCGCCCTCGGCGCTGTGGTCCAGCAGCATTTGCATGCCCACACACACGCCAAACAGGGGCTTGGCTGCGGCGGCTTCGAGCACGGCATCGAGCAGGCCCGAGTCGCGCAGCTCGCGCATGCAGTCGGGCATGGCGCCCTGCCCCGGCAAGACCACGCGGTGCGCGTTGCGCACCACTTGCGGGTCTGAGGTCACGGTCACTTCGGCATGGTCCACGCTGGAAGCCGCATGGATGACGGCCTGCGCCACGCTGCGCAGGTTGCCCATGCCGTAATCCACCACAGCAACGCGGTTGACGCTCATGTCAGAGTGAACCCTTCGTAGAGGGGATGACACCCGCCGAGCGGGGATCAAGTTCGAGCGCCGCACGCACGGCGCGGGCAAAGGCCTTGAAGATGGTTTCGCACTGGTGGTGGGCGTTGTGGCCCTTGAGGTTGTCGATGTGCAAGGTGCACAGGGCATGGTTCACAAAGCCTTGGAAGAACTCGTAAATCAACTGCGTGTCGAGCGCGCCCAAGGAGCCCGAGGTGAATTTCACATCCATGTGCAAACCGGGGCGGCCCGAAAAGTCCACCACCACGCGGCTCAAGGCTTCGTCCAGCGGCACATAAGCATGGCCATAACGGCGAATGCCTTTTTTGTCGCCCATGGCCTGCGCAAAGGCTTGGCCCAGGGTGATGCCAATGTCTTCGACCGTGTGGTGGCCGTCGATGTGCAGGTCGCCTTCGCAGGCGATGTCCAGGTCAATCAAACCATGGCGGGCGATTTGGTCGAGCATGTGGTCCAGAAAACCAATGCCGCTGGCCAGCTTGGCCTGACCTGTGCCGTCCAGGTTGATGGCCACGCGGATGTTCGTCTCAGCCGTCTTGCGGGTCACATTGGCTGTACGGTCAGCGGTGCGGTTCATAGAGAGACTTTCAAGGCGGCAAGGAGTTGGTCGTTTTCTGCGGCGGTGCCCACCGTCAGGCGCAGGCAGTTGGCCAGCAATGGGTGCATTTTAGAAATGTTCTTGATCAGCACACCGTGGGCCTTCAGGCCGTCAAAAGTTTTGGCCGCATCGGGCACGCGGGCCAGGATCATGTTGGCTTCGCTGGGGAATGGGCGCACGCCGGGCAAGGCAGCCAGCTCACTCAGCAAACGGGTACGCTGCTCGCGCAGGTCTTGGGCCTGCGCAGCAAACACCTGGGCATGCGCCAGCGCAAACAAGGCGCACTCGGCATTGAGCACACTGATGTTGTAAGGCGGGCGCACTTTGTCGATCTCAGCCACCAAGGCCTTGGGGCCAATCATGTAGCCCAGACGCACACCGGCCAAACCAAACTTGGACAGCGTGCGCATGAGCAAGACATGCGAGTGGCGCGTGATGCGGCCTGCGTAGCTGCGGCTGGCAAAGGGCTGGTAGGCCTCGTCCATCACCACCAAGCCGCCTTGCGCGCCCTGGGCCAACACGATCTTCTCGATCGTGTCGTCGTTCCACAGGTTGCCGGTGGGGTTGTTGGGGTAAGCCAAGTAGACGATGGCCGGCTTGTGCTGATTAATGGCGGCCAGCATGGCGGCTTCGTCCAGCTCAAAGTCGGCCGTGAGCGGCACACCATGAAAGGCCAGGCCTTGCAGCTGGGCGCTCATGGCGTACATGACAAAGCCCGGCAAAGGCGACAGGATACTGGCCCCGGGCACATCGCACGCCATGGCCAGCAAAGAGATCAACTCGTCTGAGCCGTTGCCCAGCATGATGTCAAAGCCTTCGGGCATGCCTGCATAGCTGGCCAGGGCGTGGCGCAGCTCGTTGACCCGTTCGCCGGGGTAGCGGTTGAGCGCCAAGGCGCCCAGGCGCTCGCCCAAAGCCTTTTGCAAATCAGCCGGCAGTCTGTGCGGGTTCTCCATCGCGTCGAGCTTGACCATGCCCGCCGAATCCTGGATGGCATAGGCGTGCATGGACTGCACGTCTTGGCGGATGCGTTGCATGAGTTGGGGGCTGACAGTGCTCATTTCGGGTCTCGCATCGGGGGCACAGGGTTCAAACGGAGTTCGGCGGCGCGGGCGTGGGCTTGCAGGCCTTCGCCGTAGGCCAGCTCGGCGGCAATGCGGCCGAGCGTCTGGGCACCGACTTGGCTGACCTCAATCAAGCTGCTGCGTTTTTGAAAGTCGTACACGCCCAGCGGCGACGAGAAACGCGCCGTGCCGCTGGTGGGCAAGACGTGGTTGGGGCCTGCGCAGTAGTCACCCAACGACTCACTGGTGAACGCGCCCAAAAAGATGGCCCCCGCGTGGCGCAGCAGCGGCTCCCAGCGGTGCGGCTCACGGCTTGACACCTCCAGGTGCTCGGGCGCGATGCGGTTGCTGATGGCGCAGGCCTCTTCCATGCTGCGCGTCAAGATCAAAGCGCCCCTGTCGTTGAGCGACTTGGCGATGATTTCGCGCCTCGGCATGGAGGGCAGCAGGCGATCAATGGCGGCTTGCACTTGGGCGATGTAATCGGCATCGGGGCACAGCAAAATGCTTTGCGCCAGTTCGTCGTGCTCGGCCTGTGAAAAAAGGTCCATCGCCACCCAGTCGGCCGGGGTGGTGCCGTCGGCCAAGACCAAAATTTCGCTGGGGCCTGCGATCATGTCGATGCCCACGGTGCCAAACACGCGCTTTTTGGCGCTGGCCACATAGGCGTTGCCCGGGCCGGTGATCTTGTCCACTTTGGGGATGGTGGCCGTGCCATAGGCCAGCGCCGCCACAGCTTGCGCGCCGCCCACCGTGAAGGCGCGGCTCACGCCCGCCACACAGGCAGCGGCCAGCACCAGCGGGTTGCGCACGCCATTCGGCGTGGGCACCACCATGATGATCTCTTGCACACCGGCCACGTGAGCGGGAATCGCGTTCATCAACACCGACGAGGGGTAAGCGGCTTTGCCGCCGGGCACGTAAATGCCCACGCGGTCCAGCGGCGTGACTTTTTGGCCGAGCAGCGTGCCGTCTTCGTCGCGGTAGCTCCAACTTTCGCCTGAGGCTTTCTTTTGCGCTTCGTGGTATTGGCGCACACGGCTTGCTGCGGCTTGCAAGGCTTCGCGCTGCACGGCGGGCAGGCCGCCCAATGCCGCTTTCAGTTCGGCTTGGGTGATCTCCAGCGCCTTCACATCCAACGCTTGCAGGCCGTCAAAACGCTGGGTGTACTCCAGCACCGCCGCGTCGCCACGCTGCTGCACATCGGCCAGGATGTCGGCCACCCGCTGCTCGATGGCGGCGTCGGTGTCGGCTGACCAATGCAGACGGGCCGCAAAGGCCGCTTCAAAACCGGCGTCTGCCGTGTTCAGTTGCAAGGGTTTGGCTTGCAGGCCCAACGAGTCCATGTTGTTCAGCCTTTCTTCACCGCACCGGCAAAGGCGTCGATGATGGCGCGAATCGGTGCTTGTTTGAGTTTGAGGGCGGCTTGGTTCACCACCAAGCGCGAGCTGATGTCCATGATGCGTTCGACTTCAACCAGGTGGTTGGCCTTGAGGGTGTTGCCGGTCGAGACCAAATCCACAATCGCATCGGCCAAACCTGTGAGCGGGGCCAACTCCATGCTGCCGTAGAGTTTGATCAGGTCCACGTGCACGCCCTTGGTGGCAAAGAAGTCACGCGCAATCGCTGTGAATTTGGTGGCCACTTTCAAGCGCGAGCCCGAGCGCACCGCGCGGGCGTAATCAAAGTCGGCGCGCACCGCCACGCTCATGCGGCATTTGGCGATGTTCAGGTCCAGCGGCTGGTACAGGCCTTGGCCGCCATGCTCGATCAAGGTGTCCAGGCCCGTCACGCCCAAGTCTGCGCCGCCGTACTCCACATAGGTGGGCACGTCGCTGGCGCGCACCAGCACCACGCGCACATGGGGTTGGTTGGTGGGCAAGATCAGCTTGCGCGATTTTTCGGGGTCTTCCAGCACCTCGATGCCCGCAGCACTGAGCAGGGGCAGGGTTTCGTCAAAAATGCGTCCTTTGGACAGGGCCAGTGTGATCATGTCATTTCACTTCACGCGTTCGATGTCGGCCCCCAGGCCGCGCAGTTTGAGTTCCATGCGGTCGTAGCCCCGGTCCAGGTGGTAAATGCGCTCGATGGTGGTTTCACCCTCGGCCACTAAGCCGGCAATCACCAAGCTGGCCGAGGCCCGCAAATCGGTGGCCATCACCGTGGCACCGGAGAGTTTTTCGACACCCTCGATCACCGAGACTTTGCCGTCGATCTGGATGTGCGCACCCAGGCGCACCAGCTCATTGACGTGCATGAAGCGGTTTTCAAAAATGGTTTCGGTCACTTTGCTGGCCCCGTGCGAGATGCAGTTGAGCGCCATGAACTGCGCCTGCATGTCGGTCGGAAAGCCCGGGTATTCGGTGGTGCGAAAACTCTGCGCCTTCAGGCGACCAAGGGATGCGATGCGAATGAAACCCTCACCGGCTTCGATGGTGGCACCGGCATCGCGCAGTTTTTCGATGACCACTTCGAGGTGGTCGGCACGGCCATGGCGCAACACCACGTCACCACCCGTGGCCGCCACCGCGCACAAAAAGGTGCCCGCCTCGATGCGGTCGGCCACCACTTGGTGCTGCGCGCCGTGCAAACGCTCCACACCCTGAATGCGGATGCGGCGTGTGCCGTGGCCTTCGATCTTTGCACCCATTTGGATCAGCATCTCGGCCAGGTCAGGAATTTCGGGCTCTTGCGCGGCGTTTTCCAGCACCGTCTCGCCCTCGGCCAAGGCGGCGGCCATCATGAGGTTTTCGGTGCCCGTGACGGTGACCATGTCGGTGGTGATGTGCGCGCCCTTCAGCCGTGTGCGACCGGCGGGCAAGCTGGCCAGCATGTAGCCGTGCTCCACCGTGATCACCGCGCCCATGGCCTGCAAGCCTTTGATGTGCTGGTCCACCGGGCGCGAGCCAATGGCGCAGCCACCGGGCAGCGAGACCTTGGCGTGGCCAAAGCGCGCCAACAAGGGGCCCAGCGCCAGCACCGAGGCGCGCATGGTTTTGACCAGCTCGTAGGGCGCTTCGGGGTTGTTCAAGGCCCCCGCATCCAGGGTGACGCGGCCGTCTTCGTGGTGCTCAGCCGTCACGCCCATGTTGCGGATCAGCTTGAGCATGGTCGAGACGTCTTGCAGGCGCGGCACATTGGCCAGCGTGACGGGCTCGGCGCTGAGCAAGGCGGCGCACAGCTCAGGCAAGGCGGCATTTTTGGCCCCCGACACGTCCAGCGTGCCTTGCAAGCGGCGACCGCCGCGAATGATCAGTTTGTCCATGGGTCAGTTTGGTGCGTTGCGGCCAGAAGGCCTTCGGATCATGGGGCTTGCGCGGCCCACTCGGCGGGCGTGTAGGTTTTTATCGACAAAGCGTGCACCTCGTCGGTGTGCATTTTTTGGCCCAGTGTGGCGTACACGCGCTGGTGGCGTGCAATCGGCCGCAGGCCCGCAAAGGCTTCGGACACGACCACGGCGCTCCAATGGCGGCCATCGCCCTCGACCGTGAGGTGGGTGCAGGCAAGGCCTGCAGCGATCATGTTTTGAAGTTGTTGTGCGTTCATGAGGTTTCTCTCAGCTCCGTATTTTGTAGCCGATGCGCAAAAGCTGAAGGGTCAGGCCGCTGATGACCGCCAGGGCGGTGCCCACCACCGCCAGGCTGAGCCAAGGCGAGACATCACTTTGGCCAAAAAAGCCGTAACGAAAACCGTCAATCATGTAGAAAAACGGGTTCAAGTGGCTGAGTTTTTGCCAAAACGGCGGCAAGGAATGGATGGAATAAAACACACCCGATAAAAACGTCATGGGCATGATGATGAAGTTCTGAAAGGCCGCCATTTGGTCAAACTTTTCGGCCCACAGCCCGGCGATCACGCCCAAGGCACCCATCATGGCAGCCCCCATGAAGGCAAAGGCCAAAATCCACAGCGGGTTGACGAAGGTGATGTTGACCATCCAGCCGGTGATGACAAACACGCCCACACCCACCGCCAAACCGCGCACCACCGACGAGCCCACATAGGCCACAAACCAGCTGCGGTGCGACAGGGGCGTGAGCAACAAAAACACCAAACTGCCCATGATTTTGCTTTGCACCAAGCTCGACGAGCTGTTGGCAAACGCGTTTTGCAGCACGCCCATCATGATCAGGCCCGGCAGCAAAAACGAGGTGTAGGCCACGTTGTCGTAGACCTTGACGTGGTCTTCCAGCACGTGGCCGAAAATCAGCATGTACAACACCGAGGTCAGCACCGGTGCGGCCACGGTTTGAAAACCGACTTTCCAAAAGCGCAGCACTTCTTTGTACAGCAGGGTTTGCCAGCCCGTCATGCCAGCGCTCCAGAGGCCAATTGTTTGCGGTTCATGACTTCCAAGAACACGTCTTCCAGATCGGCCTGGCGAATCTCCACGCCTTCGGCCACCAAACCGGCGGTGCGGATGGCGGCCAGGTGGCTTTCGATCTCCACCGCGTTGTGCACCGGCAACTGCACGATGCGCCCCGTGACGCGGGCCATGGCCGCCAAGGCGGGCGGCAAATCGCCGTCGAGCTTGAAGCGCAGCACCTGGCTGGTGGCCGAGCGCAGCAAATCGGAGGTGCGCTCCAGCGCCAGCAACTGGCCACGCTTGAGCATGGCAATGCGCCCGCACAGGGCCTCGGCCTCTTCGAGGTAATGGGTGGTGAGCAAAACAGTGTGGCCTAGCTTGTTGAGTTTGACGATGAAGGCCCACAGGGTTTGGCGCAGTTCGACATCGACGCCAGCGGTGGGCTCGTCGAGCACGATGACGCGCGGCTTGTGCACCAAGGCCTGGGCCACCAGCACACGCCGCTTCATGCCGCCCGAGAGTTGGCGCATGTTGGCGCCTGCCTTGTCGCTCAGCCCCAGGCTGTCCAGCAGCTCGTCGATCCAAGCCTCGTTGTTTTTGACGCCGAAATAGCCCGACTGGATGCGCAGCGATTCGCGCACAGTGAAAAAAGGGTCAAACACCAGCTCTTGCGGCACCACGCCCAACAAGCGGCGCGCGGCGGCGTAATCGGTTTGCACGTCGTGGCCATGCACCAGCACGCGGCCAGTGGTGGGGCGGCACAGGCCCGCCAAATTGCTGATCAGGGTGGTTTTGCCCGCGCCGTTGGGGCCCAGCAGACCGAAAAACTCGCCCTCTTGTACGTCAAAACTGACCTGGTCGAGTGCATGACACGTGGCCATTCCCGCCTGTTTGGCCAGGTAGCTTTTGGAAACAGATTGGAAGGAGAGCGCAGACATTTAGAGGGCTTATTTTAGGTGCTGGCCTGCAGACTCCGGCAAGCACCAGGGGGATCGGTGAGAAATGGGCTCAGTTGCGCCGATTCAAGCCTCTTCCAACAGTCCAAGGACCCCGTACAAATTGGCCAACTCACGCAAACGGGGCGTCATGCCCTCAACCTGCAAAGTGCTGCCTTTTTGCGACAAAACCCGGCGCAAGCCCAGCAACACGGCCAAGGCAGAGGAATCAAATTCGCGCAGCGAAGATGCGTCCAGCAACACCGCCTTGGGCAGCGCTGCTGGCAGCAAAGACAGCCACTGCGACAAGCAGCCATCGGCTTGACCGTGCAACAAGCTTGCAGGCATCTTCAGTGGGTTCATGTCAAGCGCTCTCAAGACGCTTTGGCGTTGGACTTGTTGCGTGCGGTCAAACTGGCGATCAGCGCATCAATGCCCCCGGCGTTGATCTCCTTGGTGAACTGGTTGCGGTAGTTTTCGATCAGCCACACGCCCAGCACATTCATGTCAAAAATCAACCAGCCCGCCCCTTGACCGGGTGTTTTTTCAAGGCGGTAATCGAACTGGACTGGGTCACCTCTGCCGCGCAACTCGGTGTTGACAACCACGTTTTTGTCTTCTTGGCCCGCCCGCAAGGGCTTGACCACCACTTGCTGGTCGTTGATCTGGCTGAGTGCCCCCGAATAGGTGCGCACGAGCAAAATCTTGAACTCGTCTTGCAGGCGTTTTTGCTGCTCAGGCGTGGCTTTGCGCCAAGCCGGGCCGGTGGCCAAGGCGGTCATGCGGCGAAAGTTCACATGCGGCATCAACTGCGTGTCCACCAACTGCATGATTTTGGGAATATCACCGCCACGCAAAGCTTTGTCTGCCTTGATGGTGTTGAGCGTTTCATTCGTGATGCGCTGGATGAATGCCTCTGGTGCTTCGTCGGCGGCATTGGCCCAGCCCGAAGCCCCCAAGAGGCCCGCAGCACATGCCGCCACAAGCAGATGGCGGCGACTCCAAAAATAGGGGGTAGAGGTTTTGATCATCAATTCACTGTAGGGGTTATGGCCAAAGAATGTGTGAACAACTGTAATGGGCTTACTTGGCTTCGGACTCGGCTTCGTCGTAGTCAAAATTTGACGGCGGATTGCCATCGTAAATGTCATTGCGGCGCTTTTGCAAATAGGCGTCCCGCACGAAAGAATAAGGGTCCAGCGACGCGGCCATCACCACATCCACGGTTTGCAGCAAACCCGATCGGATGTCCAAGACGCGGGTCACCACCACGGTGTTGCGCACGGCTTGGTCAGGGAGTTCGCGCGCTGCGTCAGCCCGCATGTCCACCGGCAAAGCCAATGTGTCGCGCAAACTGGACGGGCCCAACAAGGGCAGCACCACATACGGCCCAGGCTGAACACCCCAGTGACCGAGGGTTTGACCGAAATCTTCCTTGCGTTTTTCAAGGCGCATTTCGGTGGCCACATCCAGCAAGCCGCCTAGGCCCAAAAAGGTGTTCACATTGATGCGCATGAAAGTTTCGACAGTCGCCTGCCCCTTGAACTGCAGGGCGCTGTTGGCCATGGTCCAAACATCGGCCAAATTGCCCAAGAAGTTGCCCACACCCGTGCGCACAAAACTGGGCAACACACCCGCATAAAGTTGTGCGGCAGGTTTGATGGCCGCCTTGTCCACCGCATCGTTGAACTGGAACACGCTGCGGTTCATGGACTCCCAAGGGTCACGCGCATCGGCGCTTTTGACCGTGGCGCAAGCTTGCAATGCCAGCACACAAGCCAGCACGGTCAGAGAGGCCCTGCGTTGCATCCAATCGATCATGGTTTTTGACTTTCAGCTGGGGGTTTTTCGGCCTGGCTGAACAGGAATTGGCTGATCAGGTTCTCCAGGATGACGGCCGATTGGGTCGAACCAATGCGGTCTCCGGCGGCCAAGTTTTTCTCATCGGCACCGGGCGACACATCCAAGTATTGCTCGCCCAGCAAACCGCTGGTCAGGATCTTGAGCGAACTGTCTTGCGGAAAGGCGTGCTGGGTCTGCATGCCGAGTGTGACCTGGGCTTGGAAGGATTGGCCATCAAATTCGATCTTTTTGACACGCCCCACCACCACCCCAGCGCTCTTGACCGCAGCGCCTGGCTTGAGCCCGCCGATGTTGTCAAACTTGGCCGTCACCTCGTAGTCGTTGCTGAAGCTCCAAGTCAGCAAATTGGCCGCCTTGAGTGCCAAAAAAAGCACGGCCACAGCGCCGAGCATCACAAACAAACCCACCCAAACATCATTTTTTGAACTTTGCATGCCGTCCTCCTCAAATGCTGAACATCATTGCGGTGAGGATGAAATCCAAACCTAAAACCGACAAGGAAGACACCACCACACTGCGTGTGGTGGCGCTGGCCACACCTTCGGGTGTGGGCTTGGCCACATAGCCTTGCAGCAAGGCGATGAAGGTCACGGCCACAGCAAACACCACACTTTTGATGATGCCATTGCCCACGTCCTTGAACACATCAACGCCGCCTTGCATTTGACTCCAAAAAGCACCCGAGTCGACCCCGATCAGCAAGACGCCCACCACATAGCCCCCCAAAATGCCCACCGCACTGAACACCGCGGCCAGCACCGGCAAGGCAATGATGCCGCCCCAAAAACGCGGCGCCAAAATGCGTTGCACCGGATCCACGGCCATCATCTCCAAGGCGGTGAGCTGCTCACCCGCACGCATGAGACCAATCTCAGCGGTAAGCGATGCCCCGGCGCGCCCGGCAAACAACAAGGCCCCCACCACGGGGCCCAATTCGCGCACCAAGCTGAGCGCAACCAGCAAACCCAGCGCCTCGGCTGAACCATAGCGTTGCAGCGTGTAGTAGCCCTGCAAGCCCAGCACAAAGCCCACAAACAAGCCCGACACCGTGATGATGGCCAGCGAATAATTGCCCAAAAAATGCACCTGATCGCGCACCAGAGCAAAGCGCTTGAGTGTGGGGCCCGTCATGCCCAGCAGCTTGAAAAACAAGCGTGCGGCAAAGCCCCAATCGACCAACATCTGGCGCGTCGAAGCACCCACGGCGGCCAGCAAGGGGGTGATCATGCCGTTCTCCGGTCATAGTCTTGTGCCGCTGTGGGGGCCGGGTAATGAAATGGCACGGGACCATCGCTCAGGGCGTGCACAAACTGGTGAATGAGCGGGTCGGTGCTGACACGCAACTGGGCCGGCGTGCCTTGTGCGGCCACGCCGCCATGCGCCAAGATGACCACATGGTCGGCGATCTCAAAGGTTTCGGTCACATCGTGCGAGACCACGATGCTGGTGATGCCCAGGCTGTCGTTCAGGCGGCGAATCAACCGGGCCGCCGTGCCCAGCGAAATCGGGTCCAGGCCAGCGAAGGGCTCGTCGTACATGATGAGATGCGGGTCGAGCGCGATGGCGCGGGCCAGCGCCACGCGGCGACTCATGCCACCCGAAATTTCAGAGGGTTTCAAATCTCGCGCCCCGCGCAAACCCACGGCGTCGAGTTTCATGAGCACGATGTCACGGACCAGGTCTTCTGACAGCCCGGTGTGCTCTCGCAAGGGAAAAGCCACGTTGTCGAACACACTCATGTCGGTGAACAGCGCGCCAAACTGGAACAGCATGCCCATGCGGCGACGTGCAGCATACAGCTCGGTTTGGCGCATGGGCGTGATGTCTTGGCCATCAAAAAACACGTGTCCCGCGCTGGCACGAATTTGGCCGCCAATCAGGCGCAGCACCGTGGTTTTACCGCCCCCCGAGATGCCCATCAATGCGGTGACTTGGCCGCGCGGCACTTTGAAGCTGAGGTTCTTCAAGATCACGCGCTCGCCATAACCGAAGGTCAGGTCGCGCAATTCAACAAAAGGAGGGGGTGAGTCGGTTGTATTCATGAAAAACAAAAGCCGGGATGTCCGGCTTTTGTGATCTTAAGACATAAAAGTAAATGATTTGTAAATCCGGCAAACACCTGTATTTTACCCAAGCACCCCTTGGCTCAGTGGGGCTGGCTCAGCGGGGCAGGTCACTGGCCCCCATCAAGAACTCATCCACCGATCGCGCCGCCTGCCGGCCTTCGCGAATGGCCCACACCACCAGCGACTGACCACGGCGCATGTCGCCCGCCGCAAACACCTTGGGCACATTGGTGGCATAGCCGCCGGTGAAGTCGGTGCTGGCCTTGGCGTTGCCACGGGCGTCTTTGTCGATGCCAAAGGCGTCGAGCACCGTGGCCACCGGGTTGGTGAAACCCATGGCCAGCAGCACCATGTCGGCTTTGTGATGCTTCTCGGTGCCGGCCACTTCAACCATCTTGCCGTCTTTGAATTCGACATGCACCGTGGTCAATCCAGTGACTTTGCCCTTTTCACCGATGAAGGCTTTGGTGGAAATGGCGAACTCGCGTTGCAACAGGCCTTTTTCGGCACTTTCTTCGTGGCTGGAGCTGGTGCGCAGCTTCATGGGCCAATAGGGCCAGACCATGGCCTTGTTTTCTTTTTCGGGTGGCTCGGGCATGACCTCGAACTGGGTCACGCTCACAGCGCCGTGGCGTGTGCTGGTGCCCACGCAGTCGCTGCCGGTGTCGCCCCCGCCAATCACGATGACGTTTTTGCCGTCTGCACGCAGCTGCCCTTTGAGCTTGTCGCCCGCATTCACCTTGTTTTGCTGGGGCAAGAACTCCATCGCGAAATGGATGCCATCCAGGTCGCGGCCGGGCACGGGCAAATCACGCGACTGCTCGGAGCCCCCGGTCAGCAGCACCGCGTCAAAGTCTTTTTGGAGTTGCTCGGCGCTGATGGTTTCCTTGGCCCAGTTGGTGATTTTGGAATCCTTGGGCCACCCCTCAAGCGAAGTTGGGCCCACCAGCACGCTGGTGCGGATCTTCACGCCTTCGGCTTCGAGCTGCTGGACGCGGCGGTCGATGTGGGTCTTTTCCATCTTGAAGTCAGGGATGCCGTAGCGCAGCAAGCCGCCCACGCGGTCGTTCTTTTCGAACAAGCTCACGTTGTGGCCGGCGCGCGCCAGTTGCTGGGCTGCGGCCAAACCGGCAGGGCCTGCACCGATGATGGCCACGGTTTTGCCGGTCTTGACTTTGGCAGGGCGCGGCGTGACCCAGCCCTCGGCCCAAGCGCGGTCGATGATGGCGTGCTCGATCGACTTGATGCCCACGGCGTCGTCGTTGAAGTTGACCACGCAGGCCGCTTCGCAAGGCGCGGGGCAGATGCGGCCGGTGAACTCGGGGAAGTTGTTGGTGCTGTGCAGCACCTCGATCGCGTTTTTCCAGTCGCCTTCAAACACCAGGTTGTTGAAGTCCGGGATGATGTTGTTGACCGGGCAGCCGCTGTTGCAAAACGGGGTGCCGCAGTCCATGCAACGCGCCGCTTGGGTTTTGGACTGCGCTTCGGTCAAGCCGATGACGAACTCGCCGTAGTTCTTGAGGCGCTCGGTGACGGGCTTGTAGCCCTCTTCAATGCGCTCAAATTCCATGAAGCCGGTGATTTTTCCCATGATGTTTCCTCAAACTTTTTGACGTGGGGCTCAAGCGGCGACAGGCTTGGCCACTTTGGCCGCGTTCGCCGCGTTCGCCGCTTTGCGTGCGTTGATCTCGCCCAGGGCGCGCTTGTATTCGTTGGGGAAGACCTTGACGAACTTGGCACGGGCTGTGGCCCAGTGGTCCAGCAATTCACGGGCGCGTTGGCTGCCGGTCCACTTGTGGTGGTCTTCCAGCAGTTTCTTGAGCTGCGCTTCGTCGGCTTGGTCGCGGTGCCAGACCTTGCGGTCCACTTGCGCTTCTTGCTCGGCAGACGTGAGCACTTTGTCCATGCTGACCATGGCGGTGTTGCAGCGTGAAGCAAACTCGCCATCTTCGTCGTACACATAAGCGATGCCACCACTCATGCCCGCGCCGAAGTTGCGGCCGGTCATGCCCAACACCGCCACCGTACCGCCGGTCATGTACTCGCAGCCGTGGTCGCCTGTGCCTTCGACCACCGCTGTGGCGCCGGACAAGCGCACCGCAAAGCGTTCGCCGGCCACGCCGGCAAAGAAGGCCTCACCCGTGGTCGCGCCGTACATGACGGTGTTGCCCACGATGATGTTTTGCGAGGCCACGCCGCGGAACTCCAAACTGGGGCGCACCACGATGCGGCCGCCCGACAAACCTTTGCCGGTGTAGTCGTTGGCCTCACCAATCAAATACAGCGTGATGCCCTTGGCCAGGAACGCACCAAAGGACTGACCACCCGTGCCTTCCAATTGAATGCGCAGGGTGTCGTCGGGCAAGCCTTCGGGATGCACCTGGGTCACCGCACCCGACAACATGGCACCGACCGAGCGGTTCACGTTGCGGGCCACTTCCATGAACTGCACTTTTTCGCCCTTGTCGATGGCGGCGCGGCTCTTGGCGATCAGCACATTGTCCAGGGCTTTTTCCAAGCCGTGGTCTTGCGTGTCCACATGCCGCACAGCCACGGTCGAGGCCACTTGCGGCACCGCCAACAGGCGCGCAAAGTCCAGGCCCCGGGCTTTCCAGTGCGCCACACCGCTCTTCATGTCGAGCAGGTCGGCGCGGCCCACCAGGTCGTCGAACTTGGCAATGCCCAACTGAGCCATGATCTGGCGCACTTCTTCGGCGATGAAGAAGAAGTAATTCACGACATGCTCGGGCTTGCCGGTGAATTTGGCACGCAAAGCAGGGTCTTGCGTGGCCACGCCCACAGGGCAGGTGTTGAGGTGGCATTTGCGCATCATGATGCAGCCCTCGACCACCAGCGGCGCGGTGGCAAAGCCGAACTCGTCAGCGCCGAGCAATGCGCCAATGGCCACGTCGCGGCCGGTCTTCATCTGGCCGTCGGCCTGCACGCGGATGCGGCCGCGCAAGCCGTTGAGCACCAAGGTCTGCTGGGTTTCGGCCAGGCCGATTTCCCAAGGTGAGCCTGCGTGTTTGACCGACGACCAGGGCGATGCACCTGTGCCGCCGTCGTGACCCGCGATCACCACATGGTCGGCCTTGCACTTGGCCACACCGGCAGCAATCGTTCCGACGCCGATCTCGGACACCAATTTCACGCTGATGTCGCTGTGTGGGGCGACGTTTTTCAGGTCGTGGATCAGCTGGGCCAAATCCTCAATCGAATAAATGTCGTGGTGCGGCGGTGGCGAGATCAAGCCCACACCGGGCACCGAGTGGCGCAGCTTGCCGATGTACTCAGACACCTTGCCGCCGGGAAGTTGCCCGCCCTCGCCGGGCTTGGCACCTTGGGCCATCTTGATTTGGATCTGGTCGGCACTCGAGAGGTATTCGGCGGTGACACCAAAGCGGCCTGAAGCGACTTGCTTGATGCGCGAGCGCAGACTGTCACCGGCCGCCAAGGGCATGTCGACTTCGACGTTTTCTTCACCGATCACGCTCTTGAGCGTATCGCCCAACTTGATCGGGATGCCTTTGAGTTCGTTGCGGTAGCGGTTGGCGTCTTCACCGCCTTCGCCGGTGTTGCTTTTGCCGCCAATGCGGTTCATGGCCACGGCCAAAGTGGCGTGGGCCTCGGTGGAAATCGAGCCCAGCGACATCGCGCCGGTGGCAAAACGCTTGACGATCTCGGCGGCAGGCTCTACCTGGTCCAGCGGGATGGCTTTGGACGGGTCGATCTTGAACTCGAACAGGCCGCGCAGCGTCATGTGGCGCTTGCTTTGGTCGTTGATGATCTGCGCGTACTCTTTGTAGGTGCTGAAGTTGTTGGCCCGGGTGGCGTGTTGCAGCTTGGCAATCGCGTCCGGCGTCCACATGTGCTCTTCGCCCCGGGCGCGCCAGGCGTACTCGCCGCCCGCGTCCAGCATGGTGGCCAAGATCGGGTCGTCGCTGAAGGCGGCGGTGTGCATGCGAAAAGCTTCTTCGGCGATCTCGAACACGCCAATGCCGCCCACGCGGCTGGCGGTGCCGGTGAAGTACTTGTTGATGGTCTCGCTGTTGATGCCGATGGCCTCGAACAGTTGGGCGCCGCAGTAAGACATGTAGGTGGACACACCCATTTTGGACATGATCTTGGACAAGCCCTTGCCAATCGCCTTGACGTAGTTGTAGAGGGCTTTTTCAGCCGACAAATCACCGGGCAGCTCTTTGTGCAGCGCGGCCAAGGTTTCCATGGCCAGGTAAGGG
Organism: Limnohabitans sp.; assembly: GCF_044361645.1. Taxonomy (GTDB): domain Bacteria; phylum Pseudomonadota; class Gammaproteobacteria; order Burkholderiales; family Burkholderiaceae_C; genus Limnohabitans_A. The sequence goes on along the minus strand of NZ_JBIKIL010000003.1, from coordinate 18,618 downwards.
TGCACGGCTTCGGCGCCGTAGCCGGCGAGCACCGCAAAGTGGTGCACTTCGCGGGCGGTGCCCGTCTCGACCACCAAGCCGGCGGTGGTGCGCAGGCCTGCGGTGACCAGGTGCTGGTGGATGGCCGACAAGGCCAGCAAGGCGGGCACCGCCACTTGGGTGGCACTCACGCCCCGGTCGCTGATGATCAAGATGTTGTGCCCACCTTTGATGGCGTCTACCGCTTCTGCGCACAATGAGGCCAGCTTGGCCTCCACGCCTTCGCGGCCCCACAACAAGGGGTATGTGATGTCCAGTGTGGCGCTCTTGAACTTGCCCTGGGTGGCCTGGTCAATGTGGCGCAGCTTGGCCATGTCGGCGAAGTCCAGAATCGGCTGGCTGACTTCGAGGCGCATCGGCGGGTTGACTTGGTTGATGTCCAAAAGGTTGGGCTTGGGGCCGATGAAGGACACCAGCGACATCACGATGGCTTCTCGGATCGGGTCGATGGGCGGGTTGGTCACCTGCGCGAACAACTGCTTGAAGTAGTTGTACAGCGGCTTGTTTTTGTCAGACAGCACGGCCAGCGGACTGTCGTTGCCCATGGAGCCAATGGCCTCTTCACCGGCCGAGGCCATCGGGGCCAACAAGAACTTGATGTCTTCTTGGGTGGTGCCAAAGGCTTGCTGCAGGTCGAGCAAGGGCACCTCAGAGGCGGGGGCCAGGGCGGCATCGGCCACATCGTCGAGCTTGATGCGCAGGTTCTCAATCCACTGCTTGTAGGGCTTGGCGCTGGCCAGACCGGCCTTCAACTCCTCGTCGTTGATCATGCGGCCTTGTTCCAGATCGATCAGGAACATCTTGCCCGGCTGCAGACGCCATTTGCGCACGATCTTGCTCTCGGGGATCGGCAGCACGCCGGTCTCTGAACCCATGATGACCATGTCGTCGTCGGTGATGATGTAGCGCGAGGGGCGCAGGCCATTGCGGTCCAGCGTGGCGCCGATCTGGCGACCGTCGGTGAACACGATCGAGGCCGGGCCGTCCCATGGCTCCAACATCGCAGCGTGGTATTCGTAAAAGGCCTTGCGGCGCTCGTCCATGGTGGTGTGCTGTTCCCAAGGCTCGGGGATCATCATCATCACGGCCTGGCTGATGGGGTAACCCGCCATCGTCAGCAGCTCCAAGCAATTGTCAAAGGTGGCGGTGTCGGACTGCCCGGCAAAGCTGATGGGATAGAGCTTTTGCAGGTCGGCGGCCAGCACGGGCGAAGACATCACGCCTTCGCGGGCCTTCATCCAGTTGTAGTTGCCCTTGACGGTGTTGATCTCGCCGTTGTGCGCCACATAGCGGTAGGGGTGGGCCAGTGGCCACTCAGGGAAGGTGTTGGTGGAAAAGCGCTGGTGCACCAGGCCCAAGGCCGAGACGCAGCGCTCGTCTTGCAGGTCCAGGAAATAAGTACCGACCTGATCGGCCAGCAGCAAGCCCTTGTAGACCGCAGTGCGGCTGGACATGCTGGGGATGTAGTACTCGTTGCTGTGCGTCAGGCGCAGGTTCTGAATGGCGGCGCTGGCGGTCTTGCGAATCACGTAGAGCTTGCGCTCCAAGGCATCTTGCACGATCACATCGGCACCCCGGCCAATAAAAATCTGGCGCATGACCGGCTCTTTTTTGCGCACCGTAGGCGACATGGGCATGTCACGGTTGACCGGCACATCGCGCCAGCCCAGCAGCACCTGGCCTTCGGCCTTGACGGCGCGCTCCAGCGCTTGCTCGCAAGCCATGCGCGAGGCGTGCTCCTTGGGCAAAAACACCATGCCCACCCCATATTCACCAAATGGCGGCAGGGCCACGCCGATGGAACCGTCGGGGGCCGTACCAGCCCGGGCCATCTCTTCGCGGTACAGCGCGTCGGGCAGCTGAATCAAAATACCGGCCCCGTCGCCCATCAGCGCGTCGGCACCCACCGCGCCCCGGTGGTCCAGGTTTTGCAAAATCTTGAGCGCCTGCGTCACGATGGCGTGGGTCTTGTGCCCCTTGATGTGGGCCACAAAGCCCACGCCACAGGCATCGTGCTCGTTGGCCGGGTCGTACAAACCGGTCGATTGGAAATGTTCTTTTGCACTGGCCGAAGTCATGGGCACTCCTAAGGGTTTTTACGCAGAGGGCAGAGTGTAGTGCACAGCAGCAACTGTGCCAATCTTTTTAATTGGGGTCAGATCCCAATTAAATTTGTTTTTTGCTTGGCTTTGATTTAATTGGGGACAGATTCAATCGGCCGCTTTTTTGACGGGTCGTCCGGCCTTGCCCGGCACCAAGCGGCGCGGCGTGGTGTGCTGCAATTGACCTAAAAAGTCGCTCGAACCCAGGGCCCATCCAGACAAAGCGCTTTGGGTGAGTTGCGCCTTTTCGCGCAGCGACAAGCCTGTTTGCACCAACTCAGCATAGGCCGCCTCACGCGCAAACGGCGTGTTGCCCAAACCCCAAAAAAGGGCATGCGGCGTCAACCATGGGCTACTCTCCTGCCCAATACAGTGCCTGTAGCTGGACCATGGGTGATCACCAGCCTGGGCCACCATGCCAGCGCGAACCGGATTCAGGTCGATGTAGACCATGCAGGCCAAAAGATAGCGTTCACTCTCAATCAGGTTGCTGCGGTAGCGCCCTTCCCACAAGGTGCCGGTGCGTTGGTGGCGCAAATTGAAGTAACGCACGTAGGCGCGGCCCACCGCTTGCATCATCTGCGGCAAAGCCTGATCGGTCGATGGCGTGAGCAGCAGATGGAAGTGGTTGTCCATGATCACGTAAGCGTGGATGGCCACTTGGAAGGTCTGTGCGTGTTCTTGCCACAAGGCCAACAAACGCCGCCGGTCGGCATCGTCACGCACGATGGCTTGGCGGTCATTGCCGCGCTGGATGACGTGGTGCGGGTAAGCGGCAACGGTGAGGCGGGGTTGGCGGGCCATGGTGACTTTCCAGCGGGGATGCTCAGTTTAATTGGGATCTGACCCCAATTAAATAACCAATTAAACCCAGGGGCTCGCATGCGTTCACACATTTGCCCTGTTCGATGCCAAAAATGATTTCGGATTTGTTTTGGTGCGTTGATCGGTCAGGAAGAAATAAAAATTAATTTCTTTTTACGAACTATTTATACTCCACGCTTAATGCAAAAAGGTGCCGAATTTCTGCTGCCCCCCTCGGACAAGGACCTTGAAACGTGAGCTATCAGTGCCGCATGGTCGGCAAACCCCCGCGAGTGAAAACACGCCGCATGAAAATAGGCTTTTGTGTCTTGGCCATGTGCTGGGCGTGGCCTGCGGCAGCAGACCCTTTGCTTGACTTCAGTGTGTTCAGCCCCCCAGACTATGCGCAGCGTCGCTTACCCGAACCGACCGTCAGCTGGCTGGTTCACCCGCAAGCGAGTGAGCGCTGCCAATCGGCCGAACCCAAAGACGGTTTCGTCAGGCGCGAGGAAGGTTGTGTTTACTGGCAGCTGTCCACGTCTCAGTGCACCATCGTGACCACCGGTCAGACCACCCACTCCTTGCTGGGGCATTTGTTTATCCACTGCTTGCAGGGGAAATGATGGGGCCTCAAACCTCCTCAAGAACCCGCCCTTTTCAGCGCAAGTGGCTGCACTGGGTTTGGCTTTTGAGCGGCTGGTTGCTGCTCGCCAGTTGCGACACCACCACCTTGATGAGCCCGCCCTTGGTGGACAAACAGCGCTTTAGCCCTTTGCCCGAGTCGCAGCGGGTGATTGTGAAGCCCAAAGTCAAGTACTTGGTGCGCCAAGACGGGTATGAGTTTTGTGCCCGCATCACCGGTATTCCTATGAGTTTGGGCACACGGGTGATGGCTTGCGCTTTTTGGAATGTCAGGCGCAATGAATGCACCATCGTGACGCCGCTGAAAACCGGCTACAACTACGTTGGTCACGAACTGCGGCACTGCTTTGAAGGCGCATTTCATGACTGAGGGTGGCTTGGCTGTGGCGCGTGGTTTGCGCCGCCGGCAAATTTTGTCTGTCCCATGGGGCCTGCTGGGCGCTGCATTGACTTGGCCTTCTTTGGCTCAAAGCACAAGGGCTCAGCCGGGCACATTGCGCTTAGGAGTGCTCCAACAATACAAGCCATTCAGTTTCACCGAGGGCCTTTTGCAAGGCTTTGATGTCGATGTGGCACGCCGCATCGCCATGATTTTGCGGGCTGAATTGGTGATCGAAGCAGGCAGTTTCTCGGACCTTCAAAAAAAACTTGCAGGCGGTGGCCTTGACGCCATCGCCAACCAATTGATCAAGTCACCAGAGAACCGTGGGCAATTTGACTTTGTGCGCGCTTACGCCTTCAACCAGTTGGTGTGTGTTCAACACGAGAGCGATGAGCGCGACTTTCTGAGCCTTGATGACTTGTTAGGTAAGAAGCTGGGCGTGCTGTCGAACACCGGTGTAGAGGTGCAAGCGCGCGGGGCCTTGGGCCCAGCCGTGCGGGGTTTTAAATCGATTGATCTGGCTTTTCTGGCGCTGGCTCAGCAAAAAATCGATGCAGTGTTGGAAGAGAGTTTGATTGCCGACTTTTACATCCAGCGCGACCAATTGCCCATCAAGGTGACCGCGCCCTTCGCCGCCCCCTTGACCGCGGGTTGGGCGGTACACAAAGGCAATTTACCCATGGCGCAACTGCTCTCTGGTGCGGTTCAAAGCATGCTCGCTGACGGTTCATTCAAGGCCATATCCCAGCGTTGGTTCGGCTACGATGTGAGCAAGCCCAGCGTGAGCCACAGGGCACCCCTGCGATGAACGCGCACCCTTTGCCTGTCCGCACTTTGGACTTTGAGAGCCACACATGGCGCGCCCCACAGCGCCTGTCACCCTTTAGACCGGGTGCCATGCACCTTGAGAGCCTGCCCGAAATGGGCCTCTTTGCCATGAAAGATCACCATGCCACTGCGCCATCGCCCAGAACCGATTGACCGCTGCCGTCAGGGGGTTTCAAGCTGCGCGCTGGTACTGGCGCTGCTCCCGCCGTTGGCGTGTGCGGCGAGCGCCTCGAAGGCCTTGGCAGGCGAGGCCCAAGCCGCTGATGAGGCTTTGGGCGGCGCTTCGGATTATCGGCAATTTGGCGGCATCGAAATCACCGGGTCGGCCATCCTGAACCCGCGCTCGCGCGAAGCACTCCCCGTCACGGTCTTGAGCCGCCGCGACATTGAACTCAGTGGCGCGCGCAATTTGGCAGAGCTGCTGCATGGGCAGTCGGTGATGCTGGGTTTTGGCGAGTCGGGGGGACTTAATTGGTCAGGTCTGGGAGGGCAGGTCAGCGCTGCGATTCACGGCTACGAAGCTGGCACCTTGGTGCTGCTCAATGGGCAACGCTTGGCACCCTTTCCGGCACAACGGGTCGACAAAGATGTTTCCTTGGCAGAAATCAGCCAGATCCCACTGAACGCGGTGGAGCGCATTGATATTTTGGTCGATGGTGCTTCTGCCCGCTACGGCAGTGACGCGATTGCCGGAGTGGTCAACATCATCACCCGTCACCACACGCGGCAAGCTGACATCAGCGTGCACCACACCCAAGCCGATGGCCGCGGTGGTGCCATGAGCGATGTGCAGTTCAGCTGGGGCCGGGGTCGCTTGGAAAGCGAAGGTCAAGCCTTTCAAATCCATGCCAGTGTGAGCGAGCACGCCATGCAATTGGCCCGTGATCGCCGCGCCACAGACACCGCCCCACAGCTGGTGGGCACCGATGCCCAAGGCCAGGCTCAGTATGTGTTGCCTTTTTCATTGCCCGGCCCAAGCATCGCGCCCGGCTCGGCCTGCCCTGAGGCTTATTTCCCATCGCCGCCGACCATCCCGGTCGAGGCGACCCGTGCGTGCCGCTACGACCTGAGCCAATGGCTGTCGGTCTACCCCAGTGAACAAAGGCGCTCGCTGTTTGCCAGTTACGAGCGCGCGCTGAACAAAGACCACGTCGTGTTCATTGACCAACTGCTGCACCAAGAGGCGCAGGCGTTTAAAGTCGGAGCACCTTGGGCCGCTCACGGTTTCAATTGGGCAGCATGGGCACCTGCCATGCTGCCCACGGGCTCGCCAGAAAGGACCCGCGACAAGAGCAACTGGCGCAGCAATTTGGGTTTGCGGGGCCAATGGGCCGGCACCGAATACAGGCTGGGCCTGGTCTTGGGCCAAGCCAGCATGGAAGAGCGCGCTTGGCAGCCCGATCTGAGCACGCTGCCCAGCAGCCCCCCAGCCACAGCGGCCCCACTGCAGGCGCAAGGCCTTGCATTGGACCGCTCCAGCACCCAATTGGCAGCATTGCAGGCGCAGCTGTCAGGCCAATGGGCCGACTGGCCTGCGGGCACACCCCGCTGGGGGGCCGGTTGGTCGGTGCAACAAGAACGCCACCAGTACCGCAACCTGGCCAGGAATGCCATAGCCGACGATGCGGTCGATGTCCAGCGCCAGCAATGGGCTGTTTTTTCTGAGTTGAACCTGCCCCTGAGGGAAAGAACCGAGGCCAATGTCTCTTTCAGGTTTGACGACTTGGGCATCAGTGGCAACGCTTGGACTGGCAAAGTGGGCTTGAAACAGCGCGTGGGCCTCAAGGGCTTTTTGCGTGGCTCTTTGGGCACAGGTTTTCGCGCACCCAGCCCCATGCAAAGCCTGCCGCTGGCATGGACCACTTTGAGCAGAATCGATCCTGTCAATTGCGCTGCCAATCCGGGCAGCGTTTGCTCGCGCTATGTGGCTGTGGGCAACCCTGCACTCCAAGCCGAGCGCTCCCGCCAATTTTGGCTGGGTTACCACAACGAGCCCTCGCCCCGGTGGTCCTTTGGCGTGGACTATTGGCGCTTTACGGTGAGCGATATTTTCGGCGCCTTGAGCAGAGACGATATTCTCAACAACCCCGAGTTCAAGGCCCTTTATTACCAAGAATCATCGCCAGGTGTACCGGCCCAGTACACCGGTTTAAACCAGAACCTGGGCCAACTCCAGCGCAGTGGGCTTGACTACCGCCTGCAGCACAGACTGCCCACCGATTGGGGTCGCGTTCGGGTTTCGCTGCATGGCACGCGCTACCTCCACGCCCAACGCAGCACCTACCCTGGACGCCCTGCCGTGTCCGAGCTGGGCCAATACCTTGACCAGACCCAAAGCTTCATTCCCAAAAATCAACTGAATTTGACGGCGTCCTTGGAACGCGATCAACACGCCTACAGCCTGGTATTTCGCCACATCACAGGGCACAGCGAGACGGCCATGCTTTTGCTGAACCATGAGGAGTCGAGGTATCCGGTGCGTCGCTACGTCAACAGCAATTGGCGCATCGATTTCAATGGCCGCTACCAAGCCAGCAGCAAACTCACCTGGCTTTTTGGGGTGGACAATTTGCTGGACCGAGACCCCTCACCCACTTACCAACACCCGAATGCGGGCAGCTTGCCCGTTGCGGACACGCGCTACGGCGACTACCGGGGTCGACGGTTGAAAGTCGGCCTGAAACTGGGCATTTAGCGCTCGTCTTGCCCGGGCGCATCGCCCAAAAAAACACCCGCAAAGCGCGCCTGCATGCACTGGGTCACGCCAAACTCACGGAGCAACGCCAACAGGCGCTCGCCCGCTGCACGCTTTTTCTGGCCGGTGTACTTGGCCAAGATCAGCTCGTTTTTCATGCTGTGTTCCCAGCCCACCAACTCGGTCACGGTCACTTGGTAGCCCTGAGACTCCAAGTACAGACAGCGCAGCACATTGGTCAGTTGGCTGCCCATTTCACGGGTGTGCAAGGGGTGACGCCAGAGTTCTGCCAATGGCGTGCGCTGCAAATTCAGCGCCTTGTTACGGTTGAGCGCGCGGGCCAACTCGGCCTGGCAGCAAGGCACCAGCACCATGCATTGGGCTTTTTTTTGCAGGCCAAAGGCGATGGCGTCGTCAGTGGCGCTGTCGCAGGCATGCAAGGCTGTGACCACATCGATCTGCGCAGGCAGCGCCTCGCTGTGCGCCGACTCGGCCGCGCTCAGGTTGAGGAACTGCATGCGCCCAAAGCCCAGCCGCTGGGCCAAGGCTTGGGATGAGGCTACCAGTTCGCTGCGGGTCTCGATGCCGTAGATCGTGCCCTGGTCCAAGGCCTTGAAAAACAGGTCGTAAATGATGAAGCCCAGATAGGACTTGCCCGCGCCATGGTCGGCCAAGGTGGGGCCGGTGTCGCTGGCAGGCAATTCTTTGAGCAATTTCTCAACGAACTGGTACAGGTGGTAGACCTGTTTGAGCTTGCGCCTCGAGTCCTGGTTGAGCTTGCCCTCGCGGGTCAGGATGTGCAGTTCTTTGAGCAATTCGATGGACTGGCCGGGGCGCAGATCCAGGTCCAGCGGCTTGGGCGTTGCAGCCGTTTTGTGCGCGCTCATGGATTGTTTAGCCATTGTTTTGATCCTGTTCGGTCACCCATCGGACGGCCGTCAACACGTCGACCACCTCGATGTGTTCTTGCATGGGGTAGGTTTGTTCAACGGGTGCCACCAACAGCTTGCGCACCGCCCCCAAATCGACGGCCGCCTGGTGGAAGCCTCTGGACACGGTGGGCGCACTGGATCGCTTGATCTCGATGGCCCAAGTTTTTTGGTGGCGAAATGTCAGCACCAAGTCAAGCTCAGCGCCATTGCTGGTGCGGTAGAAACTGGCTTGGGCGTTGGGGGCTGCGTTCACCAACTGCTCCACCACAAAGCCCTCCCAACTCGATCCGGCCACAGGGTGGCCGAGCACGGCGTCCAGATTCGACAAACCCAACAGGGCATGGACCAAACCGCTGTCACGCACATACACCTTGGGCGAGCGAATCAAGCGCTTGCCCACGTTGCCATGCCAAGCGGGCAAGCGCCGCACCAGCATCAAGTCGCACAACAAGTCGATGTAGCGGCTCACGGTCTGACCACTGATGGCCAAGGCCGAAGCCAACTTGGATTGGTCCAGCAGTTCACCCTGATGGTGCGCCAGCATGGTCCACAAACGCCGCAAGGTGGTGGCGGGGATGCGCGGACCCAGCGCCGGGATGTCTTTCTCCAAATAGGTGCTGATGAACACCTCCCGCCACGTCATGCTGTCGGCGTCGGATGACGCCAGCCACGACAAGGGAAAGCCCCCACGCAGCCACAAAGCGTTCAAGTCGGCCGCGCTGGCCTGGGTGGCGAAAACCTCTGCAGCCTGCAGCGCAGGCAACTCGACATAAGCCACCCGCCCGGCCAGGCTTTCGCTGGACTGCTGCAACAACACCCCGGTGGCCGAGCCCAACAGCAAAAACTGCCCGCTGGCTTGGTTCATGCGACGGCGCTGGTCGATCACCCCACGCAAAATACCAAACAACTCGGGCATGCGCTGCACCTCGTCCAGAATCACCAACTGCTGTGCGTGGGCCATCAAAAAGGCTTCGGGGTCGTCCAGCTGTCTCTGCGCCGAGGGCAGCTCCAGGTCCAGATACAAGGCGGTGGGGTGCAGCGCCTTTTGCGCAAAGGCCAAAGTGGTTTTGCCCGCCTGGCGCGGCCCGAGCAAACCCACTGCAGGAAATTGCTGCAGCAGGCGAAGGAGTTTCTGCTGGGGCTGTCGGGGGTACATCCATGTATTTTATCCAATCAATGGAATAAATACATGGTTAATTCAATTAAATGACCCATAAACCTGTTTTCAGTTGAGGGCGCCCCTCAACGCCTCAGTGCGGTCCCACATCCAGCTTTTTCCAGCCCTCAGCCCCCAGCTTGTCCAGGGTCTCGATGTTGGTCTCGTAAATCATCTCGGCTTTAGGGAAAGCCTCCACCGCCCGGTCGATGCTGTCCTCGCGCAGCAGGTGCAGCGTGGGGTAAGGCGAGCGGTTGGTGAAATTGCCGATGTCGTCCGGCTCGGTGCCTTCGAACTGGAACTGCGGATGAAAACTCGCGACCTGAAACACGCCTTCCATGTCCAGCTCTTGCAGAACGGCATCGGCCTCGTCCAGAAAATCGTTGAACGCCAAAAAATCTTGCAGCATCTGCGGCACGACCAAGAGCACGGTCTCGCGCTCTTGGGCAGACGTGTCGGCCAAGGCCTGCAGCTGTTCGATCAGCTCGTCACGCAAGCCTTCGAGGCCTTTGGCCTCGCTCAACACGTAATGGATCTGGCCCTTGACATGCGGGGCTTTGGCAAAGGGGCACAGGTTCAAACCGATGACAGCGCGTTCAAGCCAGCGCACGGTATCGGCGATTTCGGGGGAAGTCATGTCGGTCATGGGCGAGATTGTGCCTGCTGGCACAGTAGCCAAATTCAGTCAGTGCCGTCGGCTTCCGAACCGTCCTGCCCGATCTGCCTGACCAAGCGGTCAAAGTCGCTTTCAAACAAACGGTCCTGCACGATGCGGTATTTCTCAAACTCGCTTTCGTCATGCGCCTTGGCGATTTCCGACGTCACCTTGCCAGCATCCTGGAGCACTTCGCCATCAGTCGCCTCTATGAAGCGGTTGAGTCGGGTTTCCCAATCCTGCATGGTCATGGGTATTTTGCGTTGAGCCATGTCTTCGGCCACATCCAGATAGGCGTTGACCAGGCGCAGAGCTGCGCCATTTCCGACTCGCTCAGGTCGTTCTTGGCCACCACCACATCAAATTTCTGAATCTTGCCCAGCGGCGCATCCTTCCACGAGGTCAGCCCCATCTGGTCCTTGCTCGCATTGGCACGGTGGTAGACCACTTCGGCAGCAGTCTGCCCATGAATGGCCCAATGCAGCTTGTTTTGTGATGGCGCTCAAGTGGTAGTGCTGTGTGTCATAGCTCTTGCCATCGGCGGCAGTTATTCGAAATTTTCGAATAACTGAAGACTCTTGCAACTCATTGTCAGAAAACACCTTTTTGAGGTGATAGTTGATCGTTTGGGTTTCTACGTCGTACAGCTGTCCCATCATTTTCTGAGTCAACCAGATGCTCTCATCGGCGTAAATGGCCTCCACACCGCCCTGCCCACTGGCCGCAACAAAGGTCAGATATTCCGCTGCAGAGGAACGGACGAGAGAGACTTCGGTCTTTTTGCGCCCGGGTTTGCCGTGGCTGGAAAATCGCTCGCTCATGCGTCCCCCTCCAATTCGCGTTCGATTTCTTCGATGGTCGGCAGGCTGCTTTCCAGACTCTCGGGCAGTGCTCGGGTGAGCTCGAAACTGGAAACACCTATGGGCTTGTCCATGCCGCGCAGCGCATATTCCGCCAGCACTCGGTTGGGTTGCTGGCAAAGAATCAGCCCGATGGTGGGTCTGTCGCTTTCATGGCGCAGTCGATCATCCACCACGCTGCAATAGAAATTCATCTTTCCCGCATATTCAGGCTTGAAATCACCGCGCTTGAGGTCAATCACCACATAGCAACGCAGCTTCAAGTGATAAAAAAGCAGGTCGACATAAAAATCCTGATCGCCGACATCAAGATGGTATTGCCGTCCGACGAAGGCAAAACCCTGCCCCAGCTCAAGCAAAAACTTTTCCAGATGCGCAATGAGGCCAGTTTCGAGTTCGCGCTCATGAAAGCCCGATGCCAGCGTCAGAAAGTCAAACAGATAGGGGTCTTTCAGGGTTTGCTGTACCAGATCTGAATCGGGCAACGGAATCCGACTGGCAAAGTTGGTGGTGGCACGCCCTTGGCGTAGATGGGCGGCAACCTCGATCTGCATGAGCAAAATACTGCGACTCCAGCCATTGGCCAGGCAGGCCTGCATGTACCAAAGGCGGGCAGCCAGGTCCTTGACCTTGGTCATGAGCTCGGTGTGGTGCCCCCAGGGTACGGACTGAATCAGGTCAATGGGGAAAAGTGCCGCAACCCGTGGCACTTTTTCCCCGGACTCAATTTGTGCCACAGCTTGTGGCACAAATTCAAGGTGCGGATATTCCCGGTAAAAAGCCAGCATTCGCTTGATGTTGCGCTCGGAAAAGCCCTTTTCCTCCGGCAATTCGTTGTGTAAATCACGCGCCAAACGCGGAATCACCCCAGCCCCCCAGCCTTCTTGCTGCTGGCGAGCGTGTATGAGCAAGCCGATGTCCCAATACAGACGAATGAGCTCGGCATTGACAGCCAGCATCGCCCGCGTTTGCCCATGGCGCACGCGTTGCTTGATGTCACTGAGCAGAACTGCGTAATCGGCAGAGACAAGAGAGGCAGGTTGGTTGGTCATGGTTTCTCCCTTATGCCACCGTCACCTGGCCGTTCATCAGCAGAGGCAGCAGCCAGTCTCTCAATAATGCAAGCTCATCATTTTCTTTCAGGCGCTTTTGCTTCATGTCTTCAATTGGGCAAACAAAATCAAAAAACCCTTGCGCCAAATGTTGTGATGGCATGCACACCACATACTTTGTTGTGAAAGCTTCAAACAAAAGATTCTTTATGCCACTTGTCTTACCCTCCCAACCGAATAAGACCTTGTTTTCGTAAGCTGACTTCCACAAATACGCGAAGTTGAATGCATAAGGGCTATTTTTCAACGATATGGCTTTGCAAAAATTCGAACAGATCACTGGCCGGGAAAACCGCTTGATTGACTCGGAAGTCATCAATGCAAGCCGACCTGTTGATTGGGTGGGACTGCCACCTGAGATCTCGATAACCAAGTCAAAAGGTGCGAGGATTTTTCCTTTGTTTTTTTCGAGGATGAAACGAGTGGGTGCGGCGACAGCACCCTTGCCGTTTAGCCCGTTGATATCTGTTCCTCGAATGCAATCCACGCTTAATGTGTAGTTGCCTTCGGCCATGTCCTTTCCCCAGTCCCCGGTTTTATCCTTGGCAATCCAATCTGATAGTGCTCCAACAACCCACCCCTGCGGAATTTCACGCCCCAGCATGTCGTTGTAGACCATCTTGCCGCCGGACGATTTATAGGGTTTGCCGTTGGCATCGGGAAATTCGAACTGCACAAACCAGTAGTCGTACAGCGCCTTGGCCATTGCCTCCAGCTCGGCGTTGATGCGGTTGTTGCAGTCAATTTTGGCATCGAGGGCAGATAGAACGGCTGCGACTTTCCTTTGGTCTTTCAGCTCTTGGGGAAGACGGATAACAAAATTTTTGATGTCCTCCGAATTCAAGTTCTTTCGAACACCAGAGGAAAGACTCCTAAGTTCGTTGTACTGGGTTTTCAGGAAATAGTAAACATACTCAAAATCAGCCAGCTCCGGATCAAGTTCGATGTTGCAGCACGCTTGATTCGTCGCCATTTCGCTCTTGATGATTGACACATTCCCGCGCGTCTTTCCCTCCCCATACATGGCGATGGTTAAGGTGTTTGGCCGACATATCTTGATGCTGGTTTTTTTGAGCGCGATCTTGGATATTTTCTCGGTTGTGCTGTAAATGAACTTCTCACCAAGCTGTTCAGTTTTTAACCAAGGAATCGTACCGGCCAACCAAAACTCGGGGTTGCTCCGCAATGGTGTCAGTCCGCTTGAGACACGCTTCGCAAGAGACGAGATTGACTTACTCAGCATTTTTCACCCCGACCAGCCGTATCTTGTTTCCCAGATGTATCCATCCACTGCAACCCCGCCTGCGTCAGCCGGTATTTTTGCAGGCGGCTTTGGGGTTTATCGGGCAGGGTTCTTTCAATCCAATGGGCTTCCAGCAGCACGTTGACTGCGCGGTTCAGTGCGCCAGTGACCGACTTAAGGCCCAATTGGCTTGAGAGTTCGGACTTGGATAAAGCGGCGTCGCGAAGAAGTGGCAGAATTTTTTGCGATAACGACTCTGCCCCTGACTCTGCCCCTGACTCTGCCCCTGACTCTGCCACTTCGGGGATAAGCGCCAGGGCTTCAGACGCCATCGGAAAACGCAGTTCAAAAAAGTGCTCGCTAATGTGCACGATGTGGCTGTCATAGGCGCTCAAGATGCGCCGCATGCCCGAGCCCAGGTGCTCGACCAGTTCCATGTCGCGAAACACCCGCATCAGTTCACGGTTGCGTGGCATGGATCGGCCACTCAGGCATTCCTCCAGACTCAACCCGCTCAATAGCCCGCCATAAGAGGTGATGCTGAGGCGATCGGCGTAAATCTCAACCAGCGGTGGCACCTCGGCCGTGTAGTCGTTGTGGATGATCGCGTTGATCAGCGCTTCGCGCAGGGCACGAGCGTTGAACAAGCGGCGTTGCTCTCGCTCTGCCGCGCCAGTGATGCGCGTCAGGGTGCGGTTTTCGATTTCGAGCTTGTCGAGCACACGGTGCGTCGCCTTGAGCAGTGAGCAGTAGCCGTATTCCTGGTTTTCTATCAGGTCGCACTTGTCGGTGCCTGCATATTTGGCGACCTTGATGGAAATGCTGTTGGTATCCGCCAGCAAGTAGGCGGCGTAATTCAGGCGTTCGCTGTCGGGTACGTAAAGATCGAGGTTGTGCAAAAAGGTGTCGTTGATCTCGAAGCCTTTTTCCTGGTAATAAATCTTCAACTGCTGGAACGTGAGTTTGAGCGTGGTCGGCGCGGGGATGTTGCGCAACGAGTGGCGAACCCGCCCGGCGTAGAGCTGGTCAATCATGCCCGTGGTCATGGGCTGCACGCCGCTGCCTACCCGGGTGAAACATCCTGCAGGTGATTGACCGTAGCGTTTGAGGTAATAGGGTTTTTCGGTGCCGCGTGTCACCACCACATGAATGATGGTCTTGCCCTCGTGCTCCTGCGCATACACGTCGTACAACCCCAAGCAGGAGGGCAAGATATTGTTCCGGATGCGGTCAGAAATCGCCAGCATCTGGGCATCCACATCGCTGACGCCCAGCACTTCACCGTCGTCATCCACGCCGATGTACAGATCGCCGCCCTTGGCTGAATTGAGAAAAGCCACCACTTCTTTTTCCAGCGCATCGTTGAGCTGGCGTTTGAATTCGGTGGTGCTGTTCTCTTGGCCAAACTTACTCATAGCGCAAGCCCGCTAACTGTTTTTTGATTTCTTGCTCAAGCCCCGAAGATTCCTCAAACAGAGCGTCCAGCCTTGTGGTGAATCCTTGGAGTTTTTCGTCAAACTGCGCGGGTGTCAGGTCGGTGTATTCAATCTTGACGTCGAAATATTGTCCGGCACTCAAGCTGTAATTCTTGGCGGCAATTTGCGCGTAACTCACCACCACCGAAAAATCTTCCACAGCCTGTTTGGTGTTGAAGGTGGCGATGATGCGGTCTTCTTCAGCCTCAGACAGTAGGGTTTTCTGGTTCTTTCCGTCTTTGACCTTGGTGCCCAAGTTCGATGCGTCGATCAGCACCACATCACCCTTGTTGCTGGCATCAATGAACAGGATGGACACGTTGGTGCCAGTTGTCGCAAAAATATTGCTGGGCATGGAAACAACACCCGCCAACATTTTGTTGTCCACCAAATATTGGCGAATACCTTTGTCGATGCCGCTTTGCGCAGTAATGAAGCCAGTGGGTACCACCACGGCCGCTTTGCCGCCGTCTTTGAGCGAATAAATGATGTGCTGCAAGAAGAGCTGGTAAATGGCCATCTTGTCGAAGGCCTGTTTGGGAATGTTGGGTACCCCGGCAAAGAACCGCTCGTGGTGCTCTTTGGTGTCCAGCTCGTTTCTAAAGTCACTGAAATCCATCTTGAAGGGCGGATTGCTAACGATGAAATCAAACTTCTTGAGAACTTTGCCCTCCCGGTGGTACGGGTGGAGCATGGTGTTGCCCTGAATGATGTTGGGGATGGAGTGAACCAAGTTGTTCAAGATCAAATTCAGCCGCAGCAAGCTGGAGGACTTTTGCGAGATGTCTTGCGAATAGATGCTGCAGCGCTGTTCACCAATGGCATGTGCGATGTTCATCAACAACGTACCTGACCCCCCTGAGGGGTCGTAGCAACTGACATTGCTGACTTGGCCGCGCACTGCAAGGGGGACCAGGATGGCGGCCATGATCTTGGCTACGGCGTGCGGGGTGTAGTACTCGGCATATTTGCCACCGCTATCTTTGTTGTAGTCCTTGATCAGGTATTCAAACAGCGCGGCAAAGAAATCGTATTTCTCGTTGAAGATGCGCTCAAAACTGAAGTCACCCAACTTGTTGATGATGGCCCGACAAAAGTCGTCGCGCTTGGACGGGTCGGTGATGAATTCGCTGACCCGATCAAACAAGGTGATCTTGGCACCGCCGTCGGTCTTGACGGCGAAGATGTCGTTGTTGCTGATGGCGATGTCGCGCAGGGTGTCATCAAACAGTTTGGCGAAATCGGGTGCATTCTGGCGACCAAACAAGTGGGCGATGAAGTGCTCCGGTTTGAGGCGTGCCGTGTTCGGCCCCATTTGCATTTGCATCATGTCCAGGTCGTCGGCGCTCATGTCCGCGATGGCAGCTTCCCAGCGCTCGGCCTTGACCAGCTCTGGCCGGATTTTTTTGGCCTCAAAGGCGAACTTGTCGTTCAGGAATTTGTAGAGAAAAACCTGGGTGATGATCTTGAATTCGTTGCCGTCGTTGCCCAATCCATAAGCGGCACAAATGGCCTTGAGGCTGTCGATCAGTTCACGGGTGCGTTGCTCAAATTGCAGGGTTACCAAGGGTTTGCTCCAGTACTTGGGCTGCTACCCATGCGGGCACCAGCAGAAAATTCATTCATGTATTCGGCCACCACCAAGTGGTTGATGGTGCGGGTGGCGTCTGGGGTGAGTTTGATGCGCTGGCGGGTGTAGAACTCACCAATCACGATGGGTTGCATCATGCGTTCGAAATAACTCTCGTTGTTCAAAAGCTGCGTGTTTTGCAGCACCTGCTCGTCGGCCTGCGCTTTGACGCCTGCCAACGCATCAAACAATTTGCGCTCAGTCTGCGTGCCCTCTGGGGTGAGTGGGCCACGCTCTTGCAGGCGCTTGTGGATACGGGTGTATTTGGTATCGCCTCGGTATTTGCCGCGCAACTGGTTGTTTTGGCGATTCAGCTCTTTGACCTTGTCATGGATGGCGTTGAGCGCCCCGATATTGGCTGTCATCTCTTCTTGGCTAACTTCGCTGAGTTTCTTTTTCTTGAACAGGCGTTCAAGCTCTTCGCGCAGGGTGATGAATTTGGGATCAACCTGATCAAAGTTGTCTGCCAGCGCTTCGCGAGTCTGCCGAAGGGTGTTTTTCAACTTGTCGGCCAGTACCAGCTCTTCTTCCCGGATCTTGGCAAATTTAAAGATCACCTCTTCCAGCGCGACGTTGAGCAGTTGCCCCGTGTCGGACGCGGATTCGATGGTGTCTTTCAGGTTGAGCAGGTCCAGGTGATTAGAGGTTTCGCGGTACAGCTGTCCCAGCTTGTGGAAATCCAACTGCTGCAACAGACCGTATTCACCTTGCAGGCGAATCAGGTTGTAGAGGTTGCGGGCATCGCCCAGTGCCTTTTTAAGCGCCAGCACCGTGGCACGGTCTTGAATTTGGCTGAGCTGTCTGGAAAATTCTTCGGCGTTTTCGATGTTGAAGCTGAACAAGATGTCCTTGATGGCTTCGATTTCCTGCGTGATCTCTGCGGAAGATTTGAACAGGTTCGAATAGTGCTCGATCTCGTCGCCCAGCTCGGATTGCAACTCGTCAAAATAGTCTTTGTTGGTCTTGTCGAACTCCTTGCGGATGTCAGCAAAGTCGACCACATAGCCGTATCGAAAATCCTTGTAGGTGCGGTTGACTCGGGTGAGCGCCTGCAACAGGTTATGGGCCTTGATGATGCGACCGAGATAGAGCTTTTTTAGTCGCTTGGCATCAAAGCCCGTGAGCAGCATGTTGTAGACAAACAGGAGGTCGATCTTGCCTGCCTTGAAGTCTTCGACCCAATCCTTGCGATCGTCTTTGCTGCCCACATCGTGCAGGATCAGCGCGGCAGTTTTGGCACGGTTTTGCAGCAGCGTACGGGCAGCGTAGCTGTCAGGTAGGCCTGCGGCGATGATCGCTTGAGCAGAGTCCTGCGCGGTGAGAGCAGGTAATGGTTGTGGCGCGTACACCGCTGTGAAGATACGGAACATCTCACGCGCTTGCTCGGCGCTGTCGCAGATCACCATCCCGCCGATGCTGGCATCGCCCAATGCACTGCGACTTTTCTCGAAGTCTCGAACGATGTAATCGAGCATGGGCTCAACAAATTTGGGATGCGAATAGATGAGCTTGCGGTCAATGTCGCCCTGCTGCAGCTTGACAGTGGCGAGTGCCTCTTGCAGAGAGAGCTTGTAATTGGTGGCGATTTCTTCGCGGATCAGGCGCAGGGTATAGCCGTCAGCAATGGATGCGTTGTAGTAGTACTTGTGAATGTAGTCACCGAACAGGGCACGCGAGTTGTAGTCATCTCCCAAAAGCGGCGTACCGGTGAGACCGATTTTGATGGCGCTGCGGTCAGACTGGCTGAGGTTGGCCAGAAAACTGCCCTGCGGGTTGTAGCTTCGGTGCACTTCGTCCAGAAAATAGACGCGCTGGATACTGAAGTCGTAATCTTCGGCGCGAACCACATCCGGATCATCTTGAAACTTCTGGATGTTGACCACGGTGATTTCAGGCTTGCCGCTGTGGTTGTGCAGTACTTGCGTGGATTTGATGTCGCGGGCAAAGGCATCGCGGCTGTCAATGGTGTGCACCACCAATCCGCGACAGGCAAATTCTCGCTGTGCCTGAATGAGCAAATCCAGCCGGTCGACGATGAAATAGAACTTAGGGATGACGCCTTT
>NZ_JBIKIL010000174.1:0-5853 GCF_044361645.1 Limnohabitans sp. | reverse complement strand
CATGCTCATCGTCAACCTCTACCCGTTTGAAGCCACCGTGGCCAAGCCCGGCTGCACGTTGGCTGAAGCGATAGAAAACATCGACATCGGCGGCCCCGCCATGGTGCGCAGTGCGGCCAAGAACTGGCAAGACGTGGGCGTGGTGACCGACGCCAGCCAATACGCGGATGTGATTGCTGAGTTGAAAGCCAAGGGCAAACTCAGCGACAAGTTGCGCTTTACCCTGTCGGTGGCCGCCTTCAACCGCATCAGCCAATACGACGGCGCGATCAGCAATTACCTGTCCAGTGTGAATTTTGAAGCCGAAAAACTGAGCGAAAGCTATGTGCCCGAGCGCGCCCAGTTCTCAGGCCAATTCAACGTGCAATACGTCAAAGTGCAAGACCTGCGCTACGGCGAAAACAGCCACCAGCAAGCCGCTTGGTACCGCGACTTGGCCCCCGCTGCAGGGTCGCTCGCCAACGGCGTGCAATTGCAAGGCAAAGAACTGAGCTACAACAACATCGCCGACGCTGATGCGGCGTGGGAATGTGTGAAGAGTTTTGACACGGGAGCCAAAGGCGAGCTTTCACAGGCTGCAGCGTGTGTGATCGTCAAACACGCCAACCCCTGCGGCGTGGCCGTGGGCGCCAGCGCACTCGAGGCCTACAGCAAAGCCTTTCAAACCGACCCGACCAGCGCCTTTGGCGGCATCATCGCCTTCAACCGCCCGGTGGACAAGGCCACTGCCGAAGCCGTGAGCCAGCAGTTCGTCGAAGTGCTGATGGCCCCTGACTTCAGCGCTGAGGCGCTGGAAGTGTTCAAGAGCAAAGTCAATGTGCGCTTGATGCAAATCGCGCTGCCCGCCAACTACGGCGAGGTGCGCAATGCCCTGGAAACCAAACGCGTGGGCTCAGGTCTGCTGCTGCAAAGCGCCGACAAGCACGAGTTGGCTTTGGCAGACCTCAAAATCGTCACCGTCAAGCAGCCCACACCTGAAGAACTGCACGACCTGCTCTTCGCTTGGAAAGTGGCCAAGTTCGTCAAATCCAACGCCATCGTGTTCTGCAAAAACGGACAGACCCGTGGCGTGGGCGCAGGCCAAATGAGCCGCTTGGATTCAGCCCGCATCGCCAGCATCAAGGCCGAAGCCGCCAAGCTCAGCCTGCACAACACCGTGGTCGCCAGCGACGCCTTCTTCCCCTTCCGTGACGGCCTCGATGTGGTGGTGGACGCAGGCGCGACCTGCGTGGTCCAGCCCGGTGGCTCCATGCGCGACCAAGAAGTCATTGACGCGGCCAATGAGCGTGGCGTGGCGATGGTCTTCACCGGCGTGCGGCACTTTCGCCATTGAGTCAGATCAAGGGCAGCGGACCCGTCACCGACGCAACACAATTTTCTGTGCGGTGTCCGTTTGCGCTTGCGTTCAAAACACAGGTGCTGCGAGCAGGCGATCCAGTATTTTTTGCGCAATGACAGGGTCTCTGTGAATGAAATGCCCACACGCGGGCACGAAGTGTGGTTCGCATGAAGGAATTTTTTTAGCGAGTTCCTTCGCGGCTGCAGGTGAGGCCAAATTGTCACGTTCCCCGTGCCACCAATACACGGGCACTTCGATGGATTCCGGCAAGAAATTCCAGTTTTTTGTGATGAGCTGGAGGTCCGTTTTCAGTCCGATGCCCCCTTGACGAAATGCAGCGCCCATCCGTCAGTATTTCAATCGCCTCAGTTGTGTGGAGTGCCTTGTTCATGATGGACTAATCGCCGTGAAGTCTTAGAAACCTGGTTGGAGCTTACAGGCCGATAACCTCGGGCCATTGGTCATTCTTCGCGAGGTCATTCATACTCACCTGGTTCCTCGTTACGCTGTGAAGTTCACCAATCTAGCGTACTGATCGGCGTTTCAATTCTCGGTCTTGGACAAGGGGAGCAAAGAGGGGCGGAGCACTGGACTGCATCATTTGCTGATATCATTGGCAACATCATGAAAATCATGTTGCTCGACACCCATGTGCTGGTTGCAGCCTTGAGCAGTTCTCGGGGCGCGTCGTATGCGCTGCTGCAAGCGGTGGCTTCGGCACGTTTGCGCGTGGTGGCGTCGCCTGCTTTGTGGCTCGAATACGAGTCGGTGCTCAAGCGCGATGCGATACGGGCTCTGCATGGTTTTTCAGCTGAACAGGTCGATGCGTTTCTGTCCGCCTTGGCCGTGTGGGTGGAGCCGGTGAGCTTGCATTACATCTGGCGGCCACAGCTGCGCGATCCGGGTGACGAAATGGTGCTCGAGGCCGCCGTCAACGCGCGGGTACATGCCTTGGTCACCCGCAATGTGAAAGATTTTTCGACGGCAGCGCCACGCTTTGGCTTGGCCGTCAAAACCCCAGCCCAGGCTTTGGTTTTTTTGGAGTATGCTGTATGAGTACCTTTGCGCTTCGATTGCCCGATTCTTTGTACGCCCATGCGCGCAAGCTGGCGGAACAAGACCAGGCCTCGCTCAACCAGTTCATCACGGTGGCTGTGGCCGAGAAGGTGTCGGCCCTCAATGCGGCCGCTTTTTTTGCAGAACGTGCTGGTGTTGCCAAGCCAGGCGATTTGGCAAGCTTTTTGGCGATGGTGCCCGAACGTTCTCCGCTGGAGGGTGACGAGCGATGAGCCGTGTCACCTTGATCCTCTCCCTGTCGCCATTTTTTGAGAATCAAGCATGAGCTTGAGTTTTGGCCCATTGGGCTTGAACCCTGCGCTTTTGCGTGCCGTGTCCGACATGGGTTTGTACGCCCCCACCCCCATCCAGGCCGAGGCGATTCCAGCCGTGCTGAAATCGGCCGACGTGTGGGCCACCGCGCCCACCGGCTCGGGCAAGACACTGGCTTTTGCGCTGCCGCTTTTGCAGCATTTGCTGGCCGCGCCGCGCCAGACCAATTTCCGCCGCCCGGTGCGCACGCTGGTGTTGGTGCCTACGCGCGAGCTGGCGGTGCAGGTGGGCGAAGTGCTGGCCAACTTGGCGTACAAACTGCCGCAGTCGCTCAAGGTGAACACCGTGTTTGGCGGTGTCTCGGTCAACCCGCAAATGATGGCGCTGCGCGGCGGTGCCGACATCGTGGTGGCCACGCCGGGCCGTTTGCTTGACTTGGTTGACCAAAACGCCGTGCGCCTGGCCGATGTGCAGCACCTGGTGCTGGACGAAGCCGACCGCCTGCTGGATTTGGGTTTTGCGGATGAGTTGCAGCGCGTGCTGGCGCTGCTGCCGGTCAAGCGCCAGACCTTGTTGTTCTCGGCCACGTTTGCACCCGAAGTAGAAGCCTTGGCGGCCAAGCTGCTGCATGACCCGGTGCGCATCACCGTGCAAGCCTTTGAGGGCCACCAGCCCGACATCAGCCAGCGCGCCATTGCGGTGGACGAGAAAAGCCGCACCGCCTTGCTGCGCCACCTGATCGCCGAAAACAGCTGGCAGCAGGTGCTGGTGTTTGTGGCCACGCGCTATGCCTGCGAGCATGTGGCGAACAAGCTCTACAAGGCGGGCGTGTTTGCCACGCCTTTTCATGGCGAGATGAGCCAGGGTGCACGCCAAGAAGTCTTGAGCGAATTCAAGGCCGACCGCTGGGATGTGGTGGTCACCACCGATTTGGCCTCGCGCGGCATCGACATCGCCATGCTGCCCGTGGTGGTCAACTACGACCTGCCACGCTCGGCCACCGATTACACCCACCGCATCGGCCGCACCGGCAGGGCGGGTGCGCATGGCGACGCGGTGAGCTTTGTCACGGCCGCCGCGCTCGCGCATTGGCAGTTGATTCAAAAACGCGAAAGCCTGGCGCTGCCTTTGGAGCACCTGCCAGGCTTTGAGCCCACCGAAACCCCGCCACCGCCATCGCCCGGCAACGGTGGCATCAAGGGTTCGCGTTTGAGCAAGAAAGACAAGTTGCGGGCAGCCGGCTTGGCTTGAGACGGCGCACCGCTTGTACTGCAGACAGCGGTGCAGGCCTTGAGGGGCAGACCCTCTCCAAAGCCCAGACCCCAACCGCTGTTCGTGGGGCCAGCCGTGTGAAGTTTGAAATGGACGGGGGCAAGCGGTTTTTTTTTCACACGCTCTCTTTTGTCTTGGTCATCCCGGCCCTGAGCCTGGACCCAGACGGCTCAAGAGGTGTTCGCCAAGCTCAGCCGTGCTCACTGGGTCTCAGGTCTTCGCCCGGGGTGAGCAAAAGAAACCCGGGGCGACAAAATTTGGGTGCCCTTGATGTGTTTACTTCATCGGGCCAGGCCAGAAAAGCGATCTGGCTTGATGTCGCTTTGGCGCGAAAAACCAGCGCCCTCAGCCCACCGGCAGCTGCCCAAAGCCCATGCTTGCGCCGGGCATTTCTTCAAACAGGCTGAGGCCTCCCAGGTCCAGCTCGGCTTGGTCGCTGGCCATCAGTTTGTGGGCCAGGGCGGCTTTGTCCGAGACTTCCAGCTTGCGGTAAATTTCGCGCAGGTGGTGGCGCGCTGTGGCCGGTGCAATGCCCAAGTCGCGGGCGATTTCTTTGTAGCTGGCACCCACTGAAAACTGGCCTGCAATTTCGGCCTCGCGTGGGGACAGCTTGGCACTGGCCGTCATGGGCCGGATGTCGAGCAAAAACAGATCACCTACCGGGTGCAGGCGCACATGCAGTTGTTGGCCTTGATAGGCCAAGCCGCTGGGCACATGCCGGATCAGGCTGGGCGGCAGCAGCGGGCCGGTCCATTGCGGCCACTCCAGACGCAGCGTGGCGGTCAGGGCGTGGTCGGCCACATACAGCATGCCGCGTTTGTCCACCACGCCCAAAGCGGCGCGGGCCGAGTTGTGGTTGGACCTGACCCGCTCCAGGTGCAGCAACCAATTGGTGCTGAGTGCCGATGTCAGGTGCGGCATCAGCAGCTGCATGGTGCGCCGCTCGTGTTCGCTGAAGGGCGGCTTGCCCTCGTTGCGGTAGACCGACAAGAAGGCCATCAAATTGAGTTCAGGCAAGAGCGTGACGGTGCACAAACAGCTGGAAATGCCAAAGCGCGCCATCAATGAGGCCAAGCCGGGTGAGGCGTAGAGCGACTTACGCCCAAAATTCACGGTGGTGCCGGGCTGCGTCATCACCGCGTCGGCCAAGGTGTCTTCTGCTTTGATGTCGTCCCACAGGGCGGGGTAAAAATCGGGCAGGTGGTAGGGCAGGGAGGCGTTGATTTCCAGCTCGCCCGTGGGTGGCTGAGAGGCCATGCCCCACCAGGCCGAGTCGAAGTCAAAACGCTGGCTGACTGCGTCCAGCGCCAAGCGTTGGAAGTCTTGCATGGGTGCCATGTGGGCCAGGCGGTACAAGGCCAACAAGGTTTTGCCAAAGGTTTCGGTGTTCATGGGGGTGCGTGAAAGCCCTGCGGGTGCAGCCCTTGCCAGTTGCGGCGGCTTGTCGGCATTGAAACCTTTGTCAGATGTTTTGACCATTGGTATTCCTACCAAGTTCTATAAAAACACCAAAGGGATCAGCGCCACAGTTTTTCTTCCGCGTTGTACTCGGTTCCGGGCAAGACACCGGGTTTCAGGAAGGCTTTCAGCACATTGCCCATGATGCGCGAGACCGGGTTGTCAAAACCATGGCAGGGCAGGGCGTGGCTCCAGGCGATCGAGCTGGGCGAGAAGACCGCGCCGTTTTGGGGCGTGGTGAAGTACACCATGTCGCAGCGCACGCCAGGGTGCTGGGTGCCGCCCATGCCGGGGTGGTTGTACATGATTTCTTCTTGCACCAAGGGGTAGTTGTCGCTGAAGCCGTCGGAGCTGGCCAGCAGTTTGGCGTGGGGCGGTGTGCCCAGGCTCAGGTCGTAGCGGTCCACCTCGATGCCAGCGGCCCCGCCGCCGGCCAGGCCAAAGTCGCCAAACAC
>NZ_JBIKIL010000173.1:0-5859 GCF_044361645.1 Limnohabitans sp. | reverse complement strand
AGCCATCCATGGATCGCTTCGTTCCTCGCGATGACCAAGCAACCACCAATCCGACTTCCGTCACGGCGACTGCCGCGCCCGCAAGCGGGCTCGCAGTGACACAAGCGCAGCCATCCACCGCTTCAATCGCAGCACCACCAATGGCTCTCGCAGCTGGCCCAGTCGAGGTGCATGTGCCTGACATCGGTGACTTCAAAGACGTGGCCGTCATCGAAGTCATGGTCAAGCCCGGCGACACCATCAAGGTCGAGCAGTCGCTGATCACCGTCGAGTCCGACAAGGCCTCGATGGAAATCCCGTCCTCACATGCTGGCGTGCTCAAAGAGCTCAAAGTCAAAGTGGGCGACACGGTCAACATCGGTGACCTGCTGGCCATCTTGACGGTTCAGGGTTCGGCGTTGAGTGTTGAGCGTGGGGCGATGCCCGCTGCAATTCCTGCAGCTTCTGTCCCTGCTTCGACTACAACGCCTGCCAGCGCTGCACAGGCCCTATCTGCGCTCAACACAGAACGCCCAATGCTGAACGCCCCCGGGGGCTTGCCCCACGCCTCGCCCTCGGTGCGCAAGTTCGCCCGAGAACTCGGTGTGCCTTTGGAAGAAGTCAAAGGCTCTGGCCTCAAGGGCCGCATCACCGAAGCCGACGTGCAAGCCTTCACCAAAGCCGTCATGTTGGGCGCTGCCCAAACCAAGGCGCAAGCCGCCAAAGCCCCTGCGGCTGCGGGTGGTGGTGGCTCCGAGTTGGGCTTGATCCCCTGGCCCAAGGTCGACTTTGCCAAGTTCGGGCCGATTGAGCGCAAAGAAATGGGCCGCATCAAAAAGATCAGCGGCGCGAATTTGTTGCGCAACGCCATCATGATTCCGGCCGTCACCAACCACGACGATGCCGACATCACCGACCTCGAAGCCTTCCGTGTCTCGACCAACAAGGAAAATGAGAAGAGCGGTGTGAAGGTCACCATGCTGGCCTTCTTGATCAAGGCCTGCGTGGCCGCGCTCAAGAAATACCCTGAGTTCAACAGCTCGCTCGATGGTGATGCGGTGGTCTACAAAAACTACTGGCACATCGCTTTTGCAGCCGACACGCCCAATGGCTTGATGGTGCCGGTGATTCGCGACTGCGACCAAAAAGGCGTGCTGCAAATCAGCCAAGAAATGGGCGAGCTGGCCAAGAAAGCCCGAGAAGGCAAATTGGGCCCGGCCGACATGTCGGGCGCGACCTTCACCATCTCCAGCCTGGGTGGCATTGGCGGCAAGTACTTCACGCCCATCATCAACGCGCCTGAGGTGGCGATTTTGGGTGTGTGCAAAAGCAGCATGGAACCGGTCTGGGACGGCAAGCAGTTTGTGCCCCGCCTGATGCTGCCTTTGTCTTTGACATGGGACCACCGCGTCATCGACGGCGCGGCAGCGGCACGCTTCAATGCCTTCCTCGGTCAAATTCTCAGCGACTTCCGTCGGGTGTTGCTCTGATCCTTGGGGGCGCACCTAGGCACAGCCAATTTGTCAAGACTCGTAAAGTCTTTTGTTACGGCGGAACCAAGCGCACCCGTGTGCGGCTTGGCTCGGCCCCCAACCTCTTGAGAAGAACATGGCACTCATCAATATTCAAGTTCCAGACATCGGCGACTTCGACGAAGTGGCGGTGATCGAGTTGCTGGTCAAACCCGGTGACACCATCAAGGCCGAACAGTCGCTCATCACGGTGGAGTCCGACAAGGCCTCAATGGAAATCCCATCCTCCCATGCGGGTGTGGTTAAAGAGCTGCGCGTGCAGTTGGGCGACAAGGTCAAACAAGGCTCGGTGGTCTTGGTGCTCGAAGGCGAGGGCGCTGCGGCCGCACCGGTCATGGCCAGCTCCTCTCCCGCCATGACCACCCCTTCTCCCGTCATGGCGAACCTTTCCCCCGTCATTGCGAGCGAAGCGCGGCAATCCATGGATCGCTTCGTCCCTCGCGATGACGGCCCTGCCCCCGTGGCCACAAGCTTCAGCGGCGCAGCCGACCTCGACTGCGACGTGCTGGTGCTGGGCTCAGGCCCCGGCGGCTATTCGGCCGCCTTCCGCGCGGCCGACCTGGGCCTCAAAGTCGTGATGGTCGAGCGTTATGCCGACCTGGGCGGCGTCTGCCTGAACGTGGGCTGCATCCCCTCCAAGGCCTTGCTGCATGTGGCAGCGGTGATGGACGAGGTCAGCCACATGGCCGACTTGGGCGTGAGCTTTGGCGCGCCGCAGCTCGACATCGACAAACTGCGCGAGCACAAAGACAAAGTGGTGGGCAAGCTGGTGGGCGGCGTGGGCAGCATGGCCAAAATGCGCAAGGTCACCGTGCTGCGCGGCCACGGCAGCTTTGTGGGCAGCCACCATCTGCAAGTGGAAGAAACCACCGGCAGTGCCCAGGAAAAAACCGGCGCCAAGAAAGTGGTGGCTTTTAAAACCGCCATCATCGCCGCCGGCAGCCAAGCCGTGCGCCTGCCCTTCATGCCCCAAGACCCGCGTGTGGTGGACTCCACCGGCGCACTGGCCCTGGCCAGCGTGCCCCAAAAAATGCTCATCGTGGGCGGCGGCATCATCGGCCTGGAAATGGGCACGGTCTACAGCTCCCTGGGTGCACGCCTTGAGGTGGTCGAGATGATGGACGGCCTCATGCAAGGCGCCGACCGCGACCTGGTCAAGGTCTGGGAAAAGATGAACGCCAAGCGTTTTGACAAGATCATGCTCAAAACCAAAACCGTGGGCGCGCAAGCCACACCTGAGGGCATCAAGGTGCAGTTTGAAGGGCTGGACGGCACCCAAAGCGAAGGCACTTACGACCTGGTCTTGCAGGCCGTGGGCCGCACGCCCAACGGCAAAAAAATCGCCGCAGACCAAGCCGGTGTCGCCGTGACGGACCGGGGCTTCATCAACGTCGACATCCAGATGCGCACCAACGTGCCCCACATCTTTGCCATTGGCGACATCGTGGGCCAGCCCATGCTGGCGCACAAGGCGGTGCACGAAGCCCACGTGGCGGCAGAAGTGATTGCCGGTGAACTGCAAGGCAACAAAGAACTGGCGGCCAACGCCTTCAACGCCCGCGTCATCCCCAGCGTGGCCTACACCGACCCCGAGATCGCTTGGGTGGGTTTGACTGAAGATCAGGCCAAGGCCCAAGGCATCAAGGTCAAAAAAGGCTTGTTCCCCTGGGCCGCCTCGGGCCGCGCCACCGCCAATGGCCGCACCGAGGGCTTTACCAAGCTCTT
The DNA here is from genome assembly GCF_044361645.1 of Limnohabitans sp. GTDB lineage: Bacteria > Pseudomonadota > Gammaproteobacteria > Burkholderiales > Burkholderiaceae_C > Limnohabitans_A. Next base: position 2,623 of record NZ_JBIKIL010000173.1, on the reverse strand, counting down.
GTTTGACGACTCGGATGAAGCCCACGGCCACGGCAAGATCCTGGGCGGCGGCATCGTCGGCCCCAACGCGGGCGACCTGATTGGCGAAGTCGCTTTGGCCATCGAAATGGGTGCCGACGCGGTGGACATCGGCAAAACCATACACCCGCATCCCACGCTGGGCGAGAGCATAGGCATGGCGGCCGAGGTGGCGCATGGCAGTTGCACGGACTTGCCACCGGCGAAGAAGTAAAACGCATCGTGCTGTGATCGAAAAAGCCAGGACAGCAAACTGTTCTGGCTTTTTTCATGCTGGTCTACCGCTGCGCCAAACAGCACAGCGAGCCTGGCAGCAACCGGCGAGACCAACGCAGAGCAAAGCCAGGTGCAAAGCACACGGGGCACAGGCCGACGAGCTGCACCTTACGCCGCTCGAACTCATAGCCCGCCTTGCCGTGCTGGTGCCGCCACCGCCACCGAGCACCCACCGCCACCGCCACCGCCACCGCTACTTCGGCGTGCTGGCACCCCATTCGCCGCACAGGGCTGCTGTCACGGCGATGACGCAGAGCACATCGCTGCCAACGGTGCAGGTGCAGGCCGAGCCAACCAGCACGGATGCGGGCGAGGGCGCACGCGGGGCAGGCAATCCGCCCCCAATCCAGACCGGGCCTGCTCAGTCGGTGCAGCCTAAGCGCCCAGCGCATGACCTGTGGGCGGTGCTCATCGCTCGCATCTACGAGGTGTTTCCTTTGTTGTGCCCCATTTGCGGCGGGCAAATGCGCATCATCGCCTTCATCACACACGGTGCAGACATCCGCCAAATACTGAACCACATCGGGGTGGATGCAGAGCCACCGCGCATCACCCCGGCAAGTGGGCCACCGCTGTGGGACGGGTGCGATGCGCAGATGGGCGATGGTGTCGAGGTTGAGCCAGATTGGGACGAGGCGGCCCAAGTGGCGCCGGACTTTGAGGTCGATCTGCGCATCAGTTGGTCATGGTGGCTGGTAATGGTGGCAACAGCGGTTTTGTCAGCACTGCCAACGCTGCGGGGCAGGGCTGCGCGTGGCACCGCCCAAAACGGTTCATACCGGAAAATCTCTGGCAACCGACCCAGAGCAAGCGCTCAGGCAGGCCCAGCCTGAAGGCCTGTGATGCCCAAAACCTGGGCCATAATCGCCCTCATGCGGTTGGATTTCCTATCCGCATCCGCTGAGAACACCCGTAAGAAATTATTAAAAACTATAATATCATTAAACTTGACAATTTAATAGGTGGGTGATTTATTGCCGTTTTACACGACACTTCAACAGCAGGCAGTTTTCTAAAAGTCCTTTGAAAGAACTACGATCACACAGGCAAATAACCTCTTGTACATAAACTAACCAGGGTCATCAAAGTCTTGGTTGGTTCATGATGTATCAATGCAGCAAAATGAAGAATATGAAAATAGAATTAATTCAGCTTAAAACTTGCATGGTCTCCGCCGTTGCCGTACTTGTTCTTGCCGGGGAAGCATCAGCCCAGACACTGGCTGGCTCTGTTCTTGATATTGAGGTTAGCGCCGCCTGGCAGGATAGCAACGATGTCCAGATTCCCAATAACAGCAATGGAACGCGTTTTGCGCTGGATGCCGTCACCGGACCCGGACCCTTTCTCGCGCCGCGAATACAGTTCATCACCAAGCTGGCGCCCCTTCATGAATTGCGCCTACTTGCAGCGCCATTAGGGATAAATGAAACAGGCAGACTGGACAAGCCAGTCAAATTCCAGGGGCAGAACTTTGCGGTTGGTGATGTAGAAGCTAAATACCGCTTTGACTCCTATCGAGCCACTTGGCGTTATACGTTTCATGAAAATCCCGACTGGATCTGGAAGGCGGGTGTCACTGGAAAAATCCGCGTCGCTGAGATCATGCTGCGACAGGGTGTCGTAACCGCGACCAAGAGCAATATCGGCTTCGTGCCGCTTCTGCATCTTTATGGCGAGCGAAGGCTCGATACTCGTTCCCGCCTCACTTTCGAGGGCGATGGATTGGCTGGCGGACCAGGTCGCGCATTCGATCTCTCGGCACGTTACGTTCGTGATTTTGATGAGCGTGTCTCGTTGTTCGCAGGACTGCGTATCCTTGACGGCGGTGTCGATTCGAGCAGTGGCTACAATTTTGCTCGCCTTCACTACCTGACGTTCGGGCTCCTATACCGAATGTGACCAGCGAATGAGCCGAGCACCAATGTGTGGCATTACTCCAATTTCCTAGACACATTTCATAGCGCAGTTTGACATTTGCGCTCGAACTCAAGGGGGCTAAGTTGATCGAGATGCTTGCCCAGCGTCCAGAAACGGGACAGTGTTTGAGGTCGCTTCAAACCTACACTTCGGCAACTGGGTTAAACACTCGGCAGAGGTCAAGTGTTGTGTTAGCAGCGTCCGGCGACGGCTCGGTTGAGTAGGTGTCGGGTGAACCGACATCTCAGCATCACCCTAAAGAATCAAAGCGGGCAGCGAGTTGGTCTCACAAGTTCGACACTTCCTGCACGTAAGTGATTGATTCGATTAGAAACCGAGGTCAAACCGCAGACTACAAAACAGGCTTGGCGAGGTCTGATGAGGTCGGCGGTGTCAATTCCAGGGCCGCAAA
>NZ_JBIKIL010000075.1:0-19404 GCF_044361645.1 Limnohabitans sp. | reverse complement strand
GGCGCAGTGCACACGCTGGGCCTTGTTTTGTGGTTCACCGCATTGCCCAAAATTCCCTTGGCCGACATGACCGCGATCGGATTCACAGGGCCCATCTTCATCATGATGGGTGCAGCTTGGTTTTTGGGCGAGCCCATGCGCAAAGACCGCTGGATCGCTGCCGTCATCGGTTTTGCGGGCGTATTGGTGGTGGTGCTGCCCAAAATGACGGGTGATGGGGGTTGGTACAACCTGGTCATGCTGGCGTCGGCACCGGTGTTTGCGGCCTCTTTCCTCATCACCAAAGCCCTCACGCGTTACGAAAAGGCCGGTGTCATTGTGCTGTGGCAGGCATTGACGGTCACGGTTTTGAGCCTGCCGATGGCACTGCCCAACTGGCAGGCCCCCACCGTGATGCAGTGGATGGGCTTTGCCGCCACCGGGGTGCTGGGGACACTGGCCCACTATTGCCTGACGCGTGCCTTTGTTCTGGCCGACATTTCGGCCACCCAATCGCTGCGTTTTTTGGACCTGGTCTGGGCCTCCATCTTGGGCTGGCTGGTCTTTGGCGATGTGCCCAGCCGGTCCACTTGGTTGGGCGCATTTGTGATCTTGTGGGCCACGGTGTGGATTGCCCGCAGAGAAAGCCAGAGAAAGACCCCCTGAGGCATTTGACCAGTTATATTGGCCCCCTTCTTGGTGCAGCCAGCGCCTGCAAGCACACACCAAGCGTCGCGCCGACTGCCGCGCCGCTGCGCGCGCCTCGCAGTGAGGTTCATCCCGCCGTCAGCGCGAGGCACGAAGCGAGCTATTGGGGCTTGTGCTGTGCCGAACAAACCGGCTGAGCCTGGACAAAAAGCGTGTTGCTTCAACGCCAATGCGGTTTCGCGACCACCGTGACAAGCCTATCAGGGGGATTTTGTGATCGACATAGAACCATTGCGATTCGCTTGGTCCCAAAAAGGGCCCGACACGCTGGTGTTGGGCCGTTTGCACTTGGACCGTGGCCAGACTGCTTTTTTGCACGGCCCCAGTGGCTGCGGCAAGAGCACCTTGTTGGGCTTGTTGGCGGGCGTGTTGTCGCCTCGGCAGGGCCGTGTCTCGTTGCTGGGGCAAGACTGGGCCGCTTTGCCCTCGGGTCAGCGCGACGCGTTTCGGGCCGACCACGTGGGCGTGGTATTTCAGCAGTTCAACCTCTTGCCCTATTTGAGCGTGCTCGACAACGTGACTTTGCCGTGCCGTTTTTCAAAGCTGCGCAGTGCACGCTGTGCAGACGGTGGCGGCGCTGTAGCGGCGGCCCAAAATTGGCTGCAACGCATGGGTTTGGCCGAGACCCTGTGGGCACGCCGAGCTGACGCTTTGTCGGTTGGCCAGCAGCAACGCGTGGCGGCGGCCCGTGCCTTGATCGGTCAGCCTGAATTGATCTTGGCCGACGAGCCCACTTCGGCACTGGATGCGGCTTTGCGCCACGACTTCATGGACTTGTTGTTGCAGGCCGCGCGCGATGCTGGCAGCACTTTGGTGTGTGTCAGCCACGACGCTCAACAAGCGGCGCGCTTTCAGGTGCAATGGTCCTTGCCTGACTTGCAAGCCACAGGAGCGAGCGCATGAACAGCCTTTTGAGCATCGCCAGGCAAAGCGCCTGGAACCGTCGCAGCACCTTGCTTTGGGTGGTCATTTCGCTGGCCTTGGCCACCGCATTGCTTTGGACCTTGGAGCGTTTGCGCCACGACATCCGCAGCAGTTTTGCACAATCGGTCAGTGGGGTGGATTTGATTGTGGGTGCCCGCAGCAGCCCGGTGCAGTTGATGCTGTTTTCCGTCTTTCATATTGGCAGCGTGCCGCAAAGCATGAGCATGGACAGCGTGCGCGCCGTGGCGCAGCAGCGCTCGGTGTCTTGGGTGGTGCCCTTGAGTTTGGGCGACTCGCACCGGGGCTTTCCTGTGTTGGGCACAACGCCCGCATTTTTTGAGCACTTTGCTTATGGCGACAAACAGCCCCTGGTTTTGCAACAAGGCGTGCCCTTTGCGGACACGCTCGATGGCCTTTACGAAGCGGTGATTGGGGCTGAGGTGGCGCGCAAAATGGGCTATGGCTTGGGCCAAAGCATCACGCTGGGCCACGGCATGCACGACCACGGGCATGAGCATGAGCACGCCCAAGACGACAGCAGCGCAACGGCAGACGAGCACGCCGACAAGCCCTTTAAGGTGGTGGGCATTTTGGCCGCCACGGGTACCCCGGTTGACCGTTCGGTGCAAGTGAGCCTGAAGGCGCTTGAAGCCATTCACCTGGACTGGGTGGCGGGCACACCCATGCCGGGTGGACAGATTCCGGCCGATCAGGCGCGCAAATTCAACTTGGAGCCCGAAGAGGTCACAGCCGTTTTGGTGGGTCTGAAAAGCCGTGCAGCCGTGTTCAACGTGCAGCGTTTTGTGAATTTTTACGAAGCCGAGGCGCTGATGGGCGTCATGCCGGGTGTGGCGCTGGGCGAGCTGTGGGCGGTCTTGGCGGTGGGCGAAAACGCGTTGTTGGCGGTGTCGGCTTTGGTGGCCTTGGTGAGCGTGGTCTCGCTCATGGCCGTGGTGTTGGCCGGGTTGAACGAGCGACGCCGCGAACTTGCCGTGCTGCGCGCCGTGGGGGCGGCACCACGCCATGTGCTGGGCTTGCTCACGCTGGAGGGCGTTTGGGTCACCTGTGCCGGGGTCTTGTTGGGCCTGTTGGTGGCCCATTTGGGCATGGCCTTGAGCACCACTTGGTTGCAACAGTCGCTGGGCATCCGTTTGCAAATGGCCGCACCCTTGCCCACGCAATGGCTGCTGGCTGGCGCACTGGTTTGGGCTGGGTTGCTGGCCAGTTTGGGGCCAGCTTGGCGTGCTTATCGGCTGTCATTGGCCGATGGTTTGTCGCCGCGTGTGTGATGTGCGTGCCCAGCGCGTGCCCAGCATGGGTGTCGGGGCCTGCTGGGCCAGCCGATGGGTTGCTGCAAAATGGATCGAGTCAAAAAAACACAGGGAGTCTGAGCATGAAACCAACATCAAAGGGCAAGCCCATCTTCAGTGGGCAGGTGTGCAGGCACGCTTGTAGCTACGCTTGTGTTCTGTACTTTGCGCTGCTCACCGTGTCTGCACAAGCGCAAAGCCTCAGCGACAGCGTGCGCGACACCGTGCCCCAAGTCCAACCCGCCCTGTCTTCTGAGGCTGCGCCACTGGGTGCCAAGCTGCCCGGGCCTGTGCGCACCATCGCGTGGGAGCAGCTGATCCCCGCGGGCTGGGACCCTTACAAAGACCTCAAGGCGCTGAACTTGGAAAGCCTCCAAGACAACGACCCCAAGGCCCAAGAGGCGCTGAAAAAAATGCGCAAGATGTGGGACAACGCGCCCATCAACCCTCTGATACTGGGCCAAAACGTGCGTTTGCCGGGCTATGTGGTGCCGCTCGATGATTTGGCCACGGGCATCAAAGAGTTTTTGCTGGTGCCTTACTTTGGCGCTTGCGTGCACTCGCCGCCGCCACCGGCCAACCAGATCGTGCATGTGCTGCTGGACAAACCGGCCAAAAACCTGCGCCTGATGGATGTGGTCTGGACCTCAGGCCACCTGAGTGCCACCAAAACCGACTCGCACATGGGCGTGGCCAGTTACCGCATCGACGCCCAAGCCGTCACGCCCTACGAGGAAAAAAAGCGCTGATCAATCGGGGTTGGACACGCCCGAGACCACATGCCCCGAGGGCACATGGCGCGCTGCCGACTCGATGTGGCCGGTCTGGTCGTCAAAGAAAAAGTCGGGTTCAAACTCGCGCAAAAACTCGCCCTTGGGCAAGCCGCCCAAAAACATGGCCTCGTCCACCTCAATGTTCCAGTCCATCAAGGTGCGGATGGCGCGCTCGTGCGCCGGGGCACTGCGGGCCGTGACCAGCGCCGTGCGCACCCGCATGGCGGGCGTGCCCGCTTGTTGCAGCTGGTGCAGCGCGTGCAGCAGCGGCTTGAAAGGCCCGGCCAACAAGGGCTGTCCGGCCTTGTCGCTTTCGTGCTTTTGAAACGCCGACAAGCCCTCGGCCTGGAACACGCGTTCGGCCTCGTCTGAAAACAGCACCGCGTCACCGTCAAATGCGATGCGCACCTCGTGTGGATGCGCCTCAGAGGCCAGAGCCGAATGCGGGTACACCTGCGCAGCCGGCACGCCCGCGCCCAAAGCGGCGCGCACATCCGACAAATGGGTGGACAAAAACAAGTTGGCGTTGAGGGGTTTGAGGTAACGCCATGGCGGCTGGCCCCGGGTGAAGCTGCCGCGCTGAATCGGCAAGCCGTAATGCTGGGCCGAGCGAAACACCCGCATGCCCGAGACCGGGTCGTTGCGCGAGAGGATCACCACCTCCACCCGCTGCGCATCGGCATCGTTGAACGCCAGCAGCTTGCGCACCAGCGAAAAAGCCACGCCGGGCTTGGCCGGGGCCTCCAGGCGTTCGAGCTGCAGCTTCATGTAAGCCCGGTCGTCGCCTTGCTCAAACAAGCGGTTTTCTTCTTCAAAATCAAACAGGGCGCGCGATGAAATGGCGACGACCAGTTGGCCTTCAAGGGATGTGGGCATGTCTGTGACCTGTTGTTCAAAAGGGCAAAGCCTAACAAATGAAAGGGACTTCCCCGTCCCAAGTGCGCCGCGCCCTGTGAGGCTTGCGGTTTGCAGCAAGCGAGTGCCAGGATGCAAAGGCAAGCCTGCTCATCCACTCACTCGTTTTTTGAAGAAGGGCAAGTCTCACCAATCGACTCATGTTGAAAGCTGCTCGCAAATGTGGCGAAACCCTTGTCCAGCGGCGAAGCTGGCGGCTTACTTCACCCACTGGTTCAGTTGCATGATGGGCATCAGCACCGCCAACACGATCAGCATGACCATGCCGCCCATGGCCACGATCAGCAGGGGTTCGAGCACGGTGGCCAAGGCCATGGCGCGGCGTTGCACCTCGGATGACATTTGCGTTGCGGCGCGTTGCAGCATCACGGGCAGCTGGCCGGTTTGTTCGCCCAGGCGTGCAAACATGGACAGCAGGCTGGGAAAGCGGGCGTTTTGCGCCAGTGCCGTGCCCAGCGGTGCGCCTTCGCGCACGCGCACCAGGGCTTCCAGGGCGTCGGCGCGCAGCGCTTGGTTGGACAGCGTGTCGGCCGCCGCCTGCAAGGCTTTGAGAATGGGCACGCCAGCGGCTGTGAGCATGGCCAGCGTGGAGGCAAAGCGGGCGCTGTTGTAGCCGCGTGCCAGCCGCCCGATCAGGGGCAGGCGCAGCCAAGCGGCGTCAAAACGCAAACGCAGCGCAGCTTGGCGCATGGCCATGCGAAAGGCGATGGCCCCCCCTGCCAGCAGCAAAAGCATGAACCATCCCCAGGTGCGTACAAAGTCACTGAGGGCCAGCATGGCCAGCGTCAGGCCGGGCAACTGCCGTTGGGTGCCTGCGAACACCCCGGCCACTTGTGGCACCACCGAGGTGACCAAAAAAATCACAATCGCCAAGGCCACCAAGCTCACGATGGCAGGGTAGAGCGAGGCCGACAGCAGTTTGGAGCGCAGCACTTGTTGGTCCTCCAGGTCGTTGGCCAGTTGGTTCAGCACCACAGACAAATGGCCGCTTTGCTCGCCCGCTGCGATCACGGCGCGGTCAATCGCCGGAAACTCGTTGGGGTATTGCGCCAGTGCCAGGCCCAGGGTGCTGCCCGAGTTGACTTCGGCGCGAATGGCGGCCAGCAGGTGGCGTTGCGGGTCGTTTTCGGCCTCTTCGGTCAAGGCAGCCAAGGCGCGCTCGACCGGCAAACCACTGCCCACCAGGCTGGCCAGTTGGCGTGTCCACACCGCGCGTTGGCTGGTGCTGAAAGCGCGGCCGCCGCCGATCGGGCGTTGCCACCAAGGCAAGCCAGCCGCCGCTTCATGCGCTGAGCCCGAGGCAATGGCCTCTACAACCAAGGGCACCAGCGATTGCGCGCGCAACTGGGTGCGGGCTGATTTGAGGCTGTCGGCTTCGAGCGTGCCTTGGCGCATAGCGCCGTCGGCTTGCAGGGCTTCAAAACGGTAGGCGGGCATGGGGCCGATCAGTCGCGCGTGACGCGCAGCAGTTCTTCGGCGCTGGTGATGCCCGCATCGACCAAGCGCTGGCCGTCCTCGCGCATCAGCACCATGCCTTGCTGCAAGGCGGTGGTGCGCAAATCGGATTCGGCCGCACGGTTGTGGATCTGGGCGCGGATCTCGTCGCTGGCCACCAGCAACTCAAAAATACCGGTGCGCCCGGCGTAACCGGTTTGGCCGCAGGCCTCGCAGCCCGCACCCTGGCAAGCGGTGCAGCGCTTGCGCACCAGGCGCTGGGCCAACACGCCCAGCAAAGACGAGCTGAGCAAAAAAGGCTCCACGCCCATGTCGGTCAGCCGCGTGACGGCGCTGCTCGCGTCGTTGGTGTGCAGCGTGGCCAGCACCAGGTGGCCCGTGAGTGAGGCCTGGATGGCGATTTGTGCCGTCTCAAAGTCGCGAATTTCACCGATCATGATCACGTCCGGGTCTTGCCGTAAGATGGCGCGCAAGGCTTTGGCAAATGTCAGGTCGATCTTGGCGTTGACCTGCGTTTGGCCCACGCCGTTCAGTTCGTATTCGATCGGGTCTTCCACGGTCATGATGTTGTTGCGCGTGGCGTCTAAGCGTTGCAGCGCAGCGTACAAGCTGGTGGTTTTGCCCGAACCCGTGGGGCCGGTCACCAGCAAAATGCCGTGCGGTTGGCCGATGAGTTGGTCCACTTGCTGCAGCACACGCCCTTGCATGCCCACGGCCTCCAGCGTCAAGCGGGCCTCGCTTTTGTCGAGCAGGCGCAGCACGGCGCGTTCGCCGTGCGCACTGGGCAGGGTGGACACGCGCACATCGACCGCACGCGTGCCCAGGCGCAGGCTGATGCGGCCGTCTTGGGGCAGGCGTTTTTCGGCGATGTCGAGTTCGGCCATGATCTTCAGGCGCGAAATGAGGGCGGCGTGCAGGGCGCGGTTGGGTTGCACCACTTCGCGCAGCGTGCCGTCGATGCGAAAGCGCACGCTGGAGTGGCGCTCATACGGTTCGATGTGGATGTCGCTGGCCCCGTCGCGTGCGGCCTGGGTGAGCAAGGCGTTGAGCATGCGGATGATGGGTGCATCGTCGCTGGCCTCCAGCAAATCCTCTACCGCTGGCAGGTCCTGCATCATGCGCGAGAGGTCGGCTTCGGACTCGACTTCGTTGACCACCGCAGCGGCGGTCGACGCGCCATGCGCTTGACCGCCTGCATAGGCTTGGTGCAGGCGTTGCAGCAGTTCGTGCAGTTCGGTGTGCTCCCTGTGCAGGCTGTGTGCGGCAAACTTGCGCGTCACTTCGGACAGGGCCGAGTGGTCGCTTTCGTCGCACCAAAGCAAGTTCAGGCGTTGGCCGTCATCTTCCAGCAGCAGGCGGCTGGTGCGGGCAAATGCGTAGGGCAAAGGGTGGCGCATGGGGGCTCAGGGTAAACGGGTCGCGGGCGCAGTGGCTGGCATGGTGGGCATCACAGGTGATGCAGGTGGCACAGGCGTCACCTCAACAGGCGTCACCTCAACAGGCGTCACCTCAACAGGCGGCAATGGCGGCAGCTCGGCTGCACCTGCCACGGGCATGGCGTCGGTGGCCACAGGTTGAAAGCTTTGCTGGTTCAGGCGCATTTGCTCATAACGCCCTCTGCTCAATGCGTCGGAGGCTGCGCCATCGCGCACCACCACCGGGCGCAAAAAGACCATCAAGTTGGTTTTTTTGCGGCTGCGAGATTCAGCCCTGAACAGATTGCCAAACAGGGGAATGTCGCCCAAACCGGGCACCTTTTCTTGGCTGTTGGTGGTGTCGTCTTGCAGCAAACCGCCCAGCACCACGATGGCACCGTCGTCCACCAACACGCTGGACTCGATGGAGCGCTTGTTGGTGATCAGGCCAGCCGTGGACGAGCTGCGCGTGTCAATGCTGCTGACCTCTTGAAAGATCTGCATTTTGATGGTGCCGTTTTCGCTGATTTGGGGCTTGACCCGCAGCGTCAGACCCACGTCTTTGCGCTCAATGGTCTGAAAGGGGTTGACCGCGCCGCTGTTGCTGTTGTTGGCCGTGTACTGGCCCGTGACAAAGGGCACGTTTTGGCCAATCACGATTTTGGCTTCTTCGTTGTCCAGCGTGAGCAAGTTGGGCGTAGACAGCACGTTGGAGTCGCCGTCGGTCTGCAAAAACCGCGCCAGCGCGCCCAAGGCCAACACGCCATTGCGCCGCTGGCCCAGCGCCAGGTTGAAGCCTGGCGCCAGCACGGGCGTGCCCGCGGCCACGCCAGCGGCCAGGTCAAACACGTTGACGCCGCCCACGTTGAAGTTGCTGCCCAGCAAACCCACGGCGCTGCCGCTGTTGCCGGTGCCGCTCATCCACTGCACGCCAAACTCTGCAGCCTTGTCGGTGCTGACTTCGGCGATCAGGCTTTCGACAAACACTTGGGCGCGGCGTTGGTCGAGCATGTCGATCACCGCACGCAGCTGGCGGTATTGCGGTTCGGGGGCGCTGATGATGAGGGCGTTGGTGGCCGGATCGGCTTGGATCTGGCCGCCAGTGGATGGCTGAGCTGAGGCGCCGAGGCTGCCAGCCGCAGCACCCCCACCTGCTGCAGCCGGGCTGCCCGGCGCTGCACTGGTGGACGCACCGCTGCGCGCCTCGCCCGCGATGGCGGCGCGCAAGGTGGTGGCGAGTTTGGTGGCATCGGCGTTTTTCAGGTACACCACATGGATGTTGCCACTGGCCGCGCCCGGGCCTGCGGCGCTGGGCTGGTCGAGTTGCGCCACCAAGCTGCGCACCAGGGCCAGGCGCGCCGGGTTGGCCGCGCGCACGATCAGCGAATTGGTGCGCACTTCGGGCAGCACCGTGGTTTTGAACGAGTTGTCTGACTGGCCCTGCGCAGCAGGTGCGCCCGCCGCTGCGCCCGAGTCCATCAGGCGCTGCACCATGGCGGCCACGTCACCGGCAATGCCGTGCTGCAAACGCATGACTTCGACGCCCGTGGCGTTGGACACATCGAGCGCGGCGATGATGCGCGCCAAGCGCTGCAGGTTGTCGGTGTAGTCCGTGATCACCAAAGCGTTGGTGCCGGGGTTGATGTTGATGGTGTTGTTGGGGCTGATGAGTGGGCGCAGCACCGGCACCAAGTTGTTGGCGTTTTCGTGGTTGAGGTGAAAAATTTGCGTCACGATTTGCCCGCTGCTGGCGGGCACTGCGCCTGCAGACACCGTGCTGCTTTGCAGCTTGGCCTCGGCCTCGGGCACCACGGTATAAAGCCCGGCCGACTCCACCAAAGCAAAGCCCTGGGTGCGCAGCTGCGCTGCAAACAAGCGCAGGGCCTGCGCTGGGGGCACCGGCAGGTTGCTCGACAGCGACATCGTGCCTTTGACGCGCGGGTCCACCACCACGTTGGCCCCCGACAAGGTGGCCAAGGTGCGGGCCACGGCCTCGATCTCGGCGTTCACAAAATTGAGTGTGACGGGTTCCCGGCGCGAGGCCTTGAGGGCCGGTGGGTTGGCGGCGGGCTTGTCCGCGCTTTGGGCATGCACCCCGGGCGCGAGCCAGCCCAGTGTCGCCAGGCAGGCCAGGGCCAAAGCGCTGCGAGCCCGGCGGGCATGGTTCAAGGGGCGCATGTGGGCAAAGTCGTTCATGGTGTGGAGGTCTTGAATCGGTGGTTGCAGTGGAAGCAATGGGGTCTGAGGGTGAAACGGGTTCATCCCAAAGACAGCAGGCTGCGCGCGCCTTGGCGGCGGCCCAAGATGTTGAGCAAGTTGTCAAAAGCGGCCTCATGGCCCTCGGCGGCGCGGGCCTCGCCGGTAAAGCGCAGGCGCTGGCCGACCCATTGGCCTTGGCCCGACAGCAGCAAGGGGCCTTGCAGTGTGCTCAGGTCCAAGCCCGGCGTGGGCGTGCCTTCGGGGGTGCCGGTCAGGGCGACGCGGTAACTGCCCATGGGTTTGACGGGGCTCAAGCGCGAGTGCATGTCTTGCAGGTTCAGTTCGGCCAAACCTTGCATTTGCAAGCGCCCTTGCGCCCAGTGCAGCTGCAGCGCTTGGGTGCGCAGCTGCAATTGGCCCTCGACTCGCAGCGTGTTCCAAGGTGCGCCCAAACCCGTTAGCAAGGCGGCTGGCCAAAGGGAGGTGTGGTCGCTGGCCCTGAGCGTCAGGGCGTTCCAGCCCAGACCCAGGTGCAGGCTGGCGGCTTCGGTGATGCAACAGTCGGCGCGCCAGCCCAAGCGCAGGCCGTTCCAAGTGGGGGCCAGCGTCCAGTGCAGTCGCCCGGGCAGGGCTTGTGGGTCGCGGCTGCCGCTGCCACCGCTCAGCACCAATTGGGCCGAGCCTTGCCACACCGAACCCCTGGCGTTGTGCCATTGCACTTGGCCTTGGGTGGTCTGCGCCACGCCCCAGGCCAACCAACGGGCCGGTGCCCAGGTCAGCAATGCCATCGCCAAACCCAGCAGGGCACCGCCCATGGCAAAGCGCCATGCACTGGCGGCTGGGCCTTGGCTTGAGGTGGGTGCGGCGTGGCGGGCGGTCATGGCAAGCGCAAGACAATGGAGCCGCGCCAAAGGGCTTCACCCTGAGTCTGTGGCGGGGTGGCTGTGTTGGGTGCTTGGGGCTGAATCTGAGCGGTGGACGCGATCTGCCCAGCGGACCCCAAGGGCTTGACCGGCGCGCTGGCTGCGGGCGCTAAAGCGGGTCTGTTGGGCAAGGCGGTTTCGGCACCTTGCATGTCGGCCTGCAGGGGCAGGGCTTGGGCGTTTTCTCGCGCTTGGCGCAGCCAGCGGGCCAAGGCATCTGCCGGGGCCGCTTGCAGACGCAAGGTGGCGCGGTCGTCTTGCAGCTGGATTTGGGCGTTGGGGCCCAAATCGCTCAGGTTTTTTTCAAGCCATTGGCTGGCCTCGGCGCGCGAGAGGGTTTGCGGTTTTTGCAAGCTTTGGGCCTGCGCTTGCAGTTGCCGCATGCGCTGGCTTTGTTCGTCCAGTTGGGCCTGTTTGGCCGGTGCCTCTTGCCAAGTGCGCAGCGCCGGGGCCAAGGCCAGGCTCCAAATAGCGGCCCCGGTCAGCACCAAGCCGCCCACAAGCAAGAGTTGCTGTTCGCGTGGGCTGCGTTGGCGCCAGCTGCTTTGCCAGGTGTTTTGCCATTGGCCCAGCCAGGCAGGTCGCTGCTGACTCCCTGCCGATGTGTTGGCCGAGGCCAGGGTCGATTTCGGGTGCAAGCTGCTCATGGTCGAGCCTCCACTGCCGCAGTAGCGGCGTCAGCCGAAGCAGCCGAAGCAGCCGAAGCAGCCGAAGCATTCGGATTGGGCACCGAAGGCGTGCCAGCGTTGGCAGGGGTTTGGGCATTCACGGTCATGACCCAGCCATCGCCTTGGGCGCGCCAGTCGTAACCCAGTGGACGCAGGCTTTGTTGCAGCGCTTGGGCTTGCGCGGCAGCGGCTGGCCAGGCTGGCAAACGCAATTGCCCGGGCTGAAAAGACCATTCTTGTGGGGCCGCCAAGGTGGGGGGCAAGGCTTGGCCCAAAGCCGACAGCATCGACTCCAGATCGTCCGCGCGCAGCTGGCCAGAGCTTTGGCGCAAGCGCTCGACTTGCTGGGCCATTTGCAAGGGGGCGTCGATCACCAAGGTGGTTTGTGCAAAGGTGTCGCGCAACAGGAGTGCCCAACTGTCTTGTTGGATTTGCCAGTCGGCGCGGGTTTTCCAAGCCCAGGCGTTCAGGCCGACCAGTTGGCTGGCCAGCAGCAGCCACAAGCCCCACCGCGCCGCACGCCAAGTGGGGCTGTGCCAAAAATGGCTGGCTCCGCGTTGCCAATTTTTCAGATGGCGGGTGCGGGCGTTGGCCCGCAGGCTCCATTGCGCCAAGTCCCAATCGGCAGCGGCAGCAGTCAACCAGTGCTGCGCCGGGGGCATCAGCTGCACACTGCGCCCCAAAATTTGCGAGGCCAAAGCCACGGCCCCGGGCTCGGCTTGCAGCACGGCTTGGTCAAGCGCTGTTTCAGTCAAGCCGGTGCTTGCCCGGCTGTGTGCGTGCCCAGCCTCCGGTGCGTGTCGCGTGTCTGCACCCAGGGCTGATAAAGGCAAACTCCATACGCCAAGCTCGGGGTGGCAAAACCACATGCTGCCCGATTCGGCGTCGCCCAAGGCGGTCATGCTGGGCAGGTTGGATGCCTTGCCCGGGCTCAACTCGGGCACGATGCGGTGCACCGTCAAACCCGCTTGTTCCAGCGTTTGCAGGTGCGCACTCAGCCAAACCAGATCGCACACCGCCACCCAGGGTCGGGGCATGTTTTGCCAGTCGGCTTGCAAGGCCATGTGCAACTGGGCCGTGTCATCGAGCAAGCGGTCTTCGAGCAGTCCATGCAAGGCCGCATGCAATCGGGTGGCCTGTTTGTGCAGACCCGCAGGCAAATCCACACGGTGCCAAGACAGGGCCGAGGCGGGAACCAAGGCCACGGTTTCGGTGTGCCGCTCAGCGCTGGGCAGCAAGCTGGGCGCGGCCCATTTCAAGCTCAGTGGGGGCTTGCCCGATTCGGCCTGGGCCTGCGTCACCTGGGTGTGGGCGTAGGCTAGAGCTGGGCTGGGCAGGCCCGTCGGCAGTTGAATGATCAGGGTGCGCATGAGCGGGTCATTGTAGGGGCGTGTCGTGACTTGGTTACAGGCTTTGCTGAGGGCTTTGCACACGCCACAGCATGCGCACTTGGTTGCTCTCGCGCTGTACAAGTATGGTCTCTTGTTGCACCACGTTGTCGATGCGCATGCGTCCTTGCACCTGAAAGAACTGGCTTTGCACACTGTGCTGTTTTTCATCCAACAAGCTGCCGACTGGGCCGAGTGCGGTTTGGGCATCCTTCAAGTTGGCCCAGTGGCCGCGCTGGCGCAGGGCCACGGCTTGCCGGGCAGAGGCCAAGTCCAAGCCGGGTAGCACCGCAGACAGCACCTCGGCCGAGGCGGTGTTCAGGTTCACGGGCGTGGTCTCGGGCAACAGGGTGATGTGGTCTTGCAGCACGGCCAAAGTGCGCGGCGACAGCCCCAGCCAAGCCAATTGGGCCGTTTGTAAAGGCTGCAAGGGCGCGTTGTTGGGCACAGCGCTGTTGCGACCTTGGTCTGTCTGCTCCGTTTGCAGGCTGCTTTGCAGTTGCTGCGCCAAGGTTTGCAGCTCGCCCAGCGGCAAGCCGAGGCGCTCAAACAGGGCTGCAAATCGGGCCAGCACCGGGGGTGAAATTTGGCCATTCACGATCAGGTTCATCACGTTCATGCGCGATTGCGCGTCGGTGATTTGGCCCGACAAAAAGACCTCGGCATCGCCTTCTCGCCACTGCTGGTCTTGTGACAAAAAGGTGGACAGCTTGGACTCTTGCACCACCAAAGCCCAAGGTTCGCCCAAGTGGTCGGCCGCCGCGCCTTGTGCCGATCGGGCGTCTTCGCGCAGGATCAAACGCGTCCAGTCGAGCATGCCCGTCATCATCCACGCGGTCTGGCTGCGTCCGCGCTCGGCGATTTCGATTTCGACTTGCCGCCACTGTTGCCACAACGCAGCGCTGGCCAAAGTGGCCACCAAAGCCACGGTGAGCATGGCCGTCAGCAAGGCAGCACCGCGTTGGCGCAGGCGTTGGCGCTGTGCAAGCTGTTTCATGAGGCCGTCCCCGACAATGTGGGGTTCACCCAGTCCAGGGTCAAGCTGCCCGACCCGGTGGGCCCGGGGGGCAGGCTGAGCACCAAGCGCACGGCGTCCGGGGTCACGGCAGCCACGGGGCTGATGCCTGTCGAGACGACCGTATTGTTGCTTGAGTTGTTGATACCGCTGGCCTGGCGTGCGTTGCCGCTCGGGTTGACGGGTGTCACGGCATCGCTCGACAAGGGGTTGGCCCAACTGCCACCCCGGTGCACAAAGAGTTGCCAGCCTGCCAAAGGGTGAATCTGAACTTGCCCGGCGCGCGTGTTGCTGGTGGGTGTCTGGCCCCATTGCTGCGCCAGTGCCCATGCGTTTCGCCAGTCTTGTTGCTGGCTCAAGGGGGCCGATTGCCAGCGTTGCCAATCGCCGCCACCGGGGCGACCGGGGTCACTGCGCCAAGTCCAGGCCACCACACGCACGCTGGGCGCTTGGGTGGGCAGATTGCCTGCCAGGGAGGCATGGGCAGAGCGGCGTGTCAGGCGCAGCACTTGGCCGTTCCAGTCAAAGCTGGGTGTGCCGGGCAACTCGGCCAATTGGTCCAAGTCGGTCTGCCATTGGGCCAGCCCGGCTTGCAAAGTGCGGATGTCATCCGAGCGGTTTTGCAAGCTGCTTTGCGTGCGCAGCATGCCGTCGATCCCGCGCCACGCCAGCAGGCTCATCAAGGCCATCACGCTGATGGCGACCAACACCTCGATCAGGGTGAAGCCACGCGAGGCTTGAGGCCGTGTTGCCATCAGTTGCGCCCCATCACGGTGGATACCTGCAGCACGTAGGCCCCTTGGTCCAGCACCCGCGCATCGACGCGCCTGAAGTTGGGGTTGGGCGTGGGCCGCACCGACACCTCGACCTGCAGCAAGCGCCCAGCCTGCGTGCACTCCACACGGGTGTTGCCCGTGTCTGGCAATTGCCTGCGTAAACGCAGCGCAATGAGTTGGTTGTCGGCGCAAATTTGGCCCAGCATGCTCACGGTCTGGCGCTCGGCGTTGCGGCTGAGCGAGCCCGTGGCCTGCAGCCCCGCCATGAGTGCCAGCGCCGTGATGCCCAAAGCCACCAACACCTCAATCAGGGTGAAACCGCGCTGCTTCATGGTGAGGCCTTTTCGCGCGTGCTTTGCACCTTGAAGGGACGCAGACCGTCGGTCACCACCCACAGCCGCTGGCCGGGGGATTGCGGAGTCGACAAGGCCACGGCTTGAGGCTCAATCAAAGGCTCTGGCCCCAAGGTGATGGCACTGCCGGGCGCGGCCCGGGTGCTTTCGGTCAACCAGTTTTGCGGCAGGCCGGGCGGCGGCAAACCTTCAAAAACAAAGCTTTGCACTTGGCCAGACTTGTCTTGAGTGCGCCAGACCACAGGCAAGCCGCTGGCGCGGGCTTGAGCGCGGCCGGTTTCCAGCAGCACGGCCAAGCGTTCGGCATCGCGTTCCAAGGCGCTGTCGGCGCTGTCGCGCAAAGACAGGCTCACACCGGCCGTGGCCACCGCGATCAAGGCCAGCACCACCAAAAGCTCCAGCAGTGTGAAACCCGGCGATCTGGCCGATGACGCGGCCCATGGGCGTTTACTGCCAGCTGCCGAGGTCGGCATTGTTGCCCTCACCGCCGGCCTGGCCGTCTGCACCAAAGGACAGCACATCCACCTCGCCCTTGATGCCAGGGTTCATGAACTGGTAAGCGCGCCCCCACGGGTCTCTGGGCAATTTGTCCAGATACGGCTTCCAGTTGCCGGGGACGGGCTCGGTGGTGGGTTTGAGAACGAGGGCATTGAGCCCCTGCTCGGCAGTCGGAAAGCGCTGGTTGTCCAGTTTGTAGAGTTTCAGCGCTTGCATCAGGTTGCCCACATCGGTGCGGGCAGCGGTGATGCGCGCATCATCGGCGCGACCCAGCACATTGGGCACGATCAACGCGGCCAAAACACCAATGATGGCCAGCACCACCATCAGCTCAATCAGGGTGAAACCGCGTTGGCGCGCACGCGCTCGGCGGGCAGCGATGGAAAAGAAGGGAGAGCTGGGGTGAAGGGCAGGTGCTTTCATACCTTCAATCATAATCTGCCCATGTTTCAAAGTTTGTTTGCATCTGCTAACGCTCGGCGATGGCCCGCAATTGGGGCTGCATTGTTTTGGTGCGCGGCCACAGCCAGCGTGGTGTTTTGGGTGCTGAACTACCCCAGCGGCAGCGCAATTTCAGGCCCCTCGCAGGTGCAGACCGCCGACTTGAGCTCCTCCGGGCCATCGTCTGCCCATTTGGCGCGCGCCTGGGGTGCTCAAGCCCCTGCGCCAGAGGTCAACATCGCGCAAACCACGCGTTTTGAATTGCTGGGCGTGGTGGCGGGCGCTTCGGGCTTGGGCAGCGCCTTGATCGCTGTCGACGGCCAGCCACCCCGGCCCTTCAAAGTGGGCCAAACCGTGACCGAAGGGCTGGTGCTGCAAAGCCTTGAACGCCAAAAAGCGCAGTTGGGCGTCAGCACCGCCAGCACAGCCGCTTTCACGCTCACCCTGCCCAGCAAGGACAAAACCCCTTGAACCGCTTGGTGCCAGCGCCCTGAGACTGATTCGCAGGCCTTTTTTGCCAGCCAGGCAACACTGATCATCCCCATAGCGCTTGTCACCCCATCGGGCTTGCCATCCCCATCGCCCAAGTCATCCCGGGCAAAGGCGCGGAATTCAGTTCTCAGCCCGGCAATACCAAAAGCCACCGGCCTTCATTCGGCCTGACTTGCATTCAGACCTGACTTAAAAAGGCAGCGATCGACAAGGGCACACCGAGCGCTGAAGAGGGGACTGCAGACCCAAGTCTGACATCGTCTGGGTCAACACAAACGAGCCCAAAAACTCAGAACAACGTTGCCAGAATATTAATTTTGTAAATTTTATCATTACAAGGGTAAATACTGACAAATAAATACTTCTAAAAACTAATTTCAAAGAGCAAAATTGCAGGATCAGTATTTTTATGACTAAAGGGTCTTTCATGTTCAAGCAAGCGATGAAGTGGATGTTGCTGCCTGCTGCTGCGGCGGTGCTGGTGGCGTGCGGGGGTGGGGGTGGGGGTGGGGGGGGTGTTGCGGGTGGAGGTGCAGAGGAGGGCAAGGGTTTGCAAAACCCGTCTGCCTTCAAGTTACCTGAGAGCTTGAGTGCTGTACCGCCACAAGAATAAAAAAAGGATCAACGATGTTGTCTAAAAAATCTTTCTTCATCACCAGTGGTCTATTAACGACTGGCGTGATTGCAGCAGTAGCACTTTCTTCGGCTTACAAATCGGACAGGCAATATGAGGTCAATCGAGACTCTCCAACCATAGCCTCCGACATTATTTCAACCATGTCTTGTTATTTGAGCAAGCTCAAAGTGGAAGACGTCCTTGCGGCCTCTGGGAACGACAACCCTCCGGCTTATGCGGCATGGCTAGATGTGGAGGCTTGTAAATCAGCTGGCAATGTCGCCAATGACGGGTCCACAGTGACCCCTCCCAGTTATGAACAATTGTGGGTACAGCCGAGCAGAGAAAATGACGTGATCAAGATCAAGTTGTGGGGTAAAACCAATACGGACAGTGGTACCCGCAATGTTTACATGGCTGCAAGCATTCGTGGCGGCAGTGTCACCGCGCCACCCTTTGGCGATTGGGACCTCGATTGGTGTGTCGAGCGAAGGTCTGATACAGCGCTTCACCAACAGGGTGACACTTGTTACAGGAAGGGCCACATTCGTGTGTCCCCCACGGCATACCAACTTTTCTATGATTTCAGTGGGTCGGGTCAACCTTACACCATTCGATCATCAGGTGTCGTGTCAGCGGACCAACTCAGTGGTCAAGGGCGCTACATTGAATTGAGGAACAACAATGAAGCTTTGACAACGCAAGGTCATTTTGCTTTTGCTGCTGGTGCATTGAGCGATGTCACCAATGACGTTGCCAGTTGCAAAAACCCATCACGATCAGCGCCGGGTGTTCTGAGTACAGTGTGGGAAGGGTGGTTGTACGACAAAGACACGGGCGAAAAAATCAGAATGAATGGGGGTTTCCCGGTTCAAAATATTGCAACCAAAGAAGCGGGTTGGGCTGGTTTTGATGGTGTGCGCTTACAAGGAACGGGTAATGCTGCAACTGAGGGAACCTTCAAACGGGTAGGTGCCGGTGCAGACAACACCGTGTACACCGCATTTGGTTCCTATGGAAAACTGATCAAAATAACCAACGAGTCTTTAACTGGATTGGAGAATATAGATGGTTTGGTCTTGCGTCCACGCTTGGTTGAGGATGCATTTTTAACGGATGATGGGTTTAAGCCGAGAAATTCGAGACAAAAGGTCTTGATGTATTGGAGTCAGGCAGAGCAAAAATTCATTATCACACACCGCGATGCAGGGACAGCGGCGAACGAAAAGTTTGTGGCTCTTGCAACGCCGATAAAAAAATCAATTTCTGAGTTCTTGACTCTAATGATTGCAAGTCAAAGAAATGAATACCGCATTTGGGCTTGGCAGTTTGGTGCCAGCAATGACTTTGTGATCCATCTTGCAGACCTGACCAATAAGACCATCCCTGTAGCCAGCAGTGATGTCAAAATTTACAAGCTCAATCAATCCCAAGTCACCCCAGGCAATGGTCCTACGCAAGCTTTGTATTGTGTTGGCCGATGTCTTGATGAGGTAGAGGTTGGTACTGAAGATGTGCCCACGATCAAAGCTGATTATGATCGTCTGAAAACAGATGTGCTGAATGAACCTTACACCTATGACAATGTGTCAGGTGATTTCAGAAAAGATAATTTGGCTGTCGATTTCACCAAAGTGGAGAAAGATTGGCCGAGCATGTCTTTTGACCCTTTGTCGCCACCCAATAACGCTTGGATGGGCATGTTTGTCGAAGCATCTAAACTTGAAAGCATGACTTGCACCGTCAGCAATTCAAACGATTCCTTCTGTACATACAACAGGGGCTTACCTACCGGTAGTGAACGCAATGCCAATGGTGGAAATGGTGAGGAGCATATTGATACTTACTATGTTTGGGACACTGGAACCAACCGATGGAACAAATTTGCGGGCATCAAAGATCCGTCAGGTAAAACGGTTGAATTCACTGAGCCCCTGATCTTGACTTATCGGGCTCAGGATGACGCTGCCTTTGGTTCATTTAGAAACAAAACGGCCACCATCAGATACCCCGGTGAAGGCCGTTTGTGGCTGCCAGGTTCCTGCAAGAACGTCGGTGACCTGTCGATTCAAACATCAGCAGCTTGTAACAACCCTGACGGCACACGTTCCACGCACAAAGGCCTTGAGCGCTGGGTCCATGAATTTGTAGTTCCTTATGAGGAGAGCGACAAGGGTATGGTCAAGGGGGCCGACGGCACAGAATACTTGGTTAAATGGACTCGCAAAGGGACCTATTACCCAAGCATTGATTCAGCTCAATGCACGCCATTGGCTTCAACTCTGCAATCTGCAGCGCTTCGTGTGATGCCTGAATCGAGTGCTTGGGTCAACCCTATGAACCCACTTTCGCCTAATTTTGTTGGTCCATTCGATGTGAACTACAAATCAGAAGACCCTTTGTACATACATGGTGTTTTAAAGACCAATTAGTCGTCCCTGAGAAACCCCTGAAACCCGCATGAATGCTAGCTTTCAGGGTCATTCCCAATGTTCAAAACTCCCACATTGATATTCAATGGAGCCTGTTTTCTGGGAGTTCTTGAGGCCCATATGT
>NZ_JBIKIL010000172.1:0-5887 GCF_044361645.1 Limnohabitans sp. | reverse complement strand
GGCGCTGGCGGGGTTGGTGCCGTGCGCACTGGACGGGATCAGGCAGATGTTGCGGTGGCCCTGACCCTGGGCGCGGTGGTAGGCCTGAATCACCAAGAGACCGGCGTATTCGCCTTGTGAGCCGGCATTGGGCTGCAGGCTGATGCCTTTGTAGCCGGTGGCCTGGCACAGCCAGTCGCGCAGTTGCTGGTCCAGCAGTTGGTAGCCCGCCAGTTGATCGGCCGGGGCAAAGGGGTGGACACCAGCAAACTCGGGCCAGGTGATGGGGATCATCTCGCTGGTGGCGTTGAGCTTCATGGTGCAGCTGCCCAGCGGGATCATGCTGCGGTCCAGCGCCAGGTCTTTGTCGGACAGCTGGCGGATGTAGCGAAGCATGCCGGTCTCGGAGTGGTAGCGGTTGAACACCGGGTGCGTGAGGAAGGCGCTGGTGCGGCGCAGTGATTCGGGGATCAGGGGCTCGATGCCTTTTTCGAACGCATCGAAGCTGGGCAGTGACTGGCCCTGAGTGGCGGACTCGCTGGCGAACACCTGCCACAGGGCCTGGATGTCCTCGCGCGTGGTGGTCTCGTCCAGTGAGATCGCCACGCTTTTGTCGCAAGCCTTGCGCAGGTTGATGCCCGCGTGCAGGGCGCGCGCGATGAGCGGGGCCGAGGACTCGCCGATGGCGATCCACACCGTGTCAAACGCGGTTTCTTTGCGCAGCTTGAAGCCCAGGCTTTGCAGGCCTTGCGCGAAGACGGCGGTGTAGCTCGCCACGCGGCGCGCAATGCGCTTCAAGCCCTCGGGGCCGTGGTACACGGCGTACATGCTGGCCACCACGGCGGGCAACACCTGTGCGGTGCAAATGTTGCTGGTGGCTTTTTCGCGGCGGATGTGCTGCTCGCGGGTTTGCAGCGCCAGGCGGTAGGCCGGGTTGCCGTGCACGTCCACGCTCACACCCACCAAACGCCCAGGCAGCGATCGCTTGAAGGCGTCGCGGCAGGCCATGTAGGCCGCATGCGGGCCGCCCGCGCCCATGGGCATGCCAAAGCGCTGGGTGGTGCCCACCACAATGTCGGCACCCATCTCGCCCGGGGGCTTGAGCAGCGTGAGCGCCAGCAGGTCTGCGGCCACGATGAAGGCGGCGGATTGTGCATGGCTTTGCGCGGCATAGCCGCTGAGGTCTTCCACCAGCCCGGTGCTGCAGGGGTACTGCACCAGCGCGGCGAAATGCTCGGCGTTCAGCGCAGCGGTGAAAGCGTCGGCGCTCTGCGGCACCAGCACCTCAATGCCCAGGGGTTGGGCGCGTGTCTGGATCACCTCGATGGTTTGCGGGTGGCAGGCGCGCGATACCACGAAGACTTTGCTTTTGCTCTTGACGGTGCGCATGGCCAAGGTCATGGCTTCGGCAGCGGCAGTGGCTTCGTCCAGCATGGAGGCGTTGGCAATGTCCATGGCCGTGAGGTCGGTCACCATGGTCTGGAAGTTGACCAGCGCTTCCATGCGGCCTTGGCTGATTTCGGCCTGGTAGGGCGTGTAGGCGGTGTACCAGGCGGGGTTTTCCAAAATGTTGCGCAGAATCACGCCAGGCGTGTGGGTGCCGTAATAGCCTTGGCCGATGTGGCTTTTGAGCAAACGGTTTTTTTGCGCCAAGGTCTTGAGTTCGGCCAAGGCCGCTGCTTCGCTGATGGGGGCGGGCAAGTCCATATCTTGAGCGCGGGCGATGCTGCGCGGCACGATGGCGTCGATCAGCGCACGGCGCGAGGCCTCGCCGATCACCGACAGCATGTGCGCTTCGTCGGCCTCGCTGATGCCGATGTGGCGAGCGATGAATTCGGACGGGTTTTCAAGTTCGCCCAAGGGTTTGAGGGTGGACATCAGCATGGCAGTGCCTTTAGGGTTGAAAGATGGATCGCTTCGTGCCTCGCGATGACGCTCAAGTTGATGAACTTGGCGCAGTCATGGCGAGCGAAGCGTGGCAATCCAGAGTGGGGGCCGTTACAAGCATCGTGTGTCATGGCGAGCGAAGCGTGGCAATCCACAGGCTCAGAGCTTGGGCGTTTATTGGGCAGAGAACTGCTGGTAGGCCGTCTCATCCAGCAGAGCATCGGTCTGCGCCGGGTTGCTCAACTTGAGCTTGAAGAACCAGCCCTTGCCCAGCGGGTCGGTGTTGGCCAGCGACGGGTCGCCGCGCAGTTCTTCGTTGACTTCGGTGATCTCGCCGTCCACGGGCATGTAGACGTCGGCCGCGGCTTTGACCGACTCGACCACGCCAGCAACTTCTTTGGCCGAAAAAGACTTGCCCACTTCGGGCAGATCGACAAACACCACATCGCCCAGCGCATCTTGTGCGTGGTGGGTGATGCCCACAACAGCGGTGTCGCCGTCAATCTGCAACCATTCGTGGTCTTCGGTGTACTTGATCATGAGAGGGCTCCTTGTGTGTTGGAAAATTGAATTGGGGTCATTTAATTGGGGTCAGATCCCAATTGTTTGGCTGAAATGTGTGCGTGGATTTAATTGGGATCTGACCCCGATTAAGTGAGGCTTCAGCCACGGTGATAGCGGTTGGGCACGAAGGGCAGGGGGCTGACTTGCATGGGCACGGCTTTGCCGCGCACCAGAGCGTTCAGACGGGTGCCCAGCGCCGCATATTCTGACTGCACATAGGCCATGGCCACGGGTTGGTCGGCCGTGGGGGCCAGCAGGCCGCTGGTGACTTCGCCTACCCTCTGACCCGCTTCGTTGTGCAGCGCCACATGCTCGCGCACCGGCACGCGCTCCAGACCGACCAAGCCCACGCGCAAGCGCTGGGCCGGGGTGGCGCCATCGAGTTGTGCCA
The DNA here is from genome assembly GCF_044361645.1 of Limnohabitans sp. GTDB lineage: Bacteria > Pseudomonadota > Gammaproteobacteria > Burkholderiales > Burkholderiaceae_C > Limnohabitans_A. Next base: position 3,066 of record NZ_JBIKIL010000172.1, on the reverse strand, counting down.
GGATCTTGTCGGCCCCCGGAAAGCCGCCTGCACGCTCCCCGCCGGAGCGGCGCAGCTTTTGCATGGCCCAATTCAGCTTGGCCTCGACCGGGGTGGTGGTGGTGTCGATGTCGTTGCCATACAGGCACAGGCCAGCTTCCAGGCGCAGCGAGTTGCGCGCGCCCAGGCCCACGGGCTTGACCTCGGGCTGGGCCAGCAAGGCGCGGGCAAGGGCTTCGGCGGCGTGGGCGGGCAAAGAGATTTCAAAACCGTCTTCGCCGGTGTAGCCGCTGCGCGTCACATAGATGTCGTTGCAGCCGTTCCAGCTGGTGGCCATGCCGGTCATGAAGACGAGTTGCTCAACCCCGGGCAGCAGGCGCTGCAAAGCGGCCACAGCCTGTGGGCCTTGCAGGGCGAGTAAGGCGCGGTCAAATTGCGGTTCGATGGTGCAACGGCTGCCAATTCGCTGCTGCATGTGCGCCAAGTCGCCGTGTTTGCACGCCCCGTTGACGATCACAAAGATGTCGCCTCCGCCAGCCACATCGCGGTTCACAAACATCAGGTCGTCGATGATGCCGCCCTCGTCATTGAGCAGCAAGCCGTAGCGTTGTTTGTTGACGCCCAGACCGATCACGTCCACCGGCATCAGGCGCTCGAAAGCAGCAGCGGCGTCTGGGCCGGTCAGGCGCAACTGGCCCATGTGCGAGACGTCGAACAAGCCTGCGGCGCTTCGGGTGTGGTGGTGCTCGGCCACCAAGCCTGCCGGGTATTGCACCGGCATGCTGTAACCGGCATAAGGCACCATGCGTGCGCCCAGCTCAAGGTGCAGGGCGTTCAAAGGGGTGGTGAGCAAGTCGGCAGAAGCGGTCACAAAAACTCCAAGGGCAATGGAAAACCACAGCACATGCTGTGGCGCTTGCCCTCGCTGTCCGCTTTACCTGAGCGATTCGCCGGGAAGACTGGGCTGTGGGCTCAGTTTCTGCGGGTTGCGCCTTCGGTGGATGCCGTGGATCGATGTCCCGGCACCTCTCTCCAGTGAGGTAACGCTTATGAAAAAAGCGTTTTGTCAGTCCTTTTGCCTGAGCGTTCAGCAGTGTTGCCACCGCCTGCGCCTTCGGCGGCCTGACTTGTTTCACGAGGGAAGACAAGTCAGGCGCTCTCCTGACAGGGGTGAATTCTAACTTTATTTGTTGAACACAATGTCCCGCAAGGTCAGTGATATTTCGGGCACGTAGCTGATGAGCGCCAGGCACGCCAAGATCACGCCGATGAAGGGGATCAAGTCTTTGATGACCCTGTCCAGCGAGATTTTGGCCACCGTGCAGGCGGCAAACAGGTTCACGCCAAAGGGCGGGGTGATCATGCCCAATGCCAGGTTGACCACCATGATCATGCCGAAATGTACCGGATCGATGCCAAAGTGAATGGCCACCGGCACCAAGATGGGGGCCAGCACAAGAATGGCCGCACCGGTCTCGATGAACATGCCAATGATGAACAAAGCCAGGTTGATGCCCAACAAGAAATACAAAGGCGACTGCAACACCTGCTCCAGCCACATGCCAATGGCCGCAGGCACGCCAGCTCGGGTGATCATGAAGGCAAAAAGCCCCGCGTTGGCAATGATGAACATGATCACCGCGCTGGAAATGACCGATTTGCGCAGGATGTTGTAAATGTCTTTGATGCCGATTTCGCGGTAGATCACGGTCCCAACGATGAAGGAATAAAGCACCGCCACGGCAGCCGCTTCAGTCGGCGTGAAAATGCCGCCATAAATGCCGCCCAGCACGATGACGGGCATGAGCAATGCCCAGCCGGCTTGCCAAGTGGCTTTGCCAAAGCTCAAGCGGCCATCGCCGTCGTTTTTGCCCCAGCCTTGGTATTTGGCATAAAGCCAGACAAACAGCATGAGAGATCCTGCGATGAGCAAACCCGGTCCAACGCCCGCGACAAACAATTCACCAATCGACACTTCGGCGCTCACGCCAAACAAAATCATGGGAATCGACGGGGGAATGACCACCCCCAATTCGGCCGAGGTGGCTTGCAAAGCGGTGGCCCAAGGCTTGGGGTAGCCGTGTTTGATGAGTGCTGGAATCAAGATGGCACCCACAGCAAAGGTGGTGGCCACCGACGAGCCCGAGACGGCCGCAAAAATCATGCAGGTCAAAACGCAGGTCATGGGCAGGCCGCCTTGAATGCCGCCCACAATGCTTTTGGAAAACTCAATCAGACGCTTAGAAATACCGCCGGTTTCCATGAGGTTGCCGGCCAAAATGAAAAATGGAATGGCAGCCAAGGGAAACTTGTTGATGGAGTTGAACATTTCCTTGACGGAAATGAGCATGTGGGCTTCGGCCACCTGAATGCCCACAATCGCCGACAGACCGATGGAGACCGCCACAGACACGGTCAGTGCAAAACACAGCAGCATCGTGAAAAGCATGGCAAAACTCATAATGAAGTCTCCAATTCCATGCGCTGCGGTTCCAACCAAAAACCGATGATGCCAACGATGCTGAAGGCAGCACCCACTGGCAAAGCCAAATAAGCCCAAAACATCGAGACGCCTTCAAGGCCAATCATCGATTGCACGCTGCCGCGCTGGGCATAGTCCCAACCCCACCACAAAATGACGCTGCAAAGGGTCAATGCCGAAATGGCCACCACACCATCCAAAAAGCGGCGCATGCGTTGGCCGCTCAGCCGGTAAAGCATGTCCACACTGATCATGGCGCCTTGCCGAAAAGCCGTGGGGATGCCCAAAAACACCATCCAAATCAGACAAAAGCGGATCAAGACCTCGGTCCATTCTGCGGGTGACTCAATGATGAAGCGGGTGAAAATTTGATGGATACCGAAGGCAGCAGCCAAAGCCATCATCAGGCTGGCAATCATCATCGACAAGGACGTTGTCCAGTGCTCGAAGCGTAAAAAGAGTTGTTTCATTGGACCATGGGATTGCTTGATCGGCATAGGGGGCAGTCAACATGACTGCGCCCCTGCCACACCACCTAGCATGCGGGTCCGCACTAGGCGGTTCGTGAGGTTGAGGTTCATACCAGACGTGGTGCTCCAAGCTTA
>NZ_JBIKIL010000108.1:0-13649 GCF_044361645.1 Limnohabitans sp. | reverse complement strand
GCATCGTGCTCAGTGGCCCCTTCTGGAGCCGTGGCTGGCCCGAGTGGTGGAGCTGGTGGCTGAACATGCCGATTTGGTCTCAGTGGCCTGTTTGAGTCCGGCCGCAACACCAGCACTAACCTGAAGAATTGAGGAGTACAAAAAATGGCCGGCTATCAAAACCTGTTCACCACGGTGCAAGCCGTGGGTCCGGTGCACCAAGGGGTGCCGCTCGGACACGGCAACAGCCCACGCACCGGGCAACCCTGGCTCAGCTATTGGGTGGGCAAACTGGGCAATGCCCAAATCGGGCCGATCTATTTGGGTGGCTTGGGTCTGGCCTCATTGATCTGTGGCTTGATCGCGTTCAACCTGATCGGCATGAACATGTTGGCCTCGGTCAACTACGACCCGATCCAGTTTGTGCGTCAGTTGTTCTGGTTGTCGCTGGAGCCGCCAGCACCCAGTTATGGCCTGAGCATGCCACCGCTCAACCAAGGCGGTTGGTTCCTGATCGTGGGCCTGTTCCTCACCGCTTCCATTTTGCTCTGGTGGGCGCGCACCTACCGCCGCGCCATCGAGCTGGGCATGGGCCTGCACATCGCATGGGCATTTGCCGCCGCCATTTGGTTGTTTTTGGTGTTGGGTTTGTTCCGCCCCATCTTGATGGGTTCATGGGGTGAGGCCGTGCCTTATGGCATCTTCTCCCACCTCGACTGGACGGCCGCTTTCTCGCTGCGCTATGGCAACTTGTTCTACAACCCCTTCCACGCGCTGTCCATCGTGTTTCTGTATGGCTCAGCCTTGTTGTTTGCCATGCACGGTGCCACCATTTTGGCCGTGACCCGTTACGGCGGCGAGCGCGAGATCGAGCAGATCACCGACCGGGGCACGGCCTCTGAGCGTGCCGCCTTGTTCTGGCGCTGGACCATGGGCTTCAACGCCACCATGGAATCGATTCACCGTTGGGCCTGGTGGTTCGCGGTGCTGTGCCCCATCACCGGCGGCATTGGCATCTTGCTCACCGGCACGGTGGTGGACAACTGGTACCTCTGGGCCATCAAGCATGGCGTGGCACCGCCGTACCCCGAAATTTTCCCAGGGATGGTTGACCCTGCACTGAGCGCTGGAGGCAAGCCATGAACATGAACACCTCTTACAAATCAAACTGGACGCACCGCATGCTCAAAGCCCTGGGTCTCGTGTTGACCGGTCTGGTGTTGGCAGCTTGTGAACGCCCGGTCCCGGAAAGCGTGCAAAGCGGTTACCGGGGCACGGGCATGGCGCAGATCTACAACACCCGTTTGTTGGAAGCCAAAACCGAACTCAACCAACCCCCGGCGGTCTTGCCGGCAGCCGACGCCGATGGCCCCAAGGCCTCGGAGGTTTACCAAAATGTCCAAATTTTGGGCAATTTGAGTGTGGGCGAGTTCAACCGTCTGATGGTTTCCATGACCAATTGGGTGGCACCCAACGAAGGCTGCGCTTATTGCCATGCCTTGCCCAACTTTGCCGATGACAGCAAATACACCAAGGTGGTGGCTCGCCGTATGACGGAGATGACACAGCACATCAACGCCGACTGGCAGCCCCACGTGGCCCAAACCGGTGTGACGTGTTACACCTGCCACCGGGGCGAGCCTGTGCCCAACGCCATCTGGTTCAAGCCCGACCAGCAGCCCTATGGTTCCAACTTCATGGGCGACAAGGCAGGCCAAAACGAACCCTCGCCAGTGGTCAACCTGTCTTCTTTGCCCAGCGACGTTTTCTCGCCCTTTTTGCTCGGCAGTGAAAACATCCGCTTGAACGGCCCCACCGCGCTGCCCTCAGGCAACCGCCAGTCGATCAAGCAAGCCGAGTGGACCTATGGGCTGATGACGCACATGTCGACCGCCTTGGGCGTGAACTGCACTTATTGCCACAACACACAGTCGTTCCAAGATTGGCAAAACAGCCCGCCCCAGCGCACCACGGCCTGGCACGGCATCCGCATGGCACGTGACCTGAACCTGAACTACATGGTGCCCTTGACCGACGTGTTCCCTACGGAGCGCAAAGGGGTCTTGGGTGACGTGGCCAAGCTCAATTGCGCCACTTGCCACCAAGGGGCCTACAAGCCGCTCAATGGCGCAGCCATGGCCAAGGACTTCCCTGAGTTGCTCAAAAAGCCCGCTGCGGCAGACGCCAAAGTGGCGACAGCGACAGTGCCAGACGCAGGCGCAGCAGCGACGGCAAGCAAGTAGTTGCACAGCGCGACCCAGCTCCCCCCCACCGGAACGCGTCATGACCACCCCAAGCCCCTTGCATGACCCGCTGTCTGGCGTGGTGGTGGTGTTGCTGGCTGACTTTTTGCGCCAACACCAGGGTTGGAGTTGGTTGCGTTTGGTGGCTGGGTCCACAAGTTACAAAGACGTGCCGGGCCTGACCATGGTGAAGGTCATGGGCAGTGGGCACGGCGGTGGTTTCAGCCTGCGCCCCAGTGCCACGCACCAGGGCTTGGTCTGCACCTTCAGCCACTTGGATTTGGCGCTTCAGTTTTTAGACGGTCCGGCCGTGCAGGCTTACCGCAGCCGAGCACGCGAGTGTTGGATGGGGGTGATGTCGGTCCAGTCGGCCAAGGGCCATTGGGACAAGCAGGCCTGGCAAGCGAGCAGCCCGCAAGCCTTGGGCGAGTGGGCCGAGTCGGTGCCGCAAGACGCGCCCAGTGCCACCGATCCTGCGCTCGGCGCGCCGCCCGTCAGCCAGCACCCGAATCGGACGCCGGGCCTGCCCTTTGCCGTGCTCACCCGGGCCAGCATTGTGCCCACCAAGGCCATGGCATTTTGGCGTTATGCCCCTGCAGCGCAAGCGGACCTGCTGCAAGCCCCCGGCTGCTTGTTGGCCATGGGCTTGGGCGAGGCTCCTTTGGTGCGTCAATGCACCTTCAGCCTGTGGCAAGACACGGCATCCATGCTGCAATACGCCCGCCATGGCGCGCACCAAGTGGCCACGGCCGCAGCTTACAAGCACCAGTTTTTTTCAGAATCCTTGTTCGTGCGCATGCAAGTCCTGCAAATGGCCGGGGTCTGGCAAGGGCGCAGTTTTGCCGCCGACACAGTGGCCGTGCAGCCCAACATGGCTGCTGGCAGGCCACAGGGCTTGGCCCTGGTGCCGGACTCGCGCAACTTAGAGGCCAGCCATGTCTGAGCCACAAGTCGTCATCGTGGGCGCAGGCATCGGCGGCTTGTGCAGTGCGGTGTTGCTGGCGCACCAAGGTCTGGATGTCACGGTGGTCGAGACCTCGGGCGCACCGGGTGGCAAAGTGCACAGCCGCGAAGTCAATGGCGTGCACATCGACAGCGGGCCCACCGTGTTCACCATGCGCTGGGTGTTCGATGCGCTGCTGCAAGCCGTGGGCACCAGCCTTGAAAGTGAACTGCGCATCACCCCTTTGAAGGTCTTGGCGCGGCATTTTTGGCCCGACGGCAGCCAACTCGATTTGTCGGCCAACGCCCAAGAAAGCGAGACGGCCATTGCCGCTTGGTCAAGTGGTGACGAAGCTCGGCGCTTTCGCGATTTTTGCAAGACCACGCGCCAGTTGTACGCCACGCTGGAGGGCCCGATGATCCGCGCCCAGCGCCCCAGCATGAGCGGTTTCATGGGTGACTTGGGCTTGCGCGGCTTGGGCGTGTTGGCCCAACTTGGCCCCATGCGCAGCCTGTGGCAGCAGTTGGGCCACCAATTTTCCGATCCGCGTTTGCGCCAGTTGTTTGCGCGCTATGCCACGTACTGCGGCTCCTCGCCTTGGCAGTCACCCGCCACCCTGATGCTCATTGCGCAAGTGGAGATGGACGGGGTCTGGACCGTCGAAGACGGTATGGTGGGCCTGGCCAATGCGCTGGCCCGTGTGGCCAGGCGGCATGGCGCGGTGTTTCGTTACCGCAGCACCTGCCAGCGCATCGAGCAGCGTCAGGGCCGGGTCTCGGGGGTGCATTTGCAGTCGGGGGAGTTTTTGCCCGCTGACCGGGTCATCTTCAACGGTGACGCTGCCGCTTTGCGCACAGGCCTGCTGGGCGCTGAGGCACGCAGCGCCGTGCCCACCAGCGCGCCACCGCGCTCGCTGTCGGCTTTGACTTGGTCTTTGCACACACCCACCCACACCGGCGGTGATGGCATTGCGCTGGACCGGCACAACGTCTTTTTTCAAAACACCTATGCCAGCGAGTTCGAGGACATCTTCGAACACCAGCGGCTGCCCCAAAGCCCCACGGTTTACGTGTGTGCCCAAGACCGCCCCGCCCAGCTGTTAGCCGGCCAGGCCGAGCGCATTTTTTGTTTGGTCAACGCCCCTGCCTGTGGTGATGGCAACGCGATCACCGAGGAGGCCATTGAACAATGTCAAGAACGCAGCTTTCAGCACCTGTCCCAGTTGGGGCTCAGTCTGCAACCCACATCGGCGAACAGCCTGCGCACATCCCCGCAGGACTTTCACCAGCGTTTTCCGGCCAGCGGGGGAGCGCTGTACGGGCAGGCGACCCACGGTTGGACCAGCATCTTCAGCCGACCTGGCTCCACCACAGCCCTGCCGGGCCTGTATCTGGCGGGGGGCAGTGTGCACCCGGGGCCAGGGGTGCCGATGGCAGCTTTGTCAGGGCAGCGGGCGGCCGAGGCGCTGATGGCGGGCCTCGGTTCGACCAAGACGTCCCGGATGGGGGCTACCTTTGGTGGTATGTCGACGCCATGAGTGATGACGGCCAACACGGCATCACCTTGATTGCTTTTGTGGGCAGCGTGTTCTCGCCTTACTACGCTTGGGCGCGTGGGCGCGGCCGCAACCACCCAGACAACCACTGCGCCCTGAACGTGGCCATTTACAGCAAAGGCCAAGGCCGTTGGGCCATGACCGAGCGCGGTCAGCGCCACTGTGCACGCAGTGCGCGCCAGTTCACCATTGGCCCGAGCCAACTGAGCTGGAACGGCGACTGCCTGACGATAGACATCGACGAAGTTTGTGTGCCACTGCCGCGCCGCGTTCGGGGCCGCATCAAGCTCTGGCCGCAGCAACTGTTTGCTTACTCCACACCCTTGGATGCGGCAGGCCACCACCGTTGGGGGCCGCTGGCACCGTCCTCGCGCATCGAGGTGGACTTGAGCGCGCCCGACTTGAAATGGCAAGGCCACGCCTATCTGGATTCGAACGAAGGCGACGAGCCGGTCGAGCAGGGTTTTCACACCTGGGACTGGTCACGCGCCCGCACCCGCGATGGCAGCACCGTGGTGTTTTATGACATGCAAGCGCCGGGCACGCCAGACCGGGTGCTGTCGCTGCGCTTCACACCAAAGGGCGATGTGGAGCCCTTGGCCACACCGCCAGTGCAGCCCCTGTCCAAGACCGGTTGGCGCATCGCGCGCCGCATGCGCAGCGAAAAAGCCGTGCGGGTGCACGAACAACTCGAAGACACGCCGTTTTACCAGCGTGCCTTGCTGCAATTTGAACATGCAGGTGAGCCCTTGCTCGCCTTCCACGAAACCCTGTCGGTGCCGCGCTTGGTGGCACCGGTGGTTCAAGCCATGCTGCCTTGGCGCATGCCCCGGCGGGCTTGACATGATTGGCTTGAACACCTCCTCAACTGGGCCGCAGTGGCCCCGTGTGGCCCGGTTTCAGGCGCCCCCATTCTTGGCCATGGTGGCCACGGATAGCCCTCGTGCGGGCCCTGCACGTCTTCTGCAAGGAGAAAACCATGTCTAATTCAGACAAAGTCTGGCCAACGGGACTGACCCAGGCCGAATCGGAGGAGATTCACCGCAATCTCATCCAGGGTACGCAGATCTTCGGCATGATTGCCGCATTTGCGCACCTGCTGGCCTACATTTATTCCCCCTGGCTCAAGTAAAGGAGGCACCCCATGATCTACTCCAAAATGTGGTTGGTGGTGAAGCCTTCGGTCGGTATTCCCGTGTTCATTGCGGCCGTGGCGATTGCCTCGTTCAGCGTGCACCTGGCCCTGACCTTGAACACCACTTGGGTGAAGAACTTCCTCAACGGCAGCGCGAAAGTGGCTGTCATGGCCCCGGTGGATGCCGCGGTGAAGACCTGACGGGTGGGCCCCGCCGAAAGGCCAGGCGCGCAAGCGCCTGGCCCTTTCTTTAGACATATGAACACCACCAAAAAACGCAGCAACTGGGGCTTGGCTTTGGCCAGTTGGGGTCCCCGGTTTTTTCCCTTTGCCGACGCCGCCAGCGATGACTTGCCGCTGTCGCGTTTGCTGCGCTTGTCGCTGTTTCAAATTTCGGTGGGCATGGCCATGGTCATGCTGGTGGGCACCCTCAACCGCGTGATGATCGTGGAGCTCAAAGTCTCTGCCACGCTGGTGTCCTTCATGGTGGCGCTGCCCCTGCTGATTGCGCCTTTGCGTGCCCTGATCGGTTTTCGCTCTGACAACCACCGCTCACAGCTGGGTTGGCGGCGCGTGCCCTACATCTGGATGGGCAGCTTGCTGCAGTTTGGCGGCTTTTCCATCATGCCTTTTGCCTTGTTGGTGCTGGCCGGTGCTGGACAGTCCAGCCAAGCCCCGGCGTGGATCGGCCAAGTGGGCGCTGCTGGCGCATTTTTGTTGGTCGGTCTGGGCATGCACACCGTGCAAACCGCAGGCTTGGCATTGGCCACCGATTTGGCCCCGCCCGAGCGCCAACCCCAAGTCGTGGGCTTGATGTATGTCATGCAATTGCTGGGCATGATCGGGAGTGCTTTGGTGCTGGGTTATTTGTTGCATGACTACAGCCCGGGGCAACTGATTCGGGTGGTGCAAGCGGTGGCGGTGATGACCTTGGTGTTGAACGTGATTGCCCTGTGGAAGCAAGAGCCGCGCAGCCGTCTGCGCAAACCCGGCACGCCCATTGAGCACAGCTTTGCACAAGCGTGGCAACTTTTTTGCCAAGGCCCGCACACCCTGCGCCGCTTGTTAGCCGTGGGCTTGGGCACCATGGCGTTCACCATGGAAGACGTGTTGCTCGAGCCCTATGGCGGTGAGATTTTGCACATGAGCGTGTCGAGCACCACCTTGCTCTCGGCCACTTTGGCCCTGGGCGGTTTGTTTGGGTTTGCCTGGGCCTCACGCGTGTTGGGGCGCGGCGCAGACGCCTACCGCATGTCGACCTGGGGCGGCTGGATCGGCTTGCCCGCATTTGTGGCCATCATTGCAGCAGCGCCTTTGGCCTCGCCCCTTGTGTTCATGTTCGGCGTTTTTTTGGTGGGCTTGGGCGGCGGTTTGTTTGCCCATGGCACCCTCACGGCCACCATGCAGTTGGCCCCACCAGGCCAAATTGGTTTGGCCATGGGGGCTTGGGGTGCGGTACAAGCCACCGCTGCGGGTGTGGGCATGGCCGTTGGCGGTTTGGTGCGCGATGCGGTGGCGCTGGTCAGCAGCCCGGTCATGGCTTACTCGGCCGTGTACGCGATTGAAATTGTTTTGCTCGGTCTGACCCTGTGGGCCATGCTGCCATTGATGCGGCCCAAGGCCCAGAACCCGGTCAAGCCTGTACACCAAGCCAGCAAGTCTGCATAATCCCGCATTTGAAATTTCACACACCCATCCACCATCAAGGAGCTGCCATGGAAATCAAACACATTCTCATCATCATGTTCGTGGTCTTTGCCCTGTTCGGGGTGGCCAACTGGTTGAACCGGCCCAAACCCCCCACCAAGTGAACGGCCAAGGCGTGGCCAGACGGCAGGCTTGGGCCTGTTGACACCCTAAGCCCATCGCCCACAAAAAAAGCCACCCGAGGGTGGCTTTTTTGTGGGCAGCTGAAACCAATCAGTTGCGTGTGTCGCGGTAACCGCTGCCGTAACCGGTGCTGGGCTCTTTGGGCTTGGAGATGTTGACCACGATCGAGCGGCCGCTGACCGACATGCCGTTCAGGCCTGAGATGGCTGCTTGGGCTTCTTCGGCGCTGGACATTTCGACAAAGGCGAAACCTTTGGAGCGACCGGTGTCGCGGTCCATCATGACTTTGGCCGACAGCACGCCGCCAAAGTCAGAAAAGTTTTGACGCAGACTGGCGTCGTCTATGGTGTAGGGCAAGTTGCCCACGTAAATTTTGCTGCTCATGTGAGAGCCTTTCAGAGAGTTGGCGTGGCAGCTTTGCAAGCAAAGCCGACATGCAGGGAAAAGCGGCTTCTTGGCCAATGCCAAGAGGCCGCAGGGAAACACGCAGTGGCCATCGGCCTTAGCGCATTTGTTCTGGGCTGTGGCTGTTGTGCAAGCAGTTGCGCGTGGTGTCGAGGACGCGGCGCGCAGCGAGTTGGGTGAATGCACAAGCCGAGCGGTGCTGAGCAGGCGTCAGGTCCATGCCCTGCAGCTCAGGACGAGCCTGACGCAAAGCCGTGGCGGCTGAAGGGCGGCCAAGGCCGTTGCAAAAAGGGTGTGTCGAGGGTAGAGCTACCGGTGAGCCGGTGCGGGTGGTGATCGGAGAAATCAAAGTCAATGGAGTCGCAAACCATCCAGGGGCTTGCGCAGAGCGGTGAGAAAAATCGCATGGCCTGCAGCTCAACAGGACACGGTGTTCGAAGTCAATCGAGACCCGTGCAGACGGCAGCTGGGCTGGTCTGCGCTTTGTCGGACGTTCAAGTCCAGCAAGCCCTTATTATATTTCCGCTGGAAATCAAAGTCAATTTTTTTATTTCCATGGGTTTGAAGAGAGCGTGCCGGATGTTGGCTGTGCAGTGCGCCACGGCAGCTGCAACCGAAAAAAGACGTTCAAGACGTTCAAGTTGACAAATAAGACTGTCAATTTTGCATGACAGTGATACCATGATGCCGATGCGGGCGTTTTTTGCAAACCCTGGCTTGCTCGGGCCGACTGGCCAAACGATGGGCGCCCAAAAGGGCTTGGCAAGCCTGCCAAAAAAACGCATCGTTTGCCGGGGCTGGACTGCCTCGACCGTCTATTTTTTCAAACGCAGGTGAAAAGCATGAACAAATTCAAGATGTCCCAAATCCGCGACAAATCCGCTCTTTATTACGCCGTGGGCATTGGGGTGTTTTCGGTTTTGTTTTTTGTGGTGCTGGTGATTGCCGAATTGGTCAGCCGCAACAGTTGAGCTTTTTTTGTGCGGGCTGCGAAGCGGATCTGCAGCACAGGGCTTGGGTTTGTTGCCCCGCTCGCCTGTCCCAGTGCGTGGTTTGATCACCGTTGTGCATGCGGCATGCTGGCGGCTTGCTGTGCACGCGCCATTGCAAAAGCTTGTTGGTCGTGCGCACGTGAAAGCCCGACCGCCGTTGGCGTGCTGCGGGTGGGCCAAGCGGGGCCAGATCAGCGCTTGGTGCTTTAAGCCGTTGGCATCCGAATCGGCTGTCCGCCTTCCAGCAAATTCATCACCTGCTGCATGACTTGCGGGCCAGAGGCCGAGTAGGGGTCAAAGTCGGGGTGCTGCATTTTCACCATGGGGTCGTCCACCGACAGGTGGATCAGCGCCATGGACCATTGGCCAAAGCGCCGTTCGTTGATTTCTTCGTAGTGCAGCAGGTCCACGTCTTGGTGGCGCGCGTCGGCGCTGATGCGGCGGTACAGCGCGTTGACACGGCTGCGCTCGCCCTCAATCACCTGAAAGAAAAAGCCTTGGCCTTGGCACAGCACCCCGGTGATGCCTTGGGCTTGGTTGTGCGCTTGCGCTTGCGCCAAGATGCTGGTGGTCATGGTGGTGGTTTGCGGCCCCACCGCACGGCTCACGTAGAGCAGGCGCACGTTGATGCTGTGGCTGTGCACCCTCATGGGGCGGTCCGAGTGGTTTGAAATGTCAGGTCGTTCATGGGGCTTGGAGGGGGCTTGGGGCTTCAGGGCGTTTGTTGCAAGTTGTTCCGGCCCAAGCGTTCGGCCTCGCGCCGCTCCAGCAGGTTGAGCATCCAAGCCACCCTTTGGGGCATGGCGCGGTTGGGAAAGTAGCTGGTCTTGTCGCTGTGCTGCACGGCATCGCGGCAGCCTTGCACCAGGCCGACAATCGCCGTCAAGGGCTCGGGGGTGTGCTCTGACAGCCGAATCCAGTGAACTTGCGTCCATGCGCTGGCCAGCAGCATGAGTTTGCGTGTGGTGCTGACCACCGTGCGTTTGTTCACCGAATCCAAGCCATCGCGGCGCAGTTGGTGGCCAATTTCGGCGTAAATCATGCTGGCGGCGCAAATGGCCGCGCGGCAATCGGGCGGCAAAGCGGCAATGCCCGATTGGGCTTGTTTGTACAGGCGGTCGGCCTCGTCCAGCAAACGCTCTAGCACCAGCGACAGGGCGGGCGTGAAGCAGGGCTCGGCCAACCAGGCTTGGGGGTTGATGCCCGCCTCGAGCAACCATCGGCGGGGCAAATACAGGCGACCCATGCGGGCGTCGTGCCCGACGTCGCGGGCGATGTTGGTCAGCTGCATGGCCACGCCCAACTCGCAGGCGCGCGCCAGCGTGTCCATGCTTTGCGGTCCCATGATCCAGCTCATCATGGCCCCCACACTGCCGGCCACTCTGGCCCCATAGGCGTGCAGGTCTTCGATGCTGTCGTAGGTGCGGCCCGCAGCGTCCCAAGCAAAGCCTTCGATCAGGGCGTCGAGCAGATGGCGCGGCAGTTTGTATTGCTGCACCAAGAGGCTCAAGGCATGGTCTTCGACGTGGTCGTGCGGGGTGCTCGCGTAAATGGCGTCCAAGCGTTCTTGCAGCACAGCCAGTGGGGTGTCGCCGGGTGCGGCTTCATCGACCAAGTCGTCGGCCACCCGGCAAAAGGCATAGAGCGCGATCGCGGCGGTGCGCACACGTGGGGGCAGCAAACGGCTGGCGGCAAAAAAAGTTTTGGAGCCGCCTTGCATCATGGCCACGCAGGCTTGCAGGTCGTGCGAGTCGAAGTCGAGCTCTTGCAGCACCACAGGTGGCGTGGGCGGGGCCGCAGCTGGCGTGGCCACAGCGCTCAAGTGGCTGGGCTGCTTGGTCAAGCGCTCAGGCATGGACATGGGGCACCACCGTTTCCAAGGCCTTGGCCGACATCAGCACGCCCGGTACACCTGCACCGGGGTGGGTGCTGGCCCCGACCACAAACAGGCCCGGCACGTCTTCGCTGCGGTTGTGCGGGCGAAACCAGGCGCTTTGCAGCAGCAAAGGCTCCAGGCCAAAGCCCGCGCCTTTGTAAGACCACAAGTTGTCGTGAAAGTCTTGTGGCGTGCTGACCTTGCTGGTCACGATGCAGTCGCGCAGGCCGGGCAGCACGCTGGCCTCCAAGCTTTCGGCAATGGCTGCGCGGTAGGTCTCGGCAAAGGCGGGCCAATCGGTGCCGCTGTCCAGGTGCGGCACGGGCGAGAGCACATAAAAAGTGTCGCAGCCCTCTGGGGCCATGGACGGGTCGGTGGCCGTGGGGCGGTGCAAGTACAGGCTGAAGTCCTCGGCCAGTTTGTGCTTTTGGAAGATGTCTTGCAGCAGGCCTTTGTAGCGCGGGCCCAGCACCATCATGTGGTGCGGCACGTCTTTGTACTGTTTGGAGGTGCCGAAGTACCAGACAAACAGGCCCATGGAGTATTTGCCTTGGGCGATTTTGCGGTCGGTCCAGACCCGGCGGTGCTCAGGCGCCACCAGGTTTTTGTAGGTCCAAGCGGTGTCGCCGTTGCTCACCACGATGTCGGCGGGCACGAACTCGCCGCTTTGCAGTTCCACACCACAGGCGCGACCGTTTTCAATGCGGATTTGCGTCACGGGGGCGTTGCAGCGCAGCGGCACACCGCGCGCTTGCAGCAGGCCCACCAGGCCTTTCACAATCGCGCCGGTGCCGCCCATGGCCGAATGCACGCCCCAGGTGCGCTCCAGCGCGTTGATGAGGGCGTAAGCACAGGTCACGGCAAAGGGGTTGCCGCCGATCAAGAGCGGGTGAAAGCTCATGACAATGCGCAGTTTGTCGTTGCGCATGTGTTTGGCCACCAGGCTGTACAGGCTGCGCCAAGCGCCCATGCGCAAGAAGTCGGGAATGGCAGCTGCCAAGTCGCTGAGCTTGTCAAAAGCCATGTCGCCCATGCCCTCAAAACCCAGGGTTTTGCAGCGCTCGGCTTCTTCCAAAAAGCGTTCGTAACCGGGCAGGTCATCGGGCTCAAAGCGGGCCACTTCGGCGCGCATGTGCTCGGCGTCGCCGTTGTAGTCAAACCAGCTGCCGTCGGCAAAGCGCACGCGGTAAAACGGGTCCATGGCCACCAGCTTCACATCGTCGGCAAAGCTTTTGCCGCATAGTGCCCACAGCTCTTCAAGCAAAAACGGTGCGGTGATGATGGTCGGGCCTGCATCGAAGGTGAAGCCGTCTTGGTGGTGCACATAGGCGCGGCCCCCAGGGGCGTCGAGCTTTTCAAAAACCTTGACCTCGTAGCCTCTGACGCTCAGACGTATCGCTGCCGCCAGACCGCCAAAGCCGCTGCCAATGACCACCGCCACCGGGCGTTGGTGTGTGCGGCTGAGCTCACCGGTACTGGGGCGTGGCGGGAGACTGGGTGTGTCAAAGCCATCGGCGCGCAGGGCGGGGGTGAGGGTCAAGCTGTTCATGGGGGCCTTCAAGGGGGGGTGGTCAAAGCCGGTTTGTTGGTCTGGCCCATGGCCCAACCCCACAGCCGCTCCAATGGCCAAGGAAAAATCATGATGAGGTGTTCAACGATGGCCAGCCCCAGCAGCGTGGCCAGCATGACCCAGCCGGTGGTGATGGCCACCGCGCCTTGTTGCGCCAGCCACACCAGCCAAAACCAGGTGCCCATGGCCACGCTCATGGACAGCACAAACCACAGCGACATGCCGTTGGTGGTGCGGAAATAACTGGCCAAGTAGGCCAAGTGCGCAGGCAGGTATTGCGCGCCGTTTTGCGGCACGCCAAAAAACAAATTCAGTTTGGCCGACAGGCGCATGCACCACAGCAGGGCAAAGGTGCAAATGGCCACATGGCTGGCCTGGCCCTCTTGCATCCACCACAAAATGGCAAAGTTAACGAGCAGGGCGAGCTCGTGGTACAGCATGACCTGCACCGACTGCACAAAGCGCGGCCACCCTGTCAGGCCTGCGTCCAGCGCGGTTTTGCGCGGCCCGGTGATCCAGCCGGTCAAAAAGGCCAACTCGTGCCAGCCCC
Source organism: Limnohabitans sp. (assembly GCF_044361645.1). Taxonomy (GTDB): domain Bacteria; phylum Pseudomonadota; class Gammaproteobacteria; order Burkholderiales; family Burkholderiaceae_C; genus Limnohabitans_A. The sequence continues at coordinate 571 of NZ_JBIKIL010000108.1, read as the reverse complement.
ACATCAGGATCACGCTGCCAAAGGCGAGGTAGGCGTTGAACACGCTGACCTCTTGCATGCTGTGGGCCACGCCCCAAAAACTCAAAGCCAAAAGCACCGTCCAAGCGCCCAGGCTGAAACGGAAGCTGCGCGCAGGCAGCCGGTCGAGCCACAAAATCACGCCCGTGCCGAGCCACCAGCACAGGGCCGTGAAAACGCAAGCCCAAACGACTTCAGTCACCATGCCGGTTCCATGCGCACTTGGGGCGACAGGTCTTGCTCAATCACCGGCATGAAGTACAGGCGCGCAAAGGTGGCCGCCGCTTTCACCGCGCACACGCCTTGCTGCAGCTTGCCCACCACACCGCCACGGGCTTTGGCTTTTTCCATGGCTTGCGACAGCGCAAACAAGCGCTCCAGGCCCCGGCGAAACGCCGGGTTGTCGGTGTCCAGCGCCAATGGAAACACCTGCTGCGTGATGGCGGTGGTGATGCGGAAGACTTCGTAGTCGTATTCGCTCGAATCCAGGCCCATGGCCTCGTGCAGCATGGGGCGGGTGTGGTCGCGCACGTACATGGTGGCGTAGACGGCC
>NZ_JBIKIL010000171.1:0-5996 GCF_044361645.1 Limnohabitans sp. | reverse complement strand
GCTTGTTGCCGCCGCTCAGCAACTTGGGGTTGGCGCGCATGATCAGGGCAACAGCTTCGCCGTGGCGGAACTCGTCGTTGCACCACAACTCGAACCAGCGAAAGATGGGGTGAAAGCGTTTTTCGGGGTACTTTTCGAGTTGGCGAAAGATGGTGATGTAGCGTGCGTAGCCGATTTTTTCGGACAGGTAGGTGGCGTAGTAAATGTATTTGGGCTTGAAGAAGGTGTATTTCTTGGTGCGCTTGAGCTTACCCAGGTCGATGCCCAGGTTGAAGTCGCGCAGCGACAAATTGATGAAGCCCGCATGGCGCGATTCATCGCGCGCCAAGTAAGTCATCAGCTGCTTGATGTCGGGGTTGCTGACGTTTTTGCGGATCTCGTTGTAGAGCACGCAGCCGGAAAATTCCGACGTGAGTGAGCTGACCAAAAAGTCCATGAACTCTTGCCGCATCTCGGGCGACAGGCTGGCCATGCCAGCGGCCACTTCACCGGCAAAGGCTTCGTCGCGCTGGAAGTGGTCGTGGTTGTTGTCGCCCTCGTACTCGGCCATCATCTTGTCCCACTCGGCGCGCACCGGCTCGATGTTGATGCGGTCCATGGCGGCAAAGTCGGTGGTGTAAAAACGCGGGCTGATCATGTCGTCGTGCACGGCCTTTTTGTTGGCATCTTCAGCGGTTGCTATGGTGTGGACGGCGGTGGCGGTCATGGGCTTCTCCGGTGCGGGATGTTTCAATTTCAGGGGGCTGATTTCAAGGCGGCGTTGTCTGTGCCAGCCAGTCGCAGGCTGGCAAACACGGCCGCGTTGCTGGGGCCAAACGATTCGAGGTCAATGCGCTGGCCTGTGCTGGGGTCTTGCAGGGTCAGGCGGCCATCGGTGCGGCCGATCAACAGGAACGGGGCTTCTTTGCCCAAACTCGAGCGCTGGCGTTCGCGGGCCAGTGCCCGCAAGGTGCTGCGTAAAAAACCTTGCTCGCCAGAAAACTGGGCCACCGCTTGCCCTGTGCTGGCGTCCAGCACAGCGATGTCGCCGCTGGGCAGGTCGGTGAATTGCAGGTCGCGCTGCCATTGCACGGCGGCGTCAGGGGTGCGTGGGTCAAGGCCCGACCAACGGGCCAAGCCCACGGCCACCAGCAAGGCCAGCAGCATCACGCCTATCCAGGCCATGGGCCGGTTCAAACCCTGGGTTTGAGGGGCTGGCCGGCTGGGTTGCCAGTCGTGTTTGGGCAGGGTGCTCATGCCAGCAGGCCTTGGTGAGGTGCCGAGGAGTGGCTTGGGACCGCTGCATCGCCCAGTTGCAAGTTTTGTCCCGAACGCTCGGCACGCCACAGGTCCAGCAGCAGCTCGCCCACTTGCTGGCTGTCTGGCACGCAGCGCAAAGTGGGCTGTGGTTTCGTGATGTGCCAAGCGCGTTGGTGTGGCCACAGGTGGAACCAGCCGATGCGGTCTTCGGGGTGCAAAGCCAGTGCGATGTCGCCCGTGCCAGCCCCCTGGGTCTTGAGTGACGCACCCGCGATGCGTTTGAAGGGCAGGTTGAAGGTCAGCGTGAGCACGATGCCAATCCGCATGACCACGCGCTTGTTGGTCAAGGTGTAGAGCGTACTGTGCGCCGACATCCAGGCCGAGCCCAAGAGCAGGCTCAAGGCCAGGGCGTAGAGGCTGGCGGCCACGACCAGGGGTTTCCAGTCGACTTCTGCCAAGGGCTTCCAGCCAGCGCCGCTGTCAGGGGCCGTCAGGTTGATGACCTGTACCGCCAGCATGAGTGCGAAGTACAGCGCAATTTTGCGCACATGAAACGCATGGATGGCCAAGCGCTTCCAGTCGGGCGCGCCCTGCCAGACCACACGCTCGCCCTTGGGCAGGGCGCTGGGCAAGCCGGGGGCGGCCTCCCACTCGTGTTCGTGGGTGGCTTTCATATGATGGGTTCCTGACGCTCAGGCGTCGCATACAAAGTGCCCGCACCAAAGTAAGCGGTGATTTTTTCTTCTTCGAGCAAGGTGATTTGGTCTTTGGATTTGGTTTGCGGTACGTTGGCAAACTGGTGCGCAAGTATTGCTTGCACATGCGAGCCATCCTTTTTGATGCGCGCAAAGGTCATGGGCAGCAAAACGCGTTTGTCGGAGTTGACCAACTGCACTTCGGCGTAGCGAAACAGCATTTCCATGCGGTCCACCCACAAATCCACCACGGTGCCGGCGATGACTTTGTCGGCACCCCAAACCGGCAGGCCACGCGGGTCCACGTCGTGTTTGGCCACCGAGTGGTCGGTGGCGATGCGCATGGGCACGATCTTGGGGTGGCCGTGCTCCATGTCGGGCACGTCGGCGCGCATGGCCCAGGCACCGGGCCCTACACCTGCCAGCAGGGGGTCGCCCAGGGGCTCTAGGGGTGCGCCGTTCCAGCCGTGCATGGGTTTGGCGCTGTATTCGCCGTCCGGGCGGTTCAGGTCGGGCGAGAGGTGGGTGTGGCCGTCTTCGGTTTTGTAGGCCACGGGTTCGGGCACCGGTGGCCAGCCTTCGATCTTGGGGCCGTTTTCGCGGCCCGAATCCATGGGGTAACCCTCGCGGTGGCTTTCACGCACCAGGTAATAAATCAGCCCGGCAAAAAATGCCCAGAACATGTACAAGACGATTTGGGCCACATCGACGTACTGTGTGATTGCGCCTGTTTCCATGGCTGTTCTCCTTCAAAAAAATCGGTGCATCAGCCCGGCAGTTGTGCCAGGCCAAAGGGTTGGGGGAGGCTGGTTTTTTGGGCCTGTGCCCGCTCAGCCAAACGGCTGGCGCGCAACATCGGACCCAGGGCCACCAGCACGACGAACAACAAATACATCTCGACGTGGTAGACAAAGCTGTAGGCGGTGATGGGCGTGACCAGCACCTCGCCCAAAGCGCCCGACATGGCCAGCACCGACACGCCGTCGCGCAAAGCCCCGCCCAGCGCCATGGCCGCGCCCGCGCTGGTGGCTTGGACTGCGCCCCAAGTGCCGATGACCAGGCCGCCGAGTTTGCCCAGCGGGCTGCCGTCTTGTGCCATGCCCATGGCGGTGACCAACATGCCCACCGAAAACAAGCCACCACTGAAACCGATCAGGCCCACGCCGATGCGAAACAGCCCAGCGGCCTCCAGGGGGCCAGAAAAAATCACCATCGCAAACGCGGGCAAGCCCAAGAGCACACCCAGGCTGGCCAAGCGGCAGGCATGCATGCCGCCAGCCAGCCAGCGTGCCGACAGTAAAAAGGCCAGCAAAGCGCCACCGGCACTCAAAGCGGTCAAGGCGCTGGTCGCGCCCACATCGAGCTTCAAGATTTCTGCCGCGTAGGGCTCCAGCACGATGTCTTGCATGTTGAAGGCGAAGGTGCCCAGGGCCAGCGTCCACAAAAAGCGGCGCATCTGGGGCTCGGCCATGAGTTCGCGCCAGCTGCTGGCAAAGCCACCGGCCTCGCGGCGTCCGCGCTTGGCGCCACGCGCCTCTTGTTTCCATAAGGCGGCCAGGTTCATCAAGGCCACCACCACGGCGCAGCCTTGCACCAGCTGGATGAGTTTTTGCGGGCTGAACTCGCTGAGCAACCAACCAAAAATCGCGCTGCTGACGATCATGCCCACCAGCAACATGCTGTAGAGCAAGGCCACCACGCGGGGGCGTTTGTCGTCGGTGCTCAGGTCGTGGGCCAGGGCCATGCCGGCGGTTTGCGTGACCTGGATGCCGGTGCCCACCAGCACAAAAGCCAGGCACGCGCCCAGCTGGCCCACCCAGAAATTGGGGCTTTCGGGCTCGGACAGCAGCAACAAGGCAAAAGGCAGGATGGACAGGCCGCCAAACAGCAGCAAGGTGCCGGTCCACATGTACGGAATGCGGCGCAGGCCCAGCGCCGAGGGGTGCGTGTCGCTGCGGTAGCCGATCAGGGTGCGCAGCGGCGCAAACACCATGGGAATGGCCACAGCCAAGGCCACCCACCAGGCGGGCACCTGCAGCTCCACAATCATGACCCGGTTGAGCGTGCCCACCAAGAGCGCGGTCACCATGCCGATCACCACCTGGAACAGCGACAGGCGCAAGAGGCGCGCCATGGGCAGCTCGGGCGAGGCCGCGTCGGCAAACGGCATGAAGCGCGTGCCGTAGGCCGTCAGCCAGCGGGGGGCCGGGATGTGCAGTTTCATGCGCGGGTCCACTCCCAGGCTTGCGAGGTGTAAAAACCGCTGGCCACGCGCTGCATGCGCGCGCCTTGCCAGCCCGTCAGGTCGCTGTGGCCCTGCATGCGTTTGAGCAAGTCAGCGTGCGCCACGGGCGAGAGCGAGGGCGAGCGGTCGCTGCGCGGAAACAAGCGGCCTGCGCTGTGCATCAAGGCCAACAGGGGCGTGCGCGGCGCAAAGGTGAAGACCATGGAGCCGCGTGTGCGCTGCGCCAAACCGGCCAAAGCTTGCGCGATTTGGTCGCTGTCGTAATGGATGAGCGAGTCCATGCAGACCACATGGTCAAAGTGACCCCAATCGGGGCTGAGCATGTCGCCTGACAAAAACTGCACCGAGCCGGGCAGGGTGGGGTGTTCGGCGGCCATGCGTTCGGCGGCCAGCTTGACCAGGGTGGGCGACAAATCAATCGCCACCACCTCGGCCCCGCGCAGGGCGGCCTGCAGGGCCAGGGCGCCGGTGCCGCAACCGGCATCCAGCACGCGCAGGCCAGTCAGGTCTTGCGGCAGCCACGACAGCAGGGTCTCGCGCATGGTGTCGCGCCCGGCGCGCACGGTGGCGCGGATGCGGCCCACCGGCTCGTTCGAGGTCAGGCGGGCCCAGGCATCGGCCGCGGTGCGGTCAAAGTAGTGCTCGATCTGGCTGCGGCGTTGTTCGTAGGCGGTGGTGCTGTTCATGGCTGGGCTTTCGGTGCGGTTTTTGCCGTGCGGATCAGTCAAAACCCAGCAGGTCAAAAATGTCGCGGTCTTTCATCGGGATGGACGGCAACGGGTCGGCCCCCAGCCACAGGGCGGCAGCCAAGCGCATGTACTCGTCTTGCACCGCTTTGACAGCAGGCGTGGGCTCCAACTCAAACAAAGTGCACTTTTGCAAACGGCTCTTGCGGATCTCGTCCAGCATGGGGAAGTGCGCCATGGTTTTCAGGCCAGTGACCGCGTTGTACTTGTCGATTTGGTCGGTCGCGTCGCTGCGGTTGGCGATCACGCCGCCCAAACGCACGTTGTAGTTTTTCGCCTTGGCGCCAATCGCTTGCACGATGCGGTTCATCGCGAAGATCGAGTCAAAGTCGTTGGCGGTCACGATCAGGGCGCGGTCGGCGTGCTGCAGGGGCGCTGCAAAACCGCCGCACACCACGTCGCCCAACACGTCAAAAATCACCACGTCGGTGTCTTCGAGCAGGTGGTGCTCTTTGAGCAGTTTGACGGTCTGGCCGACCACATAGCCGCCGCAGCCGGTGCCTGCGGGTGGGCCGCCAGCTTCCACGCACATCACGCCGTTGTAGCCTTTGAAGACGAAGTCATCCAGGCGCAACTCTTCGGCGTGAAAGTCCACCGTCTCGAGCGCGTCGATCACGGTGGGCATGAGCTTTTTGGTCAGGGTGAAGGTCGAGTCGTGCTTGGGGTCGCAGCCAATTTGCAGCACGCGCTTGCCCAGCTTGCTGAAGGCCACCGACAGGTTCGACGACGTGGTGCTTTTGCCGATGCCGCCTTTGCCGTAGACCGCAAACACCTTGGCGGTGCCGATCTTGACGCTGGGGTCCATCTGGAACTGCACGCTGCCTTCGCCGTCTGCGCCGCGTACCCTCTGGATGCGGTTCACAGGGATGCTGGTGGTTTCGATCATGCGGGGAGTCCTTCCTGTATGCCTTCAAGGCGGTCTTCAAGTTCTTCGCCGGCCCGCAGCAGGGCTGTCAGGGTTTCGGCGTCGGGTTGCCAGTACTGGCGGCGGGTGGCCTCCAGCAGGCGGTTGGCCACTTTGGCCGATGCGGTGGGGTTGAGCTGGGCCATGCGCTCGCGCATGGCCGGGTC